>MNCR01000031.1 GCA_001914535.1 Candidatus Rokubacteria bacterium 13_2_20CM_69_15_1
GCGCCAGCCCTCGCAGCGCTCAGCGCGCGTTGCGGCGTCCAGTGCGGGCGTGAAGGTTCGCCCGATCGCTGCGCACCGGCCCACGTCGTCGAGCGACCGCCAGAGGCCCGCGCCGAGCCCCGCCAAGTACGCGACGCCGAGCGCGGTCGTCTCGATCACGCTCGGCCGCAGGACCGTGACATTCATGATGTCCGCTTGGAACTGGCAGAGAAAGTCGTTCGCCGCGGCGCCGCCGTCCACGCGCAGCGCGGGTATCGCGATCCCGGCGTCGGCCACCATCGCCTCCAGCAGGTCACGGCTCTGGAACGCGATCGCCTCGAGCGCCGCGCGCGCCAGGTGCGCGCCCGTCGTCCCGCGCGTCAGCCCCACGATCGTCCCGCGCGCGTACATGTCCCAGTACGGCGCGCCGAGCCCGACGAAGGCCGGCACGAAGTAGACGCCGCCCGTGTCGGGGACTGAGCGCGCCATCGCGTCGCTCTCTGCCGCATGCCCCAAGAGCCCAAGACCGTCGCGCAGCCACTGAATCGCGGCGCCGGCGATGAACACGCTGCCCTCGAGCGCATACGTCGTGCGGCCGCCGATCCGCCACGCAATCGTCGTGAGGAGCCCCCGCGACGAGGCCACCCGCGTGGCTCCCGTGTTGAGCAGCATGAAGCATCCGGTGCCATAGGTATTCTTGGCCGCGCCGGGCGCGTGGCACGCCTGCCCGAAAAGCGCCGCCTGCTGGTCGCCAGCGATCCCGGCGATCGCCACGCCGCGCGGGAGCCAGCCGAGGTCCGTGGTGTCGCCGAGGGCGCCCGAGGAACCGAGAATCGCCGGCAACACGGCGCGCGGGACCCCGAGGAGCTTCAGCATCTCGTCGTCCCAGTCCCCCGTCTCGAGGTTCAGGCAGAGCGTTCGCGAGGCGTTGCTCGCGTCCGTGGCGTGCATGCGGCCACCGGTGAGCTTCCAGAGGAGCCACGCGTCCACCGTGCCGAATGCCAGTTGGCCGCGCTCGGCTCGGGAGCGCGCGCCCGGGATCGTATCGAGGAGCCAGCCGATCTTGGTGCCGGAGAAGTAGGCGTCGAGGACGAGCCCGGTGCGTTCCTTCACAAGAGGCTCGACCCCCTGGGCGCGCAGGCGGTCACAGATCGGCGCCGTCCGTCGGCACTGCCAGACGATCGCGCGGTGGATGGGCGCTCCCGTTGCACGATCCCAGAGGACGGTCGTCTCGCGCTGGTTGGTGATCCCGATCGCCGCCACCTCGGCGCCACCGACGCGCGCCTCCGTGAGCGCGGCCCGCGCCGCGCGCTCGACCGTCGCCCAGATCTCCTCGGGATCGTGCTCGACCCATCCAGGCTGCGGGAAATACTGCGTCAGCTCGGCGTAGCCGCGCGCGAGGACGCGGCCGTCGGGATCGACGACCAACGCCGTCGAGCCAGTCGTGCCCTGGTCGAGGGCGAGAACGTAGCGGCGCGCGGTCATTTATTTATCGGGTGCCGCGAGCCCGAGGCCAACGGTAGGTGGCCCGAGAAGGGTGCGACGCGGCCATTTATCGGGCGCCGCGAGCCCGGGGCCAACGGGTGGGTGGCCCGAGAAAGGTGCGACGCGGCCATTGGCTCACGAGCCGCTTTGCGAGGTCGGGGCGGAGGCCGATCATCCGGCGGAGGTCGACCTCAGGGCCGCCATCAGGACGAGGACGGTGCGCTTCATGGCGCGCGCGCGAGCACGCGCTTGGCCACGTCGGGGCGGTCGGAGGTGAGGACGTCCACCCCGAGCTCCACGAGCCGTCGGATCGCGCGCTCCTGGTTCACGGTCCAGACGCCGAGGAGCAAGCCAGCGGCTCGTGCCGCGCTGACCACCGCCGCGTCGACGAGCGTGTACTGGAGGCCGGCATCCGTGGCGCCCGCCGCCACCGCCCACGCGACCGCGTCCTCGGGACGCCCACCCGCCTGTCCGACGTGGTGGGCCGAGACGAGGAGCGCCGTGCGCTGGTCGGGGACGTGCGCGCGGATCGTGGCCACAACGTCGGGGTTGAACGCCATGATGGTCGAGCGCGACAGGAACCCTGCGCCCCGGAGCGACGCGACCAGCCGCTCCTCCAGTCCCTCATAGCGGGGACCGGGTACGGCGACGGCCCGGCCACCGCGGCGCTCGTAGCGGACACCGACGCCAGCGGCCGGCGCCTTCACCTCGACGAGAAGCCCGGTCCGCGACGGCGCCACGAGCGCCAGCACCTCCCCCAGCATAGGCACACGCTCGTCGGTGAGCGCGCCGTCGGGCCCGCGGAGCCGCACGCGGCCGAGCTCCGCCGCGGTACGCGAGGCGACTGGGCCGGTCGCGTCGGTCGTCCGGTCGAGCGTCGGGTCGTGGATAACCGCGAGCGCGCCGTCGGAAGTCAAGTGAACGTCGAACTCGAGCAGGTCGCTGTCGAGCGCCAGTGCCTGTCGGAAGGCGAGGAGGCTGTTCTCGGGCCAGAGGGCCGCGCCGCCACGGTGCGCCGCCAGACGCGTCACTTTTCGCTCTCGATCAGCCCCTTCACGAACCAGCGCTGCATGAAGAGGATGACCGCCACGGGGGGCAGCAGCGCCATCATGGCCGCGGCCATCATGACGTTCCACTCCGGAACGTGCGTGCCGGTCCGCGGGATGATGTCCTGGAGCCCGATCACGACCACGCGCATCGCCTCGGTGTTCGTGATCATCAGCGGCCAGAGGTACTGGTTCCACCCGAAGATGAAGAGCACGACGAAGAGGGCGGCGACGTTGGCCCACGACAGCGGCAGAAGGAACGACCAGAGGAACCGCATGGGGCCGACGCCGTCGAGCTGCGCGGCCTCCACCAGCTCGTTGGGGACGGTCAGGTAGAACTGGCGGAACAGGAACGTGGCGGTCGCCGAGGCCATGAGCGGGATCGTGAGCCCCGCGTATGAATTCAGCCAGCCGAGGTTGCCGATCACCTCGTACGTCGACATGATCCGCACTTCCACCGGCAGCATGAGCGTGACGAAGATCATCCAGAAGGCGAGTGGCTTCCCGCGGAAGTTGAAGTAGACGATCGCGAAGGCGGAGAGCATCGAGATCGCGATCTTGCCGAGCGCCGACACGACCGCGACGACGGCGCTGTTCCACAGGAGTCGCGCCATGTGCGCGCGCGTCCACGCCTCGACGTAGTTCTGAACCATGTTTCCCGATGGTCTCAGGATCGGCGGCCGGGCGACGACTTCCTCGACCGTCTGCGTCGAGATCACGAAGGCATAGTAGAGCGGGAACGCGATCACCGCGACGCAGGCCAGCAGGAGCGCGTGAACGATCAGGCTCCCCCAGTCGAGCGGTCTCCGCCGCGGCGACTCCGCGACGTCAGGGAGCGCCTCGACGCGGGCCGGCGCGGCGATCGCCCCGTCGCCGCTCACGTGTAGGTCACCCTCCGCTCGACGAAGCGGAACTGCAGCGCCGTGAGGACGATCACCACGATCATCAACAGCACGGACTGGGCGGCGGACGACCCGAGGTTCAGCCCGACGAACCCATCCTTGTAGACCTTGAAGACCATGATCTCCGTTGCGTTCCCCGGTCCGCCCTGGGTCACGGCGTGGATCACGCCGAAGGACCCGAAGAACGAGAAGATCAGATTGACGACCAGCAGATAGAACGTGATCGGCGAGAGCAGCGGGAAGACGATGGACCGAAAGCGCCGGATCGGCCCCGCCCCGTCCACGCTCGCCGCCTCGAGCACCGAGGTCGGAATGGCAAGGAGCCCCGCGAGAAAGAAGGCGATGTTGTAGCCGATGTGGGTCCACGCCGTCGCGATGATCACCAGCGTCATCGCCAGCGGCCCCTTGAGGAGCCAGTTGAACTCGTATGACGTCACGAACGCCAGCCAGTACGGGAGCACACCGTACGAAGGGTGGAAGATGAAGAGGAAGATGATACCCGCGATGGGCGGCGCGATGCCGTACGGCCAGAGGAGGGCGGTCCGATAGACCGCGAGCCCGCGGATCCTCTGGGTCGCCAGCGCCGCGACGAACAGCCCCGCCCCGACACCGAGGGCCGTGACGCCGAAGGCGAACACGAACGTGTTCACGATCGACCGGTAGTAGTCCGGCGAAGAGAGGAGTTTTGCGAAGTTCTCGAGCCCGACGAAGAGCGTCTTGTCGCCGAAGGGTGAAGTCCTAAAGACGCTCAGGCGGAGCGACTCGAAGGCGGGCCAGAAAAAGAATACGAGGGTCACCGCGATCTGCGGCAGCACGAGCAGATAGGGCAACCCACGGTTCTTGAAGACCGCCCGCTTCATCGAGGCGCGCGCCCGGCTACTGCGTGTTGGCCGCCGCGAACTCCTTCAGGATCTCGTTGCCTTTCGCGACCGCGTCGTCGAGACCCTGCTTGGCCGTCTTCTTGCCGGCAAAGATGTGCTCCATCTCGCCCTCGATCGCCTCGCGGATCTGCACGAAGTTGCCGAGCCGGTGGCCCAGACTGTTGGCGGTCGGCTTGGCCTGGAGCTGGCTGAGCGCCGTCCACTGCTCCGGGTTCTTCTTGAAGTGGAGGCTCGCCTCGAGGTTCTTGATGGCCGTCTGGGTGATAGGCAGGTACCCGGTCGTCACGTGCCACCACGTCTGCTGGTGCGGCTCGGCGATGAACTTCATGACCTGGGCGACCCCCTTGTAGTCGGACGCCTTCTGGCCCCTCATGACCCACAGCGTCGCGCCGCCCACCACCGTGTTCTGTCGCTTGTACGGCGCTCCCCAGTGCGGGAGCTGTCCCGTGCCCCACTCGAATTTTAGCGTCCGCTTGAAATTGCCGATGACGGCGGACGACTGGATGAGCATCGCGCAGTCGCCGTTGATGAACTTCGGGTCCGGTTGGCCCATGCGCCCGCCGTAGGAATAGATCCCTTCCTTCTGCCACGCCGCGAGCTGGCCGATGTGCTTGACGCCGAATTCGCCGTTGATCAGCAGCTTGGTGTCGAGGCCGGTATAACCGTTCGCGTTGGTCGCGAAGGGCTGGTCGTGCCACGGGAACGTGTTCTCGAGCATCGTCCACGACGGCCACGACGTCGTGAAGCCACACTTCGCGGCGCCCGCTGCCACGACCTTCTTCGAGACCTCGCCGACCTCCTTCCACGTGGCCGGCGGCTTGTCGGCGAGGCCTGCCTTCTTGAAGGCGTCCCTGTTGTAGTAGAGGATCGGGCTCGACGAGTTGAATGGCATCGAGTAGAGGTTGCCGTCCCTCGAGTAGTAGCCGGTCACCGGCTTGATGAGGTCGCCCCAGTTGATCGGGATCTCCTGCTCCTTCATGAGCTGGAAGATCGGGTAGATCGCGCCCGACAACAGCATGGTCTGCGTGCCCACGTCGAAGACCTGGACGATGTGCGGCGGGTTCTTCTGCCGGTACGCGGCGATCGCGGCGGTGAGGACCTCGGGGTAGGTCCCCTTGTTGAGCGCCTTCACTTCGTACTCCGGCTGGCTCTGGTTGAACTGCTTGACCAGCTCGTTGACGGTCTCACCGAGCTGCCCGCCCATGGCGTGCCAGAAATGGATCTCGGTCTTCGCCAAGGACGGCGCTGGGGCGCCGAAGAGGATCACCCCGGACAGAACAAGGACGATGCCGGGCCACCGCGTCATGAGCGCCTCCATGATCGACCGCGGGTGCGGGTGACGTGTCAGGTGCGCCGCACTATAGCATACGCGCTGCCGCGCCCTACGCCGTCTTGAACCTCCGCGAGCGCGCGACGTGAGCGCTGTAGGCGTCGAGCTCCGCCTCGAGACGCCGCGGCGTCCAGCCGAGAAGCTGGCCCATCCGCCGCCCGATCGGCTCCGCGCAATCGGTCCCCTGGCAGAGGCTCGTGCCGATGCCCGTGCGCCGGAGCAGAACGTCCTGGAGCGACACGGCCATCTCGTCCTGGACGGCGAGGTGGAGCTGCGCGACGATGTCGGGATTCCGCGGGCAGAGTCGGTCCGTGCCGCCCGGAACCTTCCCCGCGAGGTCGACGACGCGTGGATAGCCACGCCCGTGGAGCGTCACGAGCGTCTCGAGCGTCTCGCGGGCCAGCCCCGAGCCCGTGACCTCGGCGGAGACGTCGAGCCAGGTGTGCGCCTCGACGCGCCCCACCTCCGCGTCGAGCCCGTCGAGCGTGACCCGGGCGGTACGCGCACGCGCCCGGCGGCCGAGCGTGCGCATGACCTGATCGCCGAGCTCGGCCGCGAGGCTCCGAAAGCAGGTGAGCTTCGTCCCGGTGACCGACAGGAAGCGCCCGTTCGCCTCGGCGACGACCTTGTGCGCGCGCGAGACGTCGGACGCGCCCTTCCCCTCCTCGTACGAGAGCGGCCGCACGCCCGCATACGTGTAGACGACCCGCTCGAAGGCGATGCGGGGGTCCGGGAGCGCCCGCCGCACCTCGCCGAGGAGGTAGCTCACCTCGTCGCGCCCGGCGTGCACCCGATCGAGATCGCCGTCGAAGTCGGTGTCCGTCGTCCCGACGAGCGAGAACTCCCGCCAGGGGATCACGAAGATCATCCGGTCGTCCTGCGTCGAGTGGTAAATCGCGTGGTCGGTGAGCCGGGGGAGCAGGCAGTGGATGCCCTTCGTCCGACGGAGGACGCACGGGCCGCGCTCCCGCACGCGCGCGAGCGCCCGAAGCTCGTCCACCCACGGCCCGGTCGCGTTCACGAGGATCCGCGCGCCGAGCGTCACGACGCGGCCGGTGACGAGGTCGCGGACGCGGACGCCTGCCGGGGCGCCGCCCGGCGCGCGGACGACCTCCTCCACCTGGGCGTAGTTGAACGCGCGCGCGCCGTGTCGGCAGGCCGACAGCACGTTCTCGAGGCAGAGGCGCTCTGGGAAGACGAGCAGGTCGTCGAAGTAGTAGCCGGCCCCTCGGAGGTCCTCGGCGCGGATCGAGGGCTCGAGGCTGAGCGTGTCGACCGGCCGGAGCACGCGGTACCGCTCGCGGTCCCGGCCGGGCGTGAGCCAGTCGTAGAGCGTGAGGCCGATCCGCACCTTGATGAGGCCGCGCGAGGAGTCGCGATAGATCGGCACGAGGAACGGGAGCGGCCGGACCAGATGGGGCGCCAGCCGGTTGAGCGTCTCGCGCTCGCGCAGGGACTCGCGCACGAGGGCGACGTCGAACAGCTCGAGATATCGGAGCCCGCCGTGAATCAGCTTCGACGATCGGGACGTCGTGGCCGCGGCGAAGTCGTCCTTCTCGACGAGCGCCACCGAGACGCCGCGCAGCGCGAGGTCGCGTGCGACCCCGGCACCCGCCATGCCGCCGCCCATCACGACGACGTCGTAATCACCGTCGGCGAGGGCAGAGGGCCGCGTCATGTCGTCTGAAAAAGCTCCCGAATCGATCCTAGCACGGCGTCGGGACCGACCTCGGCGATGCGCGGGTCGTCGGCGCGCGTGATCCCGCTGAGCACAAGGACGGTCGCGATCCCGAACCGCTTGCCCATGACCATGTCCGTTTCGATGCGGTCACCGACCATGGCGCACTCGCGCGCCGGCAGGCCGAGCCGCTCGAGCGCCACCTCGAGGATGATCGGCGAGGGCTTGCCGACGATCACCTCGACGCGGCCGGCCGTCACCGCTTCGACGGCCGCGATCATGCCCGCGCAATCCGGGATCTCGCCGTCCTCGGTCGGGCACGTGCGGTCGGGATTGGTGGCGATCAGGCGCGCGCCGCCCCGCACCGCCTGGAGCGCCGTGTTCAGCTTGGCGTAGTCGAAGGTTCGATCGAACGCGATCACGACCCAGCGAACGCGGGCGTCCGTGCGGACCTCGAAGCCGTGGGCGCGGAGCTCGGCCACGAGCGGCGGCTCGCCGATCACGAACACGGGGGCACCGGGATCCAGGCGGCGCAGGTGGCGGGCCAGCGCCAGGGAGGAGTTGATCACGTCGTCCGCGACCGTGGGGATCCCCAGCCGCGTCAATTTCCGCGCGTAATCGGCGCGCGTGTCGAGCGGCTTGTTGGAGAGGAACGCGACCCGCCGCCCCGCCGCGCGGAGCGCCGCGATCGTCTCGCCAGCGCCCGGGATCAGCGCCTCGCCCCGGTAGACGGTGCCGTCGAGGTCGAAGAGCCAGCCGCGGTGCGGCAGCTTGAAGGACGTGCTCACACGGGCGTCAGCGGACGAGCGGGGCGACGGCCACCTGCGCGAGGTCGACGAACGGTCCGGGAACGACTCCGAGCGCCACGATGCCGACCACCGCGACGACCAGCGCGAGGGCGCCGGTCAAGGAGGGCGCATAGGCGACGGGCGCGCCCTCGGGCTCGCGCATGTACATGTAGACGACGACTCGCAGATAATAGTAGGCGGCGATCGCGGAGTTGAGAACGGCGATGACGGTGAGCCAGAGGTTCCAGGGGTACCCCGTCCGCACCGCGGCGCCGAAGACGTAGAACTTGCCGACGAAGCCGGCGAGCGGCGGCACCCCGATGAGCGACAGAAGGAAGAGGCCGAGCGCCGCGGCGAGCACCGGATGGCGCGCGGCCAGCCCGGCGTAATCGCCGACCTCGACCGCCTCGGCGCGCCCGCGCTCGCAGAGGGTGATGACGCCGAAGGCGCCGGCGGTCGTGAACGTGTATGTCAGCAGGTAGAAGAGCACCGCGCCGACGCCCGGGATCCCGCCGGCGACCAGCCCGACGAGCATGTAGCCCGCGTGCGCGATCGACGAGTAGGCGAGCATCCGCTTGAGGTTCGATTGCGCGATCGCGGCGACGTTGCCGACGGTCATCGTCAGCGCGGCGACGATCCAGAGCAGCGCCGTCCAGTCGGCCTGCGCGCCGCGCAACGCGACGGTCAGAACGCGGATCAGCGCCGCGAACGCGGCGGCCTTGGACCCGGTGGCGATGAGCGCCGTCACGCTGGTCGGCGCTCCCTGATAGACGTCGGGCACCCACATGTGGAACGGCACTGACGAGATCTTGAAGCCGAAGCCGACGAGGAGGAGGCCCACCCCGATCACGAAGATCGGGTCCTGGCTCCGCCCGGCCACGGTCGCCGCGATGCGGTCGAGGTTCGTCGTCCCGGTCGCACCGTACGTCAGCGCGATGCCGTAGAGCAGGAACGACGACGCGAACGCGCCGAGGATGAAATACTTCATCGACGCCTCGCTCGACGCGAGCGCCTGCGTGAAGAGCCCGGCGAGGACGTAGAGCGACAGCGACATGAGTTCGAGCGCCAGGAACAGGACGACGAGGTCGCCCGCGGCCGCGAGCAGCATCATGCCCGCCGTCGCGAAGAGCACAAGCGCGTAGTACTCGCCGGACTGCGCGCCGGTCCGGCGGAGGTAGTCTACCGAGAGGAGCAGGATCAGCGCGGCCGCATAGCAGATCACGACGTCCACGAACAGGGCGAAGTTGTCGAGCACGACCATGTCGTTGAAGGCGCGGCCGGGCTTGCCCCAGCGCGCGAGCGTCGCGAGGAGCGCGCCCACGACGCCCGCGAGCGCGACCGCCGCGATGAGCTCCGGGCTCGGCCGGCGCGGCAGCAGGTCGAGGAGCAGCACGAGCGCGCCCGAGGCCAGCACGATCAGCGTGGGCAGCAGAGGCCCGAGCAGCACCGGGGGGAGCACGAGGTCGGCCGTCACGGCGCCACGCTCGCCTTCGACCGTACATGGGCGATCAGGGCCTCGATCGTCGCCCCGGTCTTGCCGGTGAAGGCCGTCGGGTAGACGCCGATCCAGACGATCAGAACCACGACGGGCGCGAGCAGGGCCCACTCGCGGACCGAAAGATCGTGGAGCCGACGGTTCGCCTCGTGGGTAATCTCGCCGAGGATCACCCGCTGGTACATCCAGAGCAGGTAGACCGCCGCGAAGATGATCCCGGTGGTGGCGAGGGCGGCGAGCCACGGGGTCGTCCGGAACGCCCCGACCAGGACCAGGAACTCGCCCACGAAGCCGTTCAGTCCCGGCAGTCCGAGCGACGAGAGCGCCACGACCAGGAACAGCGCCGAGAAGGCGGGCACCACGCCCCAGAGGCCACCGTAGTCGGCGATCAGGCGCGAGTGCCGGCGCTCGTAGATCATGCCGACCAGGAGGAACAGCGCGCCCGTGCTGAGGCCGTGGTTCACCATCTGGATGACGCCGCCCACCAGCCCCTGCGGCGTGAGGGTGAAGATGCCGAGCATCACGAAGCCGAGGTGGCTGACGCTCGAGTACGCGACGAGCTTTTTCATGTCGGGCTGCACGGTCGACACCCAGGCACCGTAGACGATCCCGATCACCGAGAGCGCCAAGACAGGTGGACCGAACGTGAGGCTCGACCCCGGGAACAGCGGCAGGCAGAAGCGCAGGAACCCGTAGGTGCCCATCTTCAGCAGCACGCCCGCCAGGATCACGCTGCCCGCCGTCGGCGCCTCCACGTGTGCGTCTGGCAACCACGTGTGGAACGGGAAGAGCGGCACCTTGATGGCGAACGCGAGCGCGAAGGCGAGGAACATGAGGTCCTGCGGCAGCCCCGACGGGATCACCCAGCGCGCGAGGACCGGGAGGTCGAAGGTGTAGGTGCCGGTCGCGGCGCCATGCTGGGCGTAGAGGGCCAGGATCGCGACGAGCATGAGAACAGACCCCACCATCGTGTAGAGGACGAACTTCACGGCGGCGTAGATACGGTCGGCGCCGCCCCAGACCCCGATAATGAAGTACATCGGGATCAGCATCGCCTCCCAGAAGACGTAGAAGAGGAAGAGGTCGAGGCTCACGAACACGCCGAGCATTCCCGTCTCGAGGATCAGCATCGTGACCACGAATTCCTTCCACCGGTTTTCGATCGCGTGCCAGGCGGAGGCGAGCGCCACCGGCGTGAGGAACGTCGTGAGCAGCACGAGCAGGAGGCTGATGCCGTCGATGCCAAGGTGGTACGAGATCCCAAAGCCCGGCATCCAGGCCCGGACCTCCTCAAACTGGAAGGCGGCGACGGCGTCGTCGAAGCCGACGAAGAGCGACACCGAGAGCAGGAACGCGACGAGGCTCACCGCGAGCCCGCCCACCTTGAAGGTCGCATCGGT
>MNCR01000108.1 GCA_001914535.1 Candidatus Rokubacteria bacterium 13_2_20CM_69_15_1
CGTCCTCGCTGCATCTGCTGCCCCCTGGACAGTCGTACGTCACGCGGTATCGCGAGTACTCGAAGGACTTCGGCGAGTTGGACGAGCTCATCGTCGCGGTACGGGGCCGGACGGTGGACGAGTCGAAGGCCTACGCGGCCCGCCTCGTCCATGAACTCCGTACCGGTCCGATCCGTTTCCATCACCTCGCGTACCGCCTCACCCCGCAGCACTTCGAGGGGCGGGCCCTGCTCTATCTCTCGACCGGAGAGCTCGGCGCAATCCGAGAGCAGATCTTCGATCACGAGGACTTCATCGCGTCGTTCGCGGCCGCCCCCGGCCTGGTGCCGCTCCTGGACGCCGTGAACCAGCAGATGGCCCGCGCTTTCCTCTCTCATTTCCTCGATCTCGGTCTTCAAGATGGGTCCACGTCCGGCGATCTCCGGTTCCTCGAGACCGTCCTCACGGGGATCCGTGAACGCGTCGAGCGCCCGGCGCCATATCGCTCGCCGTGGGGCACGCTGCTATCGGTCGCTGACGCGGACGGCGACGCGGGCTACTTCCTCTCCGACGACAAGAGCTTG
This sequence comes from Candidatus Rokubacteria bacterium 13_2_20CM_69_15_1, assembly GCA_001914535.1. Lineage (GTDB taxonomy): Bacteria > Methylomirabilota > Methylomirabilia > Rokubacteriales > CSP1-6 > 20CM-2-70-11. The sequence continues at coordinate 564 of MNCR01000108.1, forward strand.
CTATTCATCCTGGCGGATCCCGTGGGCGGAAGCGGCAGCTTCACCAACGACCGTGCGGCCATCGAGGAGATCCGGCGACGCATCGCCAGGCTCCACGCGGAGTTTCCCGGAGTCCAGGCAGGCGTCACGGGCGGACCCGCGCTGTCGAACGACGAGATGAGCACGGCCTTCGACGACAGCAAGCTGGCCGCCGGGCTGGCCTTCGCGCTGACGCTGGGCCTGCTGCTCCTGGCCTTTCGGCGCCTCGGCCAGCCGCTCGTCATGCTCGCCGTCCTGGCGGTGAGCCTGGCGTGGTCCCTGGCGCTGATCACGCTGACGGTCGGCCACCTGACCGTGTTCTCGGTGATGTTCATCTCGATCGTCATCGGCATCGGGATCGACTATGGCATCTACGTCCTCACTCGCTACGATGAGGAACGGGCGTTGGGGCGCGGCCTGACCGAGGCACTCGACATCACCGCGGCACGGACCGGGCCGGGCATCCTCCTCGGCGCGTTGACGGCCGCCGGAACGTTCTTTGCTTTGGCGTTGACCGACTTCCACGGAGTCCAGGAACTCGGGTTCGTCGGAGGCACGGCTCTGCTTCTTGCTTTCGTCGCCATGCTGACGGTGTTTCCCGCGCTGCTGGTGCTCATGGATCGGCGTCGATCGGCGGGACGCCCTCCCGGCGTCCAGCGCACTGTCAGCCTGGAGCCGGCTCGTGTCCTCCTCATCGAGTCCCTGGCCCGGCACCCCACCGCCATCCTCGTAGGAGCGGGGGTCCTCACGGCGTTCTCGCTCTGGACCGCCCCCAGCGTCGGGTTCGATTACAACCTTCTGAATCTCCAGGCCCGGGGTGCCGAGTCAGTCATCTGGGAGCAGCGGATCCTCGGCACGGAAGGACGGTCGAGCTTCTCCGCGCTCTCCACGGCGACGTCCCTCTCCGAGCTCAGGCGAAAGCAGGATGCCTTCGAGCGACTCTCATCCGTTTCCGGCGTCGACAGCGCGCTCTCGTGGATCCCCGGCGAGCAACCGGCGAGACTGAAGATCATCCGGGACTTCGCGCCGCTGGTTGCGCCGATCCGCGTGGGCCGGTCGCCGGCGCTCGACCTCGACCATCTGATCGTCGCTCTCGGAACACTCGAGCGGCGCTTCGAGCTCGCTGTCGTCGAGGCGGGCGCGGATCACCGGGGTTCGGATGTGCAGCAGGTGCGGAGCCAGATCGCGGAGCTTTGTGAAACGCTCCAGCGCGGTGACCGCGCGCGTATCGAGCCCGCGTTGAGCTTCTACGAACGCCAAGTCTCCCGCGACTTCGTCGAGAAGCTTCATTTCCTTCAGCGGAATATTCGGCCACGCCCCGTCACGCCTGACGATGTGCCGCAGGAGCTGCGCCGCAAGTTCGTGAGCGAGAACGGGCGATTTCTGCTCCAGATCCACCCCAAGGTGAACATCTGGGAGCGCGAAGGCGCCGTTCGATTCGTCGACGAGCTGCGATCCGTCGATCCCGACGTGACGGGCACGCCGGTGATCGCGTACGAGTCCATTCGTCGGATGGAGAAGGCGTATCGCCAGGGCACCCTCTACGCCTTCGTGCTCGTAGGAGTCCTCAGCGCGGTCATGATCCGGCGGATCCGGGAGACCGCTCTCGCGCTCGCTCCCCTCGTTCTCGGCACCCTCTGGGCCGTCGGCCTCATGCATCTCGTCGGTCTCAAGTTCAATCTCGCCAACGTCTGGGGTGTGCCGTTGATCATCGGCGCCTCAGCGGAGTACGGTCTGAACGTGGTCACGCGCTTCGTCGAGGCGCGCACGTATGGCGGACCGCCATTCGCCCGGAGCACGGTCATGGCAGTAGCGCTCAACGGTCTGACGACCATCTCCGGATTCGGCAGTCTCTTGGTCGCACACCACGAGGGCATCTGGAGTCTCGGGCTCCTGCTGACCATCGGCAGCGGCACAAGCCTGATCGCCTCACTCGCGGTGCTGCCCGTGCTGATCCGGCTCTTCTACCAGAGCCCGCGCGCCACGGCGGACGACCGGATCCTCAGCGCTTGACGGGCAACGGCGCCGACCGCCTTACGGGGCGAGGTACTGCAGGAGGCGCGGGTCGTCCCGGACCGATCGGGAATTGCCCTCCAGGGCGACGCGCCCGCGGTCGAGGACGTAGGCGTAGTCCGCCACGCTCACGGCGAGCTCCAGGTGCTGCTCGACGAGCACGATCGACATCTCCTTCACCAGTGCTCGCAGGCGCTCGGCGATCTCCTCGATGACGCCGATCCAGACGCCCTCCGTGGGCTCGTCCAGCAACAAGAGCTTCGGCCGCGAGAGCAACGCCCGCCCGATCGCGAGCATCTTGCGCTCGCCGCCGGAGAGCGTCGCCGCCGGTTGCCGCAGGCGTTGCCCGAGCTTCGGGAACATCGAGAGCACCCAGTCGATCGCCCGCCGATCGCCGGACGCCGAGGCGCCCACCTCGAGGTTCTCCCTGACCGACAGGCGACCGAACACGCCCTGCTCCTGGGGCACGTAGCCGACACCGAGGCGCACGCGGCGCTCGGTCGGGAGCCGCGTGGCGTCGCGCCCGGCGAAGACGATCGCGCCGCTCCCCACGCGCATCTCACCGATGAGCGTCTTCAGCAGGGTGGTCTTCCCCGCCCCGTTGCGGCCGAGGACGGCGACCGCGCCCCGCGGGGGCGCGGTCAGCGTCACGCCGAAGAGCACCTGGCTGCGGTCGTAGGACGCACAGAGCTCGCGCACCTCGAGCAGCGGACGGTCAGACACGCGTGAGGTAGACCTCCTGCACCTTGCGGCTGCGCTGGATGTCCTCGACGGTTCCACTCTCGAGCACGTGGCCCTGGTCGAGCACCGTGAGGACGTCGCAGATCTCCCGGATGAAGTCCAGATCGTGCTCGACGAGCACGATGGCGCAGGAACGCCTGAGCGTCACCAGGAACTCGCCCGTCGCGCGCCGCTCCTCGAGGCTCATGCCCCCGGTCGGCTCGTCGAGCAGCAGGAGCCGAGGGCGAGCGGCGAGCGCCATGGCGATCTCCAGCCACTGTTGCTGGCCGTGCGACAGGACGCTCGCCGGGACTCCCGCGCGCTCGCCGAGGCGCAGATCGTCGAGGATGGCGCGGACACGCTCGTCCCGCGCCGCCCGGGTCCGCGAGAAGGTCAGCCTCGCCAGCGGATCCTGGGCCTGGAGCGCGAGCAGCACGTTGTCGTAGACCGACAGCTCGGGGAACACGCTCGTCACCTGGAACTTCAGGCTGAGGCCGACGCGGGCCCGCTCTGCCGGCGTCACCTCCGTGATGTCCTGGCCGAGGAAGGTGATGCGCCCGGCGGTGGGCAGCTCGGCCCCCGCGATGCACTTCAGCAGCGTGCTCTTGCCCGAGCCGTTCGGGCCGATCAGGCCGTGGAGCTGCCCTTCCTCCACTACGAAGTCGACGTCACCGAGCGCCGCGAGCTGCCCGAACATCTTCGTGACGCCTCGCGCCTCAAGCAGCGCCATCGGCCGCCTTGCCAGGGACGTGGCGTGGACGCCGGACGGCGACGCGGAACGCGCCGGCGCGCGCCCGCTGGTCCAGCACCAGGCCGATGAGGCCGCTCGGGCGGAACAGGATCACGACCAGCAGCAGCACGCCGAGGATCACGGGCCAGACCGTGGGATACGCGTCGGCGAGGACGAAGCTCACGACCTCGATGGCGAAGACGCCGACGACGGCGCCGATCAGCGTGCCCGCGCCGCCGAACAGGGTGTAGAGCACGATCTGCGTCGACAAGATCACGCCGAGCATGTTCGGCCAGACGAAGCCTTCGTGGAATGCGTAGAGCCCACCGGCGGCGCCCGCGATGGCGCCGGCGACCGAGAAGACGATGGCCTTCAGCCACTGGACCCGATAGCCAAAGAACGCCATCCGCGCCTCGTTGATGCGGATCCCCGCGAGCGCGAGGCCGAGCTGAGATCGGACGAGGAAGCGGCACGCCGCGTACACCGCGACGAGGAAGACGAGCGCGAGGTAGTAGAACGACCGGCCCTCGCCGATCTCGGTCGGCCCGGCCGTCATGGGCGGGATCGACGGGATCCCGTTCTGGCCGCCGAGGTAGTACCAGCCGCGCGCGAGGCGGTCCGCGGCGTAGGAGCCCGTCAGCGTTCCGAGGGCGACGAACGTGAGGCTCGGGGGATTGCGGCCCAGGAGGAGGAAGGCGGCGACGAGCGACGACAGCACGAGCCCGATGACGACCGCCGCCGGCAAGACGACGAAGATCGACCTGACCTCCGCGTCACGCGCGAGGAGGGCGACGCCGTACCCGGCCGACCCGAAGAACAGCGCCTGTCCAAAGCTCATGATCCCCGCGAAGCCCCAGACCAGGTCGAAGCTGAGCGCCAGCAACGCCAGGATCAGCACCCGCGTGACGAAGATCACCCAGAAGTCGGCCAGCGCCAACGGCAGCAGCGCGAAGGTCACGAGCAGCCCGGCCTCGAGCGCCCTGACGATCGTGGCTGGCGCCACCGCCTCAGCACTCCTTGGGGTCGACGAGCCCTTTGCTCCGCGCGACGATGTCGTAGGCGCCCTGCTTCGCGACCGCGGTGTACATGCGCATCTTGCAGTGCCGCTTGCCCGGCACCATCTCCGCGGGACCGCCCGGCCCTTCCGAGATCTTGGCGTGGTCGAGCGCCTTCGCCACGGCCTCGCGGCCGACGGACCGGGCCTCCTTCACCGCCGCCTCCCACAGCTTGAGGCCACGGTACATCCCCGTGGCCGCGCTGCCGGCGGCGAACACGATCGGGCCGGGGAACTGCTTGTCGTAGTCCGCCTGGATCCGCGCGCTCCCGGGCTCGTCCTTCGTGACGGCGCGGAAGTAGTCGAGACAGCTCGCGAGCCCTTCGATCTCGTGCGGCGCGTTGATGTTCAGCGTGTTCTCGTCGTAGTACACGCAGGACAACCGGCCGCCGCGCTTGGTGAACCCCGCCTCGTACAGCTGCTTGAAGAACGGACCGACCCCCGGCGGGATGACCGTGTTGAACACGACGTCGACCTTGTTCGTCATGATCTTGTTCACGGTCGCGCTGTACTCGACCTGGTCGAGCGGATAGTACTCCTCGAAGATGACCTCGCCGCCGTTGCCCTCGATCACCTTGCGCGCGTACTGGTTCAGCACGTGTGGCCAGACATAGTTGGCGGACGGGAGCGCGAAGCGCTTGCCGCCGTTCTTCATGAGCCAGGGAATGAACTCGTCACACTGCTGCGCTGGTGTGGGGCCGGTGCAGTAGATGAACGGCGTGCACTCCTTGCCCTCGTAGAGCTGCGGGTAGATGTAGAGCGTGCGCCCCCGGGTGACGATCACGTCCTTGATGGCGTTGCGCATCGAGCTCGTGATGCCGCCGAACACCACGTCGACCTTGTCGCGCTGGATGAGCTTGCGGACATTGGCGACGGCCACGGACTCGTTGGACGCCGTGTCCTCGATGTGCAGCTCGAGCGGCCGCCCGAGCACGCCCCCCTTGCCGTTGATCTCCTTCACCACCAGCTTCGCGATGTTCGCGTTGGCGTTGCCGGCGTAGCCGATCGCGCCCGTGAGGTCGGTCGCGATGCCGACCTTGATCGGCCCTTGGGCGCTCGCCCAGGTCGGCCGGAGCACCCAGCTCCCGGCGCCGGCGGCGACGGCGCCCCACGTCCACGCCGCGCTCTGGAGGAACCGCCGGCGGTTCGGCATCGAAGGGTCGTGGCGAGGCTCGTTATCGTCGCGCATGGCTCACACCGTCCTTCCCGCGGTCAGTCCCCGCGGCCAGAGTCTGACGAGCACCACGGCAATGAGAAAAACCAGCACGTCCGCGAGGACCGGCGCGACGCCCCACGGGAGCGCCGCGCTCATGACGCCGATCAGGGCGGCCCCGGCCACCGACCCTTCGAAGCTGCCGACGCCGCCGAGCATCACGGCGAGGAACCCCTGGATGAGAAAGCGGATCCCGAGATCCGCGGACAGCGAGAACACCGGGACGACGAGCGCTCCGGCCAGCCCCGCGAGCCCGGCGCCGAACGCGAACGTCCCCGCGTAGATGCGGGTCGTCGAGAGGCCGGACGCCCGCGCCAGCGACGGATTCTCGAGAGCCGCCCGCACCGTGAGGCCGAGCCCCGTACGGGTCAGCAGAAGATAGCAGCCGACCATGACGAGCACCGTGATGACCACGATCGCGAGCCGCCACCGCGCGATGTGCACCGCGCCGATGTCGATCGAGCCGATCAGCGGCTCCGGGACGGCGCGATACAAGCCCCCGATCAGCCCGCGGACCGACTCCCGGATGGCGAGGCCGACGGCGTAGGTGCCGAGCATGGCGATGACCGGCACGGCGTAGAACCGGCGGATGACGAGCCGCTCGAGAACGAGCGCGATGGCGGCGACGACCACGGGCGCCGCGAGCATGCCGAGCCAGATCGGCAGCGTCCAGGTGTGGAAGAGGTAGACGGTGTAGGCCCCGAGCAGCACGAACTCACCGTGCGCGAAGTTGAAGATGCCCATCATGCCGGCGATCACGCCGAGGCCGAGCACGACCAGCACCATGATCGCGCCGAAGTTCAGCACCTCGAAGACCGCCGAGATGACGCCTTCCATCGCCGGCCGGGGGTACCCCTCAGCCGCCGCTCACATCGTCCTCCAGTCGCCCGACTGCTCGAACGCGTGGGCCGCGCGATAGATCGTGGGCTCGTCGAAGTGCTTGCCCACCAGCATCATGCCGACCGGCAGCCCGTCGACCTTGCCGCACGGGACCGACATGGCGGGATGATGCGTCACGTCGAACGGCGCCGTGTTACCGATCATCTCGAGCGCCCGCTGGATGTACTCTTCCCGGCTCGCCCCCGGCCCCGGAAGCGGTGTCGCCTTCATCGGCGTCGTCGGCATCACGAGGAGGTCGTGACTGGCGAGGACGGCGTCGTACGCCGCCGTGAGGCGCCGCACGATGTTCATCGCCTTCCCGTAGTACCGCGAGCCGTGCTGGCCGAGGACGTAGGTCCCGAGCATCAGGAAGAGCTTCGTCGTCTCCGAGAGCTCGTTGGCGCGTTGCCGCCAGCCACGGTGGAAGTCCATCAGCGAGACGGCGTAGAGGTCCGAGCGGCTGAGACCGTACCCGTCGCCCCACATCATCGTCTGCGTGAGGCCCTCGACGCCGATGGGCGTCCAGATCGCCGGCCCGGCGGTGTGCATCGGGATCGAGACCTCTTCGACCTTGGCGCCCAGATCGCCGAGCCGGCGCGCGGCGGCGGTCACCTTCTCGCTCACCGCCTTCTCGCCGTTCGGCTGCCTGAACCCCTCCGTGACCAGCGCGATCCGCATCCCGCTGACGCCGCCCCCGAGCATGCGGGTGTACGGGTGGACCTTGGGCGCCTTGATGCGCGGGTCATAGCCGTCGTCGCCCGCCACGACCTCCAGGAGCAGCGCATTGTCGGCGACGGTGGCCGTCATCGGGCCGGTATGGTCGACGAAGATCTCGATGGGCATGATGCCGGTGTACGGCACCAGTCCCCACGTCGGCTTCATCCCGCAGATCCCCGAGAATGACGCCGGCATGCGGATGGAGCCGCCCTGGTCGCCCCCCATCGCCATGTCCGCCTCGCCGAGCGCGACGACCACGGCGCTGCCCGACGACGACCCGCCCGCCGAGTAACCCATGCGGTGCGGGTTGTGCACGGGCCCGGTGGCGTTCGTGTGGCTCCCGCCGGAGAGGCAGAAGTACTCGCAGTGCGTCTTGCCGACGATCTCGCCACCCTCGTCGAGGATCCGCGTGACGACGGTCGCGTCGAACTCGGGGATGTACCCCTCGAGCGTGGAGGCCCCGTTCATCATCGGCACGCCCGCGACCATGACGTTGTCCTTGATGGCGACGCGCTTGCCCTTCAGCTTGCCGCTCGGCGCGCCCTTGATGGACGTCTTGCGGTACCACGCGTTCTGCCGATTCTCCTCGGGCCCCGGCCGGTACCCCGGCGTTCGCGGATACTTCACCACCGGCACCTCGTCCGGCATCGCATCGACGGCGTTGTACGCCGCGACGTACCCCGTGAAGAGCTGCCGAAAGGCCTCGAGGTCCGTGTCGTTCAGCGACAGGCCGCACCGGGTTGCGACGTTCCGCATCTGCTCCGACGTAGGCACTTGGACCGCCATGGCGCCCTCCCTCGACTGCTGCCGTTACCGGATGACCCTCGCCGCGCTCGCGTCGAGCGCGGCACGGGGGCGTGGGGTCCAAGCCGTATCAGGAAAGCCACGAAGCGTCAAGGGGCACCCCGCGGCGGGCTCTATCGGCCCTTCGTGCCTGGCGTGCGCTCGCTTAGATACTGCCGGGGGCAATATCCTGCGGGAAGCAATGCGGGTGCTTGAAGCCCGTCGGTGGCTGGTTCGGCGTCAAGTAATCGATATTGTCTGTTCCCCTGAAGCCGACGCCCGCGGGAATCCCGTCCAGCCCCGCATTCCGGCGCATGCGGTAGGCGATGACGTGATCGGCGCACGCGCTGTCGCCGCTGAGGCCCAGGCCGCCAATCACTTCACCGCCCGAGTAAAGCGCCACCCCACCGCCGAAGGTGATGATGCCCCCGGGCACCCTGCCAATGCCGGTCCCCTGCTGTAGAAAATCGGGATTGAACGGATTGGAGTTATTCAGGCCGTACAGGGAACCTCCAGGCTGCGTGGCGGAGTATAGGTTTGCCGTGGACAGCGCCAGGCCGTCGTTACTGAAGTCATTAGCGGTGCTGGCCTTCGCGATCGCGATGGCCCGACTCCCGGGCCAGGCATCGCCGACCACGATCACCGAGCAGAGCCGACCTTGCCGGTCCACGACTGCGGACCACATCCGGCTCGGACGGAAGATGCCGCCGTTGTCCAATGGCACAACCGCTGCGAGCTGGCTCTGGACGCCATTGACAACTTTGGACGAGAGGCTGCATCCCTGATTCGGATCACCCTCTCCGGCGAACACCAAGTCAGAAGAAGCCAAGACTGCGCCCAGCGCGACAACGAGCAGGATCTTTGGCATCTGTTGCCTCCTCCCTCTCAGGGATACCTCTCGTCTGCGGCGTGGATCATGGGCGGACACCTTCTGGTTGTCAAGGCCCGCCCTCCACCACCCGGATGTTCCACGCTCGCGGACGAGGCCCCGGCGGGTGAAGAACCATGTCATGCTGGTGAGAGGGGAGAGGTGATCGAATGAGGAACCGTGGATCCCGTCAGAACCTGGAAGGTTGGCTCCGAACGAAGACCGCGCAACCGATCCCGAAGCCTGCGCGCCCGCCGCACCGGCCGCCACCCCGCAAGCCATCGCCGCCAAAGCCGCGATGACGATCAGACTGGGGCTGGGGATGGCTTCACGTTCTCAATGGTCTCGATTGAAACCCAAGGCGCCACCTAGGCGCTCCATCTGACCCATCAGTGACTCGGCTTCGTCCATGAGCTTCTGCCCGGTCGGACAGAGGCCGCTTCTGGCCCGACCCTCTCTCCTGAAACATGCGTCACACTGCATTCTGTGCTCGTCGAATGCCCTCAAAATAACTCGGTGCTCTTCGCCGAACTGGTAGAACTCGCGCTCGGCCCTCGACGCCGCGTCGTTTGGGACGATCATGCTGAGGACCCTGTCCAGAAGCCCCGGCGAATCCGCCTTCTTCTGCGTCTTCTTCATCCGATTCATCCGAACCTCCTTGACTCCTTGTGGGGCGAACTCCTACCTAATCTATACATACAGGACTCTACAGACAGGTTGGGTGACTTTTCCGGTGACAGTGCGACGTTCTGTAACCCGTTGATTTCTGCTCGCTTGGCGAAAGTCGAACCGCAACCATCGGTTGTTCGGCTGCCTGTAGGCCCCCATAGCCATCGCTCCCGGGCTGATCGCAATGTGAGTTTCGGCCAGCAGGGCTGATCCTGCCGTCACAAGCCCCGTAGGAAATTCAAGAGGTCCTGCTTTCGATCGTTCCCAAGCGCGTCGAAGCGCGCGATCACGGCGTTCGCTTCCGACCGCCGGAACCAGCCGCTCGCGTGGGCCTCGATCGCCTCGACGAGGTCGGTGGTGCGGCCATCGTGCAGGAAGAAGATCCGCTTGCCGAGCCCCCAGAGGGGCGCCGTTCGGAACTCGTCACCCTCGGCCACGCCCTGGGGGATGTCGTCGGCCAGCCGGGGCCCCATACGGTGCAGGAGGAGATCAGAGAATAGCCTCACCGGCTTCTCACTGAGCGCCGCGCTCGAGGATCGTCCCGTCATGAGCGATGGCGTGTGACACAGGGCGCAGCCGATCTCGGTAAACACGGCGCGGCCCCGCGCGCTGGACGGCGTCT
>MNCR01000023.1 GCA_001914535.1 Candidatus Rokubacteria bacterium 13_2_20CM_69_15_1
CCTCACCACGCAGCATCAGGTCGAAGGCGTGGTTCAGCTCCGCGAGCGGCAGGCGCCGGGTGACCAGTTCCTTCAGCTGGTACTTGCCGTCCATGAACAGGTCGATGAGGAGCGGCACGTCGGTGCGCTGGTGCCCGCCCCCGAACGACGAGCCGGTGAGCACGCGTTGCTGGAGGAACAGGGCGGGGTCGATGGACAACCGCGTGCCCGCCGGCGAAACGCCCACCACCACGCACATGCCGCCGCGATGGGTCGAGGCGAGGGCTTGCTCGATCGTCTTCTGGGTGCCGACCACCTCGAAGGCGAAGTCGACGCCGCCGCGTCCGGAGATCGCCTGCACCCGCGCGACCGGATCCTCCTTCGAGGCGTCGACCGCGTGCGTGGCGCCGAACTCCTCCGCCCACGCGAGCTTCTGGCGGTTGACGTCGACGGCGATGATTTTCCCCGCGCCCACGATGCGCGCGGCCTGGATGGTGTTGAGCCCGACCCCTCCACAGCCGAACACAGCGACGCTCGCTCCCGGCGGCACCTTGGCCCGGTTGAACACGGGGCCCGCGCCGGCGAGCACTCCGCAACTCACCAGGCAGGCGAGATCGAGCGGCGCATCCTTCCGGATCGGAATCACGCTCTCCTCGAGCACCACCGAGCGCGTGGCGTAGCCCGAGACCTGGAGGAAGTGGTGGATCGCGTGTCCGTTCTTGGCGAAGCGCGCCGTTCCGTCCAGCATGAACCAGCGAGGTTTGTCCCGGAGCGCGCACATGGTGGGCTGGCCGCTGATGCAATACCAGCACTTGCCGCACGAGGGGATGTAGCTCGAGCAGACATGGTCGCCCGGCTTCACGGTCTCGACGCCCGGTCCGACCCTTTCGACCACGCCGGCCGCCTCGTGGCCCAGGATCACGGGCAGGGGATGCGGGTAGTCACCCGTGATCACGTGCAGGTCGCTGTGGCAGACGCCGTTCGCCAGCCAGCGCACGAGCACCTCGTGGGCCCGGGGCTCGAGCACCTCCACCTCTTCGACCACGACGGGCTTCTTCACTTCGTAGAGTACGGCCGCCGTCGCTTGCATGGGGTTCACCCTCCTCGGCCGCTACTGCCGACCCGAGCTTGTCGAGAGCAGCTTGATGTAGCGGCCGATCACGCGGATGTCATCGTCGCTGATCAGGCCCTTCCACGGTGTCATGGCGGTGCCGGCGCGTCCGTTCCGGACGACCCGCACGAAGTCGTCCTCGCTGCCCTTGAACGCCTGCAGATTCGGCGCGGCCGCAGTCCCTTTGGCATCGGTCCCGTGACACTGGGAGCACTGGGTCAGGTAGGTCGACCGCGCGGCACGCAAGTCCGGGCTCAAGGGCGACGATTCGGGCGCGGCCTGGGCGAGCGTCGGCCCGTAGCGCGCGAAGATGTCGGAGAGCCCGCGCTCCTGGACTTTCACGATGGCGCGGTCCACGGCGTCCTTGAGCTCCGGATCTCCGCTCCGGATGGCGGCGCCGATCTTGAGATCGCGCGTGGGCTCGTTGAGCTCCGTCACGCGAAAGCCCGGGTTCCGTTTGACGAACCAGCCGGCGAGCGGCGACTCCATGACGATCGCGTCCACCTCGCCCCGGAGCAGCGCGGTGAACGTCTCGCCTGGGCTCAGATAGATCCGGCGCGGGTATCCGCGCTCGAAGACCATGTGGTCGCTGAGCGTCATCGCCTGCACGCCTACGAGCTTACCCCGGAGATCATCCGGCGAGCGAACGGCCCCGAGGGCGGGGGACACGACGACCTGGCGCATCACGTAATACGGGGCCGAGAAGATCAGGCCGTCCTTGCCGTCTGTGAATCGCTCCGTCAGGGGCACGCCCATCAAGAGGTTGCATCGGTCCTCGGCCAGCTGGCGAAGGACGACGATCTCGCGGGCCGTCGAAAGCCAGTGCACGCTGAAATCGGCGCCGAGCGACTCGGCCAGCGCGCGCGCGATCTCGACCTCGAAGCCGGGCTCCGCCGCGTCGCGAGCGGAGAACGGGAGGTTCGACGGATCGGCGCACAGCCGGATCCGTCGAACCTCGGCGTCGATGCTCGCGGTCGCCACGACGAGGATCGCGACCGCGAGCGCGACGGCTCTCACTCCATGAGTCCGAAGACCACGACGAGGTCGCTCCAGTTCATCTTCAGGGCATTCCCCCACTTGGGCTCCTTGCCGAACCACACCTGCGAGCGCAGGGTGCCGCCCGCCGCCACCGCGAGGTACTGCTTACCGTCGACCGCATAGCTCATGATGCCGCCCGACTGCGGGGTGCCGAGGCTGAAGGACCAGAGCTCCTGACCATTCTTCGCGTTGAGCGCGACGACCTTGCCCTCGGGGGTCCCCTGGAAGACCAGGTCGCCGGCGGTAGACAGCGTGTGGCTGATGAGCGGCGTCCGGTTCGACCACTCCCAGACGACCTTGTTCTGGTTCACGTCGAAGGCCCGGAGGACACCCGCCTGCTCCGCTTTGCTGAAGTGCTCGGTCGTGACGCCGGTGAACAGCTGCCCCTTCTTGTAGGTCAGATCCGCCACGTAGGCGTAGCGCATGCAGAACTCGTTGGACGGGATGTAGAGGTACCCGGTCTTCGGGTTGTAGACCTTCGGCTGCCAGCCGGTCGCGCCCAGCAGCGAGGGGCAGACCTCCACCGGCGGCCCACCCATTCGCGGTCGCAGCCCCGCGTTCTCCACGCCCTTGCCGGTGGCGGGATCCGGCCCACCCCAGGTGAGCGACTTCACGAAGGGCGCGGCCGAAAGAAACTTCCCGTTGATCCGGTCCAGCGTGTAGACGTACCCGAGCTTGTTCGCCTGGACGACGGCCTTGTGGGATTGCCCGTTGCGAACGACGTCGATGACGTGGTGCTCGGCCATCGTGTCGAAGTCCCAGGCCTCGTTGGCCAGGTACTGGTGATACCACTTCAGCGTCCCGGTATCGACGTCGAGCGCGACGGCCGACATCGTGTAGAGGTTGTCGCCGCGGCGCATGTCGGCGATCCAGGGCGCCGGGTTGCCAGTGCCGACGTAGAGCAGATTCGTAGCCGGATCGTAGGTCCCCGTGTGCCAGACGGCGCCACCACCGATCTTCCACGTGTCGGCGCTCCAGGTCTCGCTCCCGGCCTCGCCGGCGGCCGGGATCGAGTACCAGCGCCAGAGACTCTTGCCGGTCGCCGCGTCGAAGGCTTCGACGAATCCGCGCGGCCCCATCTCTCCCGGCCCGGCGATGCCGACGACGACCTTCCCCTTCACGACGAGGGGCGCCTGGGATACGAAGTACCCGTCGGCATAGTCGGCGATCTTCGTCTCCCACACCGGCGCACCCGTCTTCGCGTCGAGGGTGACGAGATGGGCGTCCAGCGTACCGAAGATCACCCGGTCGCGGTAAAGGGCGACGCCGCGATTGTGCGGAATGACGCGAACGAGCGCGCCGACGTCTTCCGGAATCTTCCGCTCGTGCCGCCACAGGGCCTCGCCCGTCCGCGCGTTCAGCGCGTGGACGCGGTTCCAGCCGAGGGCGGTGGAGGTCGTGAACATCACCCCGTCGTTGACGACCGGCGTCATTTGCTGCTCGCCGAGGGCGCCGCCCGCAAAGATCCACTTGGGCACCAGCCGCTTGATGGTACCGGCGTTGATCTGGGCGAGCGGGCTGTAGCGCCAGCCGTTGTACGTGCGGTTGTACATGAGCCAGTTCGCACCGTCGCTCTCGGCGTTCAGCAGGCGATCGTCGGTGACGTCGCGCGACTGGGTGCGACCGGGTGCGGGCAGGGAGAGGAGCAACGAAGTAAGAACCAGGAAGCCTGCGACGAACAACCTCGGCCGTCTGATCATCCGACGTCCCTCCGTTCTACCTTCAGATGCTGTGTGCGCCGTCGTGACTCGCGGTGGCCGTGCGCGCTCACCTCCCTTCGAGGCGACCATGCTAGTAACGGCGCCCGGAGTTGTCAACGGCGTGAGCGGACACTTCACTTGTTCACAAGACGGCGCGAGCGGCCGTCTGGGTCGCCACGTCGCACCGCGGCATCGTCTCGATGCCGGGATCGGGGTGTGAAAACCTTTTCGTCTTGCGTGGCGTCGCGCCCGCGGGTAACGTCTCCACCTCAGGGGTGATGGGGACGCAGAATATGGAAATAGCGATGACGCGCTTGCGAGCCGGCCTGCTCGTCGTTGTCGTCGCCGCGCTCGCGACCGGCATGGCGACGGCGCGTGTGGCGTGGGGCGGGTCCGTCAAGGGCGCCGTCATCCTGAAGGGGGCGGCGCCAGAGCCGCGGAAGCTCCCGGTCACGATCGACCAGTACGTGTGCGGCAAGGAGAAGAGCGCCGAGGATCTGGTCCTGTCGCCGGAGGGAGGGATCCGCAACGCCGTCGTCTGGCTCGAGAATCCGCCGCCGACGCCGGCGGCCGCGGCGCCGCCGCCCGTGACCGCCATGGACCAGAAGGACTGCGTCTTCACCCCACGGGTCGTCGTCGTGGCGGCGGGCGGGCGGATCGATTTCCTGAACAGCGACCGTCCTCTCCACAACCTCCACAGCACCCCGAGCGCGAACCCGCCCTTCAATCGCGCCCAGCCGAAGGGGCGCACGATCCCGATCGCGTTCCCGCATCCCGAGATCGTCCGCGTGAGCTGCGATCTCCATTCCTGGATGCGCGGCTGGGTCGTGGTGGCGCCGCATCCCTTCTATGCGGTCACCGACGCGGCCGGACGGTTCGCCCTGCCTGGGCTCCCGCCCGGACGCTACACGGTGCGCGCCTGGCAGGAGCGGCTCGGCACGATCTCGCGGGAGATCGTCGTGGGCGACCAAGACCCGACCCCCGTCACGCTGGAGATGACCGCCCGCTAGCGGCGCGGGAGGGTCGCCATGGACCGCCCCTCGGCCGTCGAGCGAATGCCGCCGCTGGTGGCGGCGTTGCTGTCCTCGCCGCTGGGCGCCCTGGTACGCGCCGTCGCGCGCGTGCGCGCGTCGGTCCACGTCAAGCTCCTCGGCGCCTTTCTCCTCATCACCCTCCTCTTCATCGCGATGGGCGTGGTGAGCTTCCGCACGGTGGCCGGCACCTCGCGCCAGACCGACCTGCTCGATCAGGCTCACGAGCGCGTGGGGTGGTCGCGGCAGATCGAGCACGCGCTCGCGATGCAGATGCACTTCACCGCCATGGCGCTCCTCTCCCAGGACGAGCACACCGTGGGTCGGATCTTGCGCGAGAACAACCGGTTCAACGACACCCTCGCGCGGCTCGAGACGGCCGCGCGAGCCGAGGAGCGCGCGCTCATCCAGGACATCCGCGCGGCGCAGGAGGACGCCATGGCGGTCGTCGCCGACATCGCCAACGCCCTCCGCGACCGACGGATCGCCGACGCGATGACGGCGCTCCGCACACGGCAGGAGCCGAGTTACCGGAAGATCGAAGGGCTCGTGGGTCGGCTCGTCGCCGCCGAGGAAACGCGGATGGCCGCGCTCCGGAGCGGTATCGAGGCCGCCAACCGCCACTCGCTGCGGATGATGGCGGGCTTCGCCGCCGTCTCCATCGCCGTCG
The DNA here is from genome assembly GCA_001914535.1 of Candidatus Rokubacteria bacterium 13_2_20CM_69_15_1. GTDB lineage: Bacteria > Methylomirabilota > Methylomirabilia > Rokubacteriales > CSP1-6 > 20CM-2-70-11. The sequence continues at coordinate 5,530 of MNCR01000023.1, forward strand.
CCCTGCTCGGGGGCTTCGTGATCTCGTGGTCGTTCATCCTGCCGGTGCACGCGGCGCACGACTTCCTGAGCGAGGTGGCGGAGGGGCGGTTCGGGGGGACGATCGTCGTGCCGAACCGCGACGAGTTCGGCGCGCTCGCCGAGCGCATGAACGGGATGAGCCGCGAGCTCCGCCGGCTCGACGACGAGCAACGGGTCGCGGCGGAGGCGCTCCACCGCCTCAACGACCGCCTGTCACAGGCGAGCCGGGCCAAATCGGAATTCCTCGCGAACATGAGCCACGAGCTGCGTACGCCGCTCAACGCGATCCTCGGCTTCACCGAGCTCATGCTCGACGAGCTGTACGGCGAGGTGCCGCCCGGCCTCCGCGAGCCGCTCACCGATATCCAGACGAATGGCCGCCACCTGCTTCGCCTCATCAACGACGTGCTCGACCTGTCCAAGATCGAGGCGGGCCGACTCGAGCTGGGCGGCGGCGAGTACTCGGTGCAGGAGATCGTCGACGTCGTCCACGCCTCGCTGCGGTCGCTGGCCCTCGAGAAGCATCTGGCGTTCAACGCGACGGTGTCGCCCGACATCCCGCCGGCCCGTGGCGACGGCCGGCGAATCACCCAATGCCTCATGAATCTCGCCGGCAACGCGATCAAATTCACCCGACACGGCAAGGTGGAGATCGACGCGCGGCTCGACGGCGAGTGGCTCGTGTACCGGGTGCGCGATACCGGCATCGGGATCCCCAAGGACGAGGTCGAGAACGTCTTCGCCGAGTTCCGACAGGTCGACGCCGCGATCACCCGGGAATACGGCGGCACCGGGCTCGGGCTCTCCATCACGAAGCGGCTGGTCGAGATGCACGGTGGCCGCATCTGGGTGGAGAGCGAGCTCGGCAAGGGGTCGACCTTCTTCTTCACGGTGCCCTTGCACGCGGACGGAGGGCGCGCATGAGCGGCCCGAGAGTGCTCTACGTGGAGGACAACGAGTACAACCGGAAGATCGTGAGGCAGCTGCTGAGCCGCACGTCCTACCGACTGCTGGAGGCGACCGACGGCGAGGAGGGGGTCGCCATGGCGCAGCGCGAGCTGCCCGACCTGATCCTCATGGATGTCCAGCTGCCCAAGCTGTCGGGGCTCGACGCCACCCGCCGGCTACGCGCCGATCCCCGCACGGCGCACATTCCGCTCGTGGTCGTGACGTCGTTTGCGCTGAGCGGCGACGATGCGCGGGCCATGGACGCCGGCGCCTCGGCCTACCTGGCCAAGCCGTACAGCCCGCGCGACTTGCTCGCGCTGATCCGCAAGCTTCTGCCCGAGAACTGACGATGGAGGGAAACACGCGATGAGATACGGACGAGCGTCGGGCGTCGTCACCGCCATGGCCGCCATCGCCCTCGCCTCGGGCACCGCCCGCGTGGGGGCGCAGATGCAGGCGGACCAGTTCACGCCGGAATACCGCGAGGTCCACCGGTCGTACGACGAGAAGCACACGCCGAAGATCGACGCGCCCGACTCGGTGAAGCGGGGCCAGTGGTTCGAGGTCACCGTGACGGTGGGAGCCGGCTCCGTCCACCCGTCGCTGGCCGAGCATTTCGTCCGCTACATCGCGCTCTACAAGGACAGCGCGGAGATCGCGCGCGTCTATCTGCATCCGGTGTTCTCCTACCCAAAGGCCACCTTCACCGTCGCGCTCGACGAGGGCGGCGTGTTGCGCGCGGTGGCCGAGCCCACGCACTCGGCGGCCTGGGAGAGCTCGCGGAAGATCGCGGTCACCCGTTAGGGGTCGGGTGAGGACTCCGCCGCGCGTCCTGGTCGTCGACGACAACCCGACCAACATCCGGATCGTTCGCGCGCGCCTCGCGAGCGAGGGCTACGACATCGTCACCGCCGGTGACGGGGAGGAGGCGCTCGCGGTCGCGCGCGACACGGGGCCCGACCTGATCCTCCTCGATGTCATGATGCCGAAGATCGACGGGCTCGAGGTCTGCCGCCGGCTGAAGACGACGCGCAACGCGCCGTTCACGCCGATCATCATCGTGACCGCGATGGCGGACTCGAAGGATGCCGTCGCGGGACTCGAGGCGGGCGCCGACGAGTACCTCAGTAAGCCGGTGGACCACGCCGCCCTCTGCGCGCGGGTCCGCTCGATGCTCCGGATCAAGGCCCTGCACGACACGGTCGCCGCGCAGGGCGAGGAGATCGCCCGCTGGAACGCGACGCTCGAGCGTCGCGTGGCCGACCAGGTGGCCGAGCTCGAGCGCGTGAGCCGGCTGAAGCGGTTCTTCTCCCCTCAGCTGGCCGACGCCATCGTCGCCGGCGGCGCGGCGGACCCGCTTCGGCCGCACCGACGCGAGATCAGCGTCGTCTTCCTCGATCTGCGCGGCTTCACCGCCTTCGCGGAGACGGCCGAGCCCGAAGAGGTCTCGGACGTCCTCGGGGCCTACCATGCCGAGATGGGGCGCCTCGTCCTGGAGCACGAGGGCACACTCGAGCGATTCACCGGCGACGGCATGATGATCTTCTTCAACGACCCGGTGCCCGTCGCGAATGCCGAGGAGCGCTCGGTTCGCATGGCGGAGGCCATGCGCGCCCGGGTGCGGGCGCTCAGCGCCGCGTGGCGTCGGCGGGGCCATGAGCTGGACTTCGGCGTGGGGATCGCCAAGGGCTACGCGACGATCGGCGCGATCGGCTTCGAGGGGCGGTGGGACTACGCCGCCATCGGCAGCGTGACCAACCTTGCCGCCCGCCTGTGCGCGGAAGCGACCCCCGATCAGATCCTCATCAGCCAGCGCATCCACGCCGCGGTGGCCGACCTCGTGACGGCGAAGGAGGTCGGGCCCCTCCAGCTCAAGGGGTTCCACCGCCCGGTCACCGCCTATGAGGTCATCCGGCTGAAGCAGGCGACACCGGGCGCCTGACGCCCGGCGTCTCCGCGAGCACAGCCGCGGCCGCCTTCTCGACGACCGTGCCGTTAAAGAACCCCGGCCGGCACGTGCCCCATAGCCGCACGGCGTTGGCGAACGTGAAATCGCGGAAGTCGTCGGCCGTGATGAGGCCGTCCTCGTAGAGCTCGTACGCCTCCGGCAGCACGTCGAGCATGTCCGGCACGTCGAAATGGCCGATGTCCGAGCCGAAGAGCGCATTGAGCCGGGCGCCGAGCGGATTGATTCGGCGGTCGAACGCCCAGGCGTTGAGCCGATCGTCGGCCTCGCAGCCGAAGTAGAAGCTCCCCACGAAGAGGTCGCGCAGGTCCTCTTTGCGCTCGATCCGGCACGCGGCGTAGTCGTCGAGGTCGTCGAGGCCGCCGGTGGCGGTGACCGCATCGGGGTCGGGCCAGCCGTCCCGCTGGCGAAGCGCGGCCACGAGCTCCGCGCTGCCGTACTTCTGCGCCAGCTCCATGAGCACCGCGCGATCGAGTGACCGGGGATCGGTGTGCTCCAGCGCCTTCCGGTTCCGCTTGTCCCAGTGGCCGATGAGGTCCGTGTACAGCATGCACGCCCAGGCCACCCCGCCCTCGAGGAAGGCGAATCGGAGGTGAGGGAAGCGCCGCGTCACCCCGCCGAGGAACAGCGCCTTGCAGACGGCGTGGCCGGCGGCCGCGAAGTGGCCGATATGGTTGTAGGTGAAGTTCGTCGGCGACAGGCGCAGGCCCTGACGGCGTGAGCCGGTGTGAAAGGTCGGCGCGACACCGAGCTCCGCGCACGTCGCCCACACGGGATCGTAGTCGTGCTCGCTGTCCAGGCCGAGCGTGTCGTACCAGGCGGCGAAGCGGGCCGCCTCGGTGTCCGTGGCGGCGATCGCCTCCACCGGCCTCGCGACCAGGCTGCCGAGCATCGCGACCTTCAGCCCGAGCTGACGGGTGCAGTACGTGAGCTCGTCGATGGCCTCCTCGGGCGTGTGCACGGGGATGACGGCGGCCGGCGTGATCCGGTCGGCAAAGTCGCGGAAGGATTCGGCCGTGAGGATGTTGAACGCGCGGCAGGTGGCCCGGCGCCGCGCGTCGTCGGTGATGCGGGGAACGCGGAGCCCGACGGTAGGGTAGAGGACCGCGAAGTCGATACCCAGCTCGTCCAGACGCTCGTAGAGGAGCCGCGGCAGCATTCCCGTCGCCCGGTCGCGCGTGTTCCTCGCGGGGGACGACCAGAAGGCCTCCTGGGAGATGCGGCGCCGTCGCCGCTCTGCCACCGAGAGCGACAGGGACTCACGCACCTGGCCCCCGATCGACAGGAAGCCCTCCGCGGCACGATCGCCGCCGACACGCCGGAGCTCGTCGCTCACGACCGGGCCATACTCCAGCCAGTGCCCGTCGGCGTCGATCACGGGATGACTCAACCGGGCTCGAATGCGCGCTGCGCTGAGATGGCCGTTGCCGTCCACGGGGCACCTCCTCGGAGTGGGGACGCGACGTGCTGCTGCGCCGTTCTGAACGCTAATTCGCCCCATGATGGGAGTCAAGGCTGACGTGATTGGGCGCCATCCGTCAGGTTCCGATTGATTCGAGGTGGCCCAGGCGGTATACGGAGGACGTGAGAGCTCACTTCGACACCACGGAGGAGAGGGTACACATGAAAGCGAACGTGGCATGGCTGATCGCAGGGCTCCTGGTACTCGGCGGTTTCAGCGGAGCCGTGGCCGCAGGCCTGGCGGAGAAGGTCAAGGTCGAGGTCGACGCCAGCGAGCGTCAGCCCGGGATGGAGCCCGGGATGTACGTCTGCGCCGGTGGCCACCTTCACATCAAGGGCACGGTGCAGAACCTCGCCGACGTTCCCCTTGGGCGGATCAAGGTCGTCGGCAAGGCCTTTGACTCCGCGGGAAAGCTCTTGGGGACGGCCACCGTGGCGGCTGCCAAGTCAACGCTCAAGCCCGGCGAGAAGGCGCCATTCGACCTGGAGTTTGTCTCCGTCAGCGGGCCGCGGATCCAGCAGGTGAAGAAGCGCGAGATCACCGTCGTCGACGCTCCTCCCGTCGCGCGCTGACGTTCCGGGGCGGCGGCATCCGCCGCCCCGGAGCCCGACGGAACTTACAGGGAACGGAGGAAGTTCAGGACGTCCTGCTTCTGCGATTCGCCGAGGATGTTGTACCGGTCGACGACGACGTTGGCCTCCGACGACCGGAACCGCAGATTCCCGAAGCTCTTGTGCGCCTGAATCGCCTGCCGCAGGTCATTCGTGCGCCCGTCGTGCAGGAAGAAGATCCGCTGGCCGAGGCCCCAGAGTGGCGCGGTCCTGAACTCGTCGCCTCCGGCGTCGCCCTGGAGGACGTCGTCGGCGAGGCCCGGTCCCATGTTGTGCAGAAGCAGATCGGAAAAGAGGTTCGCGGGCTGGCTGCTCAGCGCGTCTATCGTCGCGGGGCCTGTGCGGAGCGTGGGCGTGTGGCAGAGCGTGCACCCGATCGCCCCGAAAAGGACGCGCCCTCGGGCGATCGACACGAAGCCGCCCGGCGTGTTCGGTGACGGCCGGGGCGGAGCGAGGAACCGCATAAAGACTGCAAACCTCAGTGTGTCGCTCAGCACGTCGACACTGGTCCCGTCCGTGTTCATCACGTCGTTGGGCGTGGTCGCGAATTGGCAGCTCGGCGTCTCGTCACGCTCGGTCTGGAACAGCTCGTTGGTGATCCCCTGCTCGACGTTGTAGGCCTCGCCCGCGAAGATCAGGAGCGACTTGTTCTGCGCCTTCCAGCCGAACCGTGTGATCGTCTGGTCGTTGCCGTTATGGTTCGGGCGACCCGAGATGCCGAGCGCCGCCTTCACGAGGGTGTTCGCGTCGCGGTTGGCGAGGATCGTACGGTCGGGAATCTGCTCGATCAGCCCAGCGCCAAACACCGGTGTCGGGATTCGAAAGATGACGTTGTTGGCCGCGACCTGGGCGTCGAAATTCTCTTGCTGGATCGTGCACCCACTGGCGTCGGCCGTCCCGTCGTTCCGGCCGCTGATCACGAACAGCGGGTGGACTCGGCCGTCGCGGGCGCCGGCGGCCGTGTACTTGAAGCGAGCCTCCCGCACCGGCCCGTTCAGGGTGATGAACGACGGCACGACGTTGCGTGCGCCGAAGGCGGTCGCCACCGCGACCTGGGGATTCACCTCGGGGCTGGTCCCGCCGGTGGCCGGCTGGCTGTGGCATCCGGCGCAGCCGTCGAGGTTGAACCGTGGGCCGAGTCCTTCATCGAGCGTGTCGCTTTCCTCGAATTCCTCCTGCGCGGCGGCGAAGAACGTCGCCTGGCTCGGCGTCAGGCCGTCCAGCATCTTGCCGGCGCCCGCGGGCCCACCACGAACCCCGGGGTCCCGCGCAAGGAAGAATTGAGCCGGGGCTCCGGCCGCTATCAACAGAACCACCGCGACGGTGGCCATGAGTACCTTGAGTTTCGACATGGGCGTGCTCCAACACGTGAGCGCGCTCCCTCACGAGC
>MNCR01000080.1 GCA_001914535.1 Candidatus Rokubacteria bacterium 13_2_20CM_69_15_1
AAATGCCACCCCCTGCCTTGCACCCGGTACGAGGGCCTATTCTTCCGTTCCTCACACAGCGTCGCAGTCGCTCGTCGTCGCTGCATCGGCAGGAATACCTATTATGCCGGCGCAACAGCCCGTGAGGTGAGGCCGTCTCGGGGCATCGCCTACGCCCTCGGCGCGATCGCGTCGGTCCAGGTGGGGGCGACCGTCGCCCGGCACCTGTTCGCCTTTCTTGGTCCGGCCGGCACGGTGTTCGTGCGGGTCGCGTTCGGGGCCGGCATCCTGCTGGCGATCGCGCGCCCGCGATGGCCTCGATTCGACGCCCGGCAGTGGCGGGCGATCGTGCTTTTCGGCCTGATCGTCGCGGGGATGAACCTGTGCTTCTACGAGGCGATCGCGCGCATCCCGCTCGGGGTGGCGGTCACGGTCGAGTTCGTCGGGCCCCTGGGCGTCGCGATCGCTGGTTCGCGCCGGCCACTCGACCTCGCCTGGGCGGCGATGGCCGCCGCCGGCGTGGCGCTGCTTTCGTTCAGTGGCGGCGCGGTAACGACGCTCGGCCTGCTCTTCGCGCTGGGGGCAGCCGCGGGCTGGGCCTCCTATATCGTCATCAGCCAACGGGTGGGGCGGCTGGTTCCCGGTGGAGACGGCCTGGCGTTCGCGCTCGCTGTCGGCGCGTTGGCGCTGGTGCCCTTCGGCATCGCGGGCGCCGGAGGCGCGCTTCTCAACGTGCGCAACCTCGGCATTGGGCTGGTTGTCGCCATCCTTTCATCCGCCATCCCGTTCTCGCTCGAGTTCGCCGCGCTGCGCCGTCTGTCGAGACAACTCTTCGGCATCCTGATGAGCTTGGAGCCGGCGGTGGGCGCGGCGGCCGGCTTTCTCTTCCTCGGCCAGCAGCTTTCGCTGCGTGATGTCGTTGCCATCGGACTCGTGATCGTGGCCAGCGCCGGCGCAACCCGGACCGCGGCACCGCCCGCCGCCACCGACGTCCCCTGAGTCACGTGTTTGGGTTGGATCGAGGACGGGTACAATTGACGAAGTTGCCAGCGAAATTCGCTTCCCCCTTCAATCCCGGTGAGCTTGTACTCCACACCACGCACGGCCTCAGCCGTTACGTGGGAACTCGGTTGCTCGAGGCCACCGACGGCACGAGTGCCCAGTATTTTCAACTGGACTATGCCGACGGCCACCGAGTCTTCGTGCCCGTCGAGCACGTCGAGCGCCTGAGCAAGTATCTCGGCGAAGAGTCGGCGCTTGCGCGGCTCACCACGAGTGAGCAGCGTTCGCCCTACAGTCGCAGCCAGAAGCCGCAGTAAGCGGCCGTCTCAGGTCCCGCTGCGCTCCGCTGACTTATCCTCGTCTGACGACGCCACTTCCCGCTGAATCTCGGCGTCGTCCCGCTGCATGGCTCCGCGCGATCGCTGCAGCGATGCCTCCGCCCGCACTAACCGCTGCTCAGCGCGCTTGAGGACGTCCCGGCTGCGATCGATCGCCTCTTGCTGACGCCTCACCATGTCGGGGACGGCTTCACGCAGGGCTCGCCCACGCTCGTCGAGCACCGACGCGAGGTTCGCCAATCGCCTTTCCTTCTCATCGAGATCGAGGTCGCGCGTGTCGCTTGCTGCCTCCCTCTGATCCGCGACGCTATCACGCTCATCGGCAACGCGATCGCGCTCGTTGGCGATGCGTTCGCGCTCGTCGGCGATGCGCTCCCGCTCGGGGTGAAGCGAGTCTGACGCTGCCATTCAAGCGTTGACCAGGGACCATTCCGTCCCGGCCGGGGTGTCCTGTACCGCGACACCGCAATCCGCAAGAATGGCACGCAGACGATCGGCTTCGCGGAAGCGCTGCTCACGCCTCGCCTCGCCCCGCATCGAGAGGAGGACGTCGACCAGTGGTGCGACGTACCCGCGCACCTCCTCGCGTCCGCCGTCGCGCGCGAGATCTCCAAGGCGGACCACCAGGCGACGCATTTCGGCACCCACCCGATCCCGTTCACCGCTGCCGCCAATGTCCGCGATCCGCTCCTGCAACACGCTCTCCATCTCCAGGATCGCCGCCACCAGTCCGTCGACGTTGAATCGATCGAGGTCGTCCCGCGCGGCGACGGCCGGCTCGGGCCGGCCGAGTGTCATGGCAGACGTCGTATTGGACGGGTCACGCAGCTCAGCAAGGGCAAACGTTGTCCGGGTCCACACGCGTTCCGAACCGCGCCGGCGGGCCGTGATCCCTCCGCGTCCGCGGACGCTCACGGATTGCGCCTCGACGTCGATGATGCACGCTGTGTACTCGTCGATGCCGAGAATCAGGACATCGTCGGGCAGCAGCGCTTCGAGCCGGCGTAGCCGTTCCTCGCCCATGTAGCAGAAGCGGGTATCGTGCGTGCCACCCTCCTGGTTGTTGTAGTGGGGGATGACGGCGCAACGAACGCCGATCTGCCCGAGCAGGTCCAGGCCCGCGATCCACGACGGGTCCTGGCCGACCTTATAGATCTCGTAGACCGGCAGTGCGTAGGCACCGAGGCCGATCCCTGCCGCGCTCGCGAAGGCGACGCACCCACCGTGATCGACCTTCTCGGCCAGCCGGTCACGAACGCCGGTATTACGCCAGTGGCGCAGAGCGTAGCTTGGGCTGCCCGGCCCCGCGAAGACATAGTTTGCCTCGCTCAGGCGGGCGAGGAATCGCTCCGTCTCCAGCGGCGTGGCTTGTTCGCTGTGCCGGAATGACGCGAGGCCGATCTCGCAGCCGACGTGCTGCCGGAAGTAGGTGACGGTCCGGGCGACGATCTCATCCGCATTCGGCTGGAAGCCGAAGGGGGTGTCAAGGAAGATGGCGTTGAGTCGCGGATAGCCGGCACGCGCCGTCAGCTGCTTGTGCACCGAGGTCATGGTCGGACTGGTCTCCCCGGAGCCAAAAATCGCAATCATGCGTGGCGGACGAGTCGCCTGGCGGTCCACACCAGAAATGCTACGCAGATCGTATGCTCGGGTGCGCGACCATGATCAAGCTCGTGTACTGCATCACCCGACGGCACGGCATGACGCTCGAGGAGTTCTCGCGCTACTGGCGCGAGGTGCACGGTCCGATTGGACAGCGGATTCCCGGGCTGCGCCGCCTCGTCCAGAGCCATCCCACGCGCCAGCCTTCGGACCTATCGCCGCCGCCGTTCGACGGCATGGCCGAGCTCTGGTTCGATGACCTGGCTGCCCTCGAGGCGGCCCGGCGCTCGCCCGAGTGGCGGGCGTCGAGCGCCGACGAGGCGCAGTTCATCGACGGCGCTCGGACCGCCCTGTTCCTCACCGAAGAGCACGAAATTCTCCCCCAAACGTAGGGCTGTCCGCTCGCCACCCAGGGGGATGCTGCGACGGGCGGAAGAGCGCATCCTCAGCTCATGACAAAGGTTGCCGTACTCGGAACGGGAAAGATGGGGGGCGCAATCGCGCGGCGCCTCGAGACCACGGGCTTCGATATCTCGGTCTGGGACCGCACGAAGAGCAAGGCAGAGGCGCTTCACGTTGGTCACGTTGTCGATTCACCCGCGGATGCGGCCCGCAACGCCGATGTGCTGATCACGATGGTGACCGGCCCGCAGGCGCTGCGTGACGTCTACTTCGGCCCGAGCGGGGTGTTCACGGCTGGTGCGGCCAGCACCATCGTTGACATGAGCACGGTCGGTCCGGCGGCCGCGCGAGAGCTGGCGGATGCCGCCGAGCTCCACGGTGCGAAGCTGGTCGAGGCCCCGGTGATCGGCAGCACTCCCGCGGTCAACAGCGGGACACTGCTCATTCTGGCGGGCACCGCGCTGGCCGAGGACCTGGAATCGGTACGGCCGGTCTTGGAGCAACTGGGCGAGGTGCACTACGTCGGCGATGTCGGGAGCGCGGCGACCCTCAAACTGGTTGCTAACAGCTTCCTCGGGATTGTCAGCGCGGGGGCTGCCGAGTTGATGGCGGCCGGAGAGGCGCAAGGCCTGGAAGCGGAGCAGGTGTTTACGGTGCTCACCCGGGTCGCGCCCGGACTCAAGGTCCGCGAGGCCGGCTTCGTCCGGAACATCCACGAGCCGACGATGTTCGCCGTTCGCGACCTGCTCAAGGACCTCGACCTTGGTCTCGCGCTCTATCAACGGGCTCCGGGGGCGCGCTCGAAAGTGCCGCTGACCGCAATCACCCGCGAACTCTTTGCCGCGGTGGCGTCACGAGTGCCTGACCTGGACATCTCCGCGATCGGCACGGCGTATTCAACCGACCCGCTGCCGCGGCAGCCGGTAGAGGAGCTGGCATTATGACTCTCCTGACTCGCCCGCTGGGAACGAGCGGCCTTCAGATCACCCAGGTCGGCTTCGGCGCGTGGGCCATCGGCGGGGGCGGTGGGGCCTACGGCTGGGGCAGCCAGGACGACGCGGACTCGATCGCGGCCATCAAGCACGCGGTCGCCTCCGGCATCAACTGGGTCGATACCGCCGCGATCTACGGGCTCGGCCATTCCGAGGAGGTCGTCGGGCAGGCGCTGCGCGACATCCCTGCCGCAGAGCGTCCTTACGTGTTCACCAAGGGCGGCATGATTCCTGACCGGTCCGAGCCGTTTAGCGAGCCGCAGCGGAACCTGCGGCCCGGATCCATCCGCAACGAAGTCGAGGCGTCGTTACGCCGCCTCGGCGTCGAACGTATCGATCTGTACCAGTTCCACTGGCCGGACGCGATCGGAACCCCCATCGAGGAGTCGTGGGGTGAGATGTCACGCCTGATCGGCGAAGGAAAGGTGCGCGCCGGTGGCGTATCGAATTTCGACGTGGGGCTCCTCCGGCGGGCTGAGCGAGTTCGCCACGTTGATTCGCTGCAGCCGCCCTTCTCCTTGATCCATCGCCAGTCGGCCGCGGACGTCATTCCCTGGAGCGCCGCGCACGGCACCGGGGTCATCGTCTACAGCCCGATGCAATCCGGCATCCTCACCGATGGGTTCAGCCGCGAGCGGGTCGAGCAGATGGCGGCCGATGACTGGCGCCGTCGCAACGCGGAATTCCAGGAGCCGGCGCTCAGCCGCAATCTCGCGCTCCGCGATGCCCTGCGCCCGGTCGCCGTACGACACGACGTTTCGATCGCGGCGGCCGCGGTCGCCTGGACGTTGAGCTGGCCCGGGGTCAGCGGCGCGATCGTCGGGGCTCGCTCTCCGCAGCAGGTGGACGGCTGGATCGGCGCCGGAAACCTGACGCTTCAGGCCGCGGATCTCGACGAGATCGCCGGCGCGCTGGAGCGGACCCAGGCTGGATCTGGTCCCACGCACGCAGCGGGCGTCGATGCTGGCCTAAAGACCTGGCTCGAGCACGGGCTCGACCCCTCGTCGCTCGAAGGTGCGATCGCGCGCATGGTGCTGCCCGCCAATCGACGCTAACGGGTTATGACTTGGGAGCGGCCGTTGAGGTCGCCTGCTCGGCGGTACGTACCAGCGCGTGGGCGATCGCTTCCACGACCGATTCCTCATGGGGGCGGATCGAGGTCCGCGCTTCCCGTTGGAGGCGCCGGGGCACCATGTCGTGAATCACCTGTTCCACCGCCCTGGCCCATTCGTCGGTCAGGATATGCGTCAACTCGTGAACGAGGACGACATCGCCGCGTTCCACGAGCACGTCCTGGCGAAACTGGAGCTCCGCCTCGAGGAATGTGGGACTGACCTCCGCGTAGCCTTCGGCGCCGCGCAGCTTCGGCTTGTACGAGGTGCGAATGGTCCAGGCATTGAGACCCATGCGCTGCACCCAGATGCCGAGCCGTTCCTCGAACCATTCCGGTGGTTTGAGCTCGCGGTGTCCGGGAGCCCGCTCCGGAGTCTTCGCCTCCCCTGAGTCCACGGCCACTTGACGCTCGGGTTCGGTCATCACCGAATCCTAGTCGACCAGGATGCGAGCCAGCTGGGGACTCCTAGTAGCCCGGGGGCCGCTGGAAGGGGTCGATAACGTCGGCGAGCGCCGCTGCCACCGCCAGCAGGCGCGACTCACCCCAGCGTTTCCCCACCAGCTGAATCCCAATCGGTAAGCCGTCGCGGTCCTGGGTGAATGGCAGCACGATGGCGGGGTGGCCGCTGTAATTGAATGGCGCGCCGCAGGCACTGACCGTCCAGTAGGCAACGTCCTGTTCACCGACGCGTAAGGGTGTGCCTGGTTCGCAGTGTGGGAACGCCGTCATCGGTGCGGGTGGGCAGAGGAGCAGATCCCAGCGGTCGAAGAATTGCTCCCAGGCAACGATGGACTGGTCGCGCCGGTCCAGCGCCTCGAGATACTGCGTCAGGGTTGCCGGCGGTTCCTGCCCGCCGGGCTGGACGGCCGCGATCGCCATGCCGACCAGCGCCCCTGCGCTTACGAGTTCCTGGTTGAAATCGAGGGCCGGGAGCGCCGCCTCATCGACGGCGCGACATAACGGAGACAGCCGCTGGGCCAGTTGCGAAATCGCGGCGCGGATTTCCGCCGCAACCGGGATCGATGCAAAGCCAGGCGCGACGGCGATGCGCACGTCCTTCAGGTCGATGCGGGCCGGCTCTTCCACCGCGACGGGTGGGACCTCCGTGTCGTATCCGTCCGGTCCGGCGATGATCGCGTAGAGCAGCGCGAGGTCCTCAACCGAGCGCGCCATCGGTCCAATCGAGGACATGATCCGAAGCGGCCGCGGTCCGGGAAGGCCGGGGACCAGTCCGGTCAGAGGGACGCGACGCTCGGTCGGTTTGAGCCCGAAGACGCCACAAAAGTGGGCGGGGAGACGAATCGAGGCCGACAGATCGGTGCCGATCTCAAACGGTGTCATGCCCGAGGCCAGCGCCGCCGCCGCGCCGCCGCTGGAACCGCCTGGCGTCCGCGCGGTGTCCCACGGGTTGTTGGTGCGACCGAAGATGGGATTAGTGGTTTGAAAGTCGGCGAGCATCACGGGGACGTTCGTCTTGCCGATGAGAATGCCTCCGGCGGCCTTAAGCCGGGCCGCCACCGTGCCGTCCTCCTGGGGAACGTAATTCGCCAGGGGCGGGAATCCGGTGGTGGTGCGCATCCCCGCGGTGGCATGCGCGTCCTTGAGCGTGAAGGGCACACCGTGCAGCGGTCCCCAGATTTCTCCGCGGGTAAGCGCGTCATCCGCCTCACGCGCCCGTTCCGATGCACGCTCGACATCGAGCGTGATGACGGCGTTGAGCGCGGAGTTGTGTGAGGCGATCTGCGTGAGATGCGCGTTCAGCACCTCACGGGCTGAGAGGTCACCGGCCCGAATGACCCCGGCCAGCTCAGTCGTACTGGAGAAGACGGCGTCACCGGTGGCCGTTGGGGCTTTTGCGTTCATCTGCAGGCTAGCGCACAACGCGGTAGGTCAGGTGCGTGACACCCGGCGCGTCGACGACCTGAAGGAGCTCCATCTCGGCGCTCCCGGGCTCGAGCCCGTCGAGCAGTCGCACGCCGCGACCGAGCACGACCGGCACCAGGTGGATGGTCAGAATGTCGAGCAGGCCGGCGCGCAGGCACTGCTGAACGATCGTGGCTCCCATCAGGCTCACGTCCTTGCCGGCGGCAGCCGTCCGCGCTTTCTCGACGGCACGTTCGACACCATCGGTGACGAAGGTATAGGGCGGCTCACCGGGCGGCACCGTTTTTGGGACGCGATGGGTGACAACGAACAGGGGAACACCTGGCAATGGTCCCTTCCCGCCCCACGCGTCCGCGACGTCGTACGTCCGGCGTCCCGTGATGACCGCGCCGTGCCGGCCGGCGAGCGCATCGAAAAACTTCGCGCTGGCGGCTGACATCCGGAACGAGGGATAAAAGCGGCTCGGCGTGTCACCGTCCTCGAACCACTTGAAGAGCCGATCGCCACCAACGCCCAACGGTCGCTGCGGGTTGTCGTGAGCGCCGGCGATGAACCCGTCGAGTGATGTCGAAAGACCCGTCGTGATCACCGCAGCGCTTTCTTGACGATCAGGCTGAGCTCGCTGGCGGCGTTGAAGTCCTGGGTCAGCCGGTTCTTGGTGAAGGCAAACGCGATCCCGGTGGCGGTGTCGCCGCACGCGAAGCTACCGCCCACGCCACCCAGGCCGAACACCGACTGGGAGTCCTGCGCCGCGGGACCGAGACCCCCGATCGCGTACCCCAGTCCCCAGGTCGACGCGTTTCCGAAGACCTGGTCCGTGCCCGTCGACGAGACCGCGGTTACCTCGCGGAGCCGCTCCGCGGAGATGAGCCGGAGGCCATCCACCTCGGTCAGCAGCGCCGCGTACATCCGGGCGATGGCCCTGGCCGAGACCTTGCCACCGGCCGGGATGTCGGCGCTTAGAACGTCGGTGCGGTTGCCAAACTCCGCGTTCGGAAACGTCGACATCGGCCCGGCCTTGAACATCGGGAGGTCCGGCGGCATCTCGGGCATTGGCCCGGCCGTCGGCGCATCCTCCAGGCGAGCCAGCCGGTAGTGTTCTGACTCTGGCATGCCGAAGTAGATCTCATCGGCCACACCCAGGGGACCCGCCACGTCCTCTCGCAGGACTTGCGAGATCTTCTTGCCGGTGGTGCGGCGCACGATCTCGCCGGCGATGTACCCGAAGGTATACGCGTGGTAGCCGACCTTCGTTCCCGGCTCCCACCAGAGCTCTTCGTCGGCGATCGCCGCACACATCTTGTCCCAGTTACAGAGATCCTCAATCGTCGTGTCCAGCGGGATGCCCGGCACACCCGCCGTGTGGTTGAGCACGTGCCGGACGGTGACGGACTGCTTGCCGTGGGCGCCGAACTCGGGCCAGAGCGCCACGACCGGGGTGTCGTATTCAAACAGGCCGCGCTGCGCGAGGATGTGGATGATCGTCGAGGTCGCGCCCTTGCCGACCGAGTAGCTGTAGAAGGGGGTGTCCGGGGTGACGGGACGTCCGCTCTCCGGATCGGCGACGCCGGCCACGGCGTCGACCACGAGGTCCGGGCCGCGATAGGCGGCCACTTGCAGGCCGCGTTCGGCGCCGGCATCGACCAGCTGGTCGATGGCCTTTTGCACCTGCTTCTGCGCGTCGCGCACGATCTTTCCGTGGTCGAATACGAGAGCGGTGTCGGTCTTCGAAATGGTCGGGCTCATGGTCCTTCCTTTATAGAACTTCGAGGGTTGACCGGCGTGATGGCGTCGATGAGTTGTCGCTCTTTAAGACGGCCGGTCTCAGAAAAAGTCATCGCTCGGCGGGTGCCCGATGAGTTCTCGACGTGCCGGCCGTCTAATGGATTGGACACACGATGCCGACGCCAGAGCGCGGCTCGATCACGATCCTGATCAGCGGGCCGATCGCGCCCACCGACCTGCCCGGTCTCGACCAGCGCGTCTGCGCGCTACTCGACGGGTGTGACGCCGCCGTCGCCGTCTGCGACGTCGACGGGATCACCGCCGACGCGGTGACCGTGGACGCCCTGGCCCGGCTGCAGCTCGCCGCGGACCGCCATCAGTGCCGGGTGAGGCTGCGAGGTGCGTCGCCCGAGCTCCGTGAGCTCGTCACCTTCATGGGGTTGAGGGACGTGCTGGCCCGTTGACGCCGGTCAGTCGACGTGCGGGGGCAGGCCGAACAGCGGAAACAGCCTGGCGGTGTCGAGGAAGAAGGTGAGCTCGCCGATGCGATCGCCCTCGGTCTCGACGACCAGGAGCGACCAGGGATCCCGGCCGCTGCCGGACTGACTCGGTTTGTACTGACCGAACGCCACGCACCCGTTCGCTCCCGACGTTGGCAGGAGCCGCGAGCCGCGACAGCCGATGCCGGGACCGAACCACCAGGCGAGGATGTTGTCCCTGCCGCGCAGCCACAAATCGTATGGCGGCATGGACTGCCGCGCGTCCTCCTTGATCAGTGAGGTCAAGGCATTCAGGTCGTAGCGTTCGAAGGCTTGCACGTAGCGTGCCAGGAGCTGCTTTCGAGCATCGTCCATTGGCGGCACCGGGTCGTTCGCGCTGACCCCGCTCGCCTCGAGCGTCTCCCGCGCCCGCTGCAGCGCGCTGTTGACCGACGGCACGCTTGTCTTCAGCAGCTCGGCAACTTCCTTCGCCCTCCAGCGGAGGACCTCGCAAAGGATCAGCACAGCGCGCTGGCGGGGAGGAAGATGCTGGAGCGCCGCCACGAAGGCGAGACGGATCGATTCCCGCATGACCGCCAGCTCCGCGGGATCGCCCTCCTCGGCAAGGAGGCTGTCCGGGATGGGTTCGAGCCAGGCGACTTCCGGCATCCAGTGGGCGTTCGTCTCAACCGGAGCCCGCGCCGGCCCGAGATCCATCGGACGAGCCCGCCGGTTGCGGCCTTCTACCATGTCGAGGCAGACGTTGGTGGCGATCCGGTAGATCCACGACCGCACGGCGGCCCGCCCCTCGAAGCGCTCGTAACCGCGCCAGGCACGCAGCAAGGTCTCCTGCACCGCATCCTCTGCCTCGAATGGCGAGCCGAGCATCCGGTAGCAATAACCGATCAGCTCAGGCCGGTACTGCTCGAGCTGGCCCTCCAACTCGGCCGGCGCCGCGGTGCGATTCGCCTGCACAAGGCTCATCGTACGGTCTAGACCTGAAGGAGCCCCTAAACTCATCTCGCGGTGCTGATCGTTTGCCCGGGATGCGGCCTGCAGCGCCCACGCCTTGGCCTTGAACGGGATCGAAAGGCGAACGCCTCCGGCGAGTGTCGCGCCCTGATGCATGAGCTGTCCTACTACACGCTCGCCCATGGCAATCCGACGTTCATCCACCAGCATCTGGTCGATGCCTACGGCGCCCAGCATGTTCGTCAAGCGCGATCCACGATTGGGGCGGCTTTCGCGCTCGCCGGCCTCTACCTGGCGGTTGAACGCGGCTTCACCGGCCGCCAGGTTCAGCAGGCGCACATCCGAATGGCCCGAACCTCGAGGCGGTGGCCTCGATTCGACCCACCAGGGGATGTCGGGCCGTTGACCGTGGCCGACGTGCTCGCGGTCGAGCCGGGGCCGCCTCGGGATGAGAAACTGCTGGCCTGGTGTGCGAGTGTCTGGCGCGCCTGGTCATCGGCGCATAGCCGGGTGAGAGAGATGGTGGCGCTGACCGATGATTCAGGCAGGCAGAGGACGTCTTAAAACCATGAGCTCCGTGACGTGCCAGATCTCCATCTCGCTTGACGGTTTTGTCGCTGGGCCGAACCAGAGCCTGGAGAACCCGATCGGGGAAGGTGGCATGCGCCTGCACCAGTGGGTATTCGAGACGGCGAGCTGGCGGGAGCAACATGGTGAGGAGGGCGGGCCCGACACAAAAGACTCGAAGGTGGTCCGTGGTCTCTTCACGAATGTCGGCGCCTACATCATGGGCCGGAAGATGTTCGGCGGCGGCGACGG
>MNCR01000095.1 GCA_001914535.1 Candidatus Rokubacteria bacterium 13_2_20CM_69_15_1
GAGCGGCGAGTCGTCGATCCCGCTCAAAGAGGTCGCGAAGTACCCGTTCGCCGTGACCGCGATGGACATCGCGGTGGCGCCCCAAGATCAGATCCCGCGCATGGTCGTCACCGACGGCGAGCGAATCTACCTCTACAAGATCGTCGAGCGCACGCTCGAGGCGGAGTGGACCTATCGCGCCGACGCGCGTGGCCGCGTCTTCAGCGTGCAGCTCGCCGACCTCGACGGCGACGGCGTGCTCGAGGTCGTCGTCAACAGCTACAACCCGAACCCCGCGATCCTCCTGCGCTCCTTCGTCCTGACCTCGAGGGGCGGGAAGCCGGCGGTGCTGGCGGACGAGATCACCGACATCCTGCTGGCCGTGGACGCGAACGGCGACGGGGTCAAGAAGACGCTCTGGATCCAGCCGTTCGCGCAGAGTGGGTTCTTCAAGAGTGGCGACGTCCAGCGGGCGGTCATCCGCGACGGCCACGTCGTGCCCCAGGGGCGCGTGCGCGTGCCGTCCACGTTTCGGGCGACCGGCGCGACCTTCTCCAACATCGCGGGCAAGGCGAGCCCGCGGGCGCTCGCGTTCGTCGACGAGTACAGCCGTCTCCG
This sequence comes from Candidatus Rokubacteria bacterium 13_2_20CM_69_15_1, assembly GCA_001914535.1. Lineage (GTDB taxonomy): Bacteria > Methylomirabilota > Methylomirabilia > Rokubacteriales > CSP1-6 > 20CM-2-70-11. Next base: position 598 of record MNCR01000095.1, read on the forward strand.
GATCGCCGTCGAGGCCGAGGACACGTGGCGCTCGGCGACGCCCGTGGGCGGCGGCGGCGTGAAGCTCGAGGTCATGACCCAGATCGAGCGCGGGGGACGCAGCTACATCTACACGTCGGAGCCGATGCCCCTGGCGGTGGACCTCGACGGCGACGGCATCGAGGAGATCGTGGTCCCGCAGAACCAGCTGCCCGGACGGATCGCGGTCGTCTACAAGGGACCCGCGGGGTACCGGTTTCAGACGATCGACTCCGGCTTCGAGGGCACCGTGACCGCGCTGGGGGCGATCCCGGGCGACGACACGCCCACCCTGGTTGTCGCCGTGGTGCGGTACCAGGGCCTGTTCAACACGTCGGGCGAGACTCAGATCATCATGACGACTCCGGATTGAGGCCGGCGCTCACGCTTCAGGTCCTCATCCGCCTGCGCAGGTGTACCCCCCGAGTGGAGCACGACGACCGAGGGCACCGCGGGGATGACCCCGGTCGCGGTACACTGACCCCATGAGCGAGGCCGGGACACGGTACTCGGTCGAGACCGGACGTTCGGGGCTGACCTACGCGGACTACTGCGCGATGCTGTTCGCCGAGCCGTCGCCGCGCCGTGCTCATCAGAACGCGGTCGGGAACCTGTTCGCGATCCTCCACGCCCACGTGCGGGCTCACGGCCTGGGTGAGGTGTACGTCGCGCCGTTCGACGTCATTCTGGATCCCCGGACCACGGTCGTGCCCGACCTTGTTTTCGTGGTCAGAGACCGTCTCGAGATCGTCGCCGAGCGCGGGGTGGAGGGCGCTCCCGACCTTCTCGTGGAAGTGCTGTCGCCCGGGACGGCCCGGCGCGACCGCGTGAGGAAGCTGAACGCCTACGCCCGGTACGGGGTCCGGCACTACTGGCTGCTCGACCCCGAAGCGAAGACGGTCGAAGCCTTCGAGCTGGTGGATGGCGCCTATCGGCTCGCCGCGGCGGTCGGCGGTGACGACGAGCTCCGACCGGGCGTCTTCCCCGGCCTCGCCATTTCGCTCCCCATTCTCTTCGCGTGACGCCAGCGCCGGGAGAAGGCCGTCCGCATGACGATCCGCGCCGAATGAAGTTCGACACATCGCCTCCTCGGGGCATGCGCGACCTGCTGCCGCGAGAGGTGGAATTGCGGGATCATGCGACGGCGGAGATCCTCGACGTCTATAGGCGGTACGGCTTCAGGCGTATCGAAACGCCGGCGCTCGAGAACATTCGTCTCCTGCTGGCGAGCGACGGCGGCGAGAACGAGAAGCTGATCTTCAAGGTTCTGAAGCGGGGCGCGAAGCTCGAGTCGGCCTCGAGCGGTCGAGACCCGGAGCTCGCCGACCTCGGCCTGCGGTTCGATCTGACCGTGCCGCTCGCGCGCTACTATGCTGACAACCACGCGCAGCTCCCGGATCCGTTCAAGGCGATCCAGATCGGTCCGGTGTGGCGCGCCGAGAGGCCGCAGAAGGGGCGCTTTCGCCAGTTCACCCAGTGCGACATCGATATTCTCGGCGTCGGCTCGGAGGTGGCGGAGATCGAGCTCATTCTGGCTACGTGTGAGGCGATCAGCGCGCTGGGCCTGGAGCACCCCCGCGTGCGACTGAACGATCGACGGATCCTCGCCGGGATCGCGAAGTCCTGCGGCGTCGAGACGGACCGGCATGGCGCATTCCTCGTCACGCTCGATAAGCTGGACAAGATCGGCCGCGACGGTGTTGAGCGCGAGCTGCGCGCCGGTGGGTTTGCCGAGGGCACGGTCGTGCGACTGCGCGCGCTCCTCTGGCCGGCCGATCCGTCCACGCCTCACGCGTCTCAAGCCACGGACTCGCTCGAGCGGCTCCGACGCGAGCTGCCGTCCGTGGAGCCGTTTGCCGAGTCGCTGCGCACCATCATGCGAACGGTCGCGGACGAGGCCGGCCAGCGCTTCGACATCGCCTTCGACCCGACCCTGGTTCGTGGGATGGGGTATTACACGGGAGCGATCTTCGAAGTGGCGTACGCGGGGTATCCGTCGGCCATTGCCGGCGGTGGGCGCTACGACCGGATGATCGGCAAGCTTCTCGACCGCGACGTGCCTGCGTGCGGCTTCTCGATCGGCTTCGAGCGGGTGATCTCGATCCTCCAGGAGAAGAATGGCGTTCGCGTCGGCGACCGACACCACGTCGCGCTCCTCTTCGAGGCGAAGGATAGCCCCGCCGATGTCTTCGCGATGGCGCGGCGTCTCCGGAACGAAGGCCAGGTCGTTTCGGTCACGCTGAAGAAGAAGAACGTCGCGAAGCAACTCGACGACTTGGCCGCAGAGGGATTTGACGGCTACGCGATCTACCAGGGTGGTGCGTCAGCTGGCGTGAAGCCACTCGTACGAAGGGCGACGCGGCTCGACGAAAAACGTCACACGGAAGAACGGCAAGAGGATCAGTCGTGACCGAGGAGCTCGGCGACTGGAAGCGCACGCACACCTGCGGTGAGCTTCGCTCCGCGGACACGGGCCGCACGGTGACCCTGATGGGGTGGGCGCACCGCCGGCGCGACCACGGGGGGTTGATCTTCGTGGACCTGCGCGACCGCACCGGGCTGACCCAGTGCGTGTTCAACCCGGCCACGAGCGCCGGCGCGCACGAGCGTGCGCAGTCGATCCGTGGCGAGTTCGTGCTGGCGGTCCGCGGCGTCGTCGCACGCCGGCCGTCCGGCACGGAGAATCCGAAGCTCGGGACGGGCGACGTGGAGGTCCAGGCGAGCGAGTTGAAGGTGCTCAACGAGGCCCGGCCGCTCCCGTTTCCGATCGAGGATGACGTGACCGTCGAGGAGCTGGTGAGGCTCCAGTACCGGTACCTCGATCTCCGCCGCCCGTCGCTCTACCGCAACTTCGTGATTCGCGACCGCACGTGCCAGGCCGTGCGCGCCTATCTTCACGAGCACGGGTTTCTCGAAGTCGAGACGCCGTTCCTGACGCGCTCGACGCCGGAGGGCGCGCGGGACTTCCTGGTGCCGAGTCGGTTGAGCCCGGGGAGCTTCTACGCGCTGCCGCAGTCCCCGCAGCTCTTCAAGCAGCTTCTGATGGTGGCGGGGTTCGAGCGCTACTTCCAGATCGTGCGCTGCTTCCGTGACGAGGACCTCCGGAAAGACCGTCAGCCGGAGTTCACCCAGATCGACATCGAGACGTCGTTCCTCAATCGCGACGACCTCCTGCCCCTGATCGAGGACATGGTGCGGGCGGTCATCGATCGGGTCCATGGCGTGGAGGTTCCGCGTCCGTTCCCGCGCCTGGCCTACGCCGAGGCGCTCGCGCGATTCGGCACGGACAAGCCCGATCTCCGTTTCGGTCTCGAACTCGTGGATCTGACCGAGTTGTTCCGCGGCGGCGAGTTTCAGGCGTTTCAGCAGGTCATCGCCGCCGGCGGCGTCGTCAAAGGGCTCGCGGTACCGGGCGCCGGCGGGCTCAGCCGAAAGGAGGCGGACGACCTCGTGACGGCGGCGAAGAGTTATGGAGCCCAAGGCCTCGTGTGGGTGAAGATCACCCCGGAGGGGCTCCAGTCTCCCGTTGCGCGCTTCCTCGAGCCGATCCGCGGAGCGCTCCTCGAGCGGCTGCGGGCGGCGCCGGGCGATCTCGTCCTGATCGTCGGCGATGCCATGCCCACGGCGGCGACCGTGCTCGGACGCTTCCGCGTGGAGCTGGCTCAGCGGCACCGGTTGATCCCCACCGGGGGCTACGCGCTGCTCTGGGTCGTCGACTTTCCGATGTTCGAGTGGAGCGTGGAGGAGCGCCGGTGGCAGGCGATGCACCACCCGTTCACGGCGCCCCGCGACGAGGATGTGCACCTCCTGGACGGGCGGCCCGGTGAGGCGCTCGCGAAGGCGTACGACCTCGTGTTGAACGGCCAGGAAGTCGGGGGCGGGTCGATCCGCATCCACCAGCAGGTGATCCAGCAGAAGGTCTTCGAGCTCTTGGGCATCACCAAGGAGGAGGCACGAGCGAAGTTCGGCTTCCTCCTCGACGCCCTTGAGTTCGGCGCGCCGCCGATGGGGGGCATCGCCTTCGGGCTCGACCGCCTCGTCGCCATCCTCGCGGGCGAGGACTCAATCCGCGAGGTCGTCGCGTTCCCGAAGACGCAGAAGGGGAGCGATCCGATGACGGAGGCGCCGGCGCCGGTGAGCCCGGGCCAGCTTCGGGAGCTCGGAATCGCCGTGGTAGACTCGGGGAGGGAACCCAGGAGTTGAGCGAAGCCACGACGATCACGCGACGAATCTCCCTCGCCCCCGACGTCGACCTGCTCCCCCTCCTCGGGCGCAACGACGACCACCTCCGGACGCTGGAACACGAGCTCGACATCCGCATCGTCGCGCGGGGCCACGACCTGATGCTCAAGGGGGACGAGCGGCAGGTGCGCAAGGCCGAGCGGGCGCTCGTCCAGCTGGCCGAGCTCGTGCGCGCCGGCGCGCCGGTGCGCACGATGGAGGTCCGCGCGGCGCTCCGGATGCTGTCGGACAACGAGGAGGCGGACCTCAAGGCGGTGTTCAACGACGCGATCGCGGTCCCGTCGCGGAAGAAGTGGATCACGCCGAAGACCCCGGGCCAGAAGCGGTACGTCGACGCGATCCGCAAGCACGACATGGTCTTTGCCATCGGGCCCGCGGGCACCGGCAAGTCGTTCCTGGCCGTGGGGATGGCGGTCTCGGCGCTGATGAAGCGTGAGGTCGCGCGGATCGTGCTGACCCGGCCGGCCGTGGAGGCCGGTGAGCGCCTCGGCTTCCTGCCCGGCGACCTCTACGAGAAAGTCCACCCCTATCTGCGCCCGCTCTACGATGCGCTCTACGACATGCTCGAGGCGGAGAAGGTCCAGAGTCTCGTGGAGAAGGGCGCGATCGAGATCGCGCCGCTCGCCTACATGCGCGGTCGGACACTCAACGACGCGTTCATCATCCTCGACGAGGCGCAGAACAGCACGAGCGAGCAAATGAAGATGTTCCTGACGCGCCTCGGGTTCAACTCGAAGATGGTGATCACGGGCGACATCACCCAGGTGGACTTGCCGGCCTCCCGCGGCTCGGGGCTGATCGAGGTCCAGACCGTGCTCCGAGGCGTCGAGGGCATCGACTTCGTCTACTTCGACGAAGGGGACGTCGTGCGCCACCGGCTCGTGTCCGCGATCGTCCGCGCGTACGATGCCCACGGCGCGCGGGCCCGCGACAATGGGAACGCCGCCGACGGCGCCTGATGGCGGTGGCGGTCGCGAATCGCCAGCGGCGCGTCGCCGTCAGGCCGGCGCGTCTGGTGCGGGCCGCGCGCGCGGCCCTGGCGTCGGTGGGACGGGCGGGCGGCGACGTCGAGGTCCTCGTTGTCGGCGATGATGCGATACGCCGGCTGAACGCGGCCTGGCGTGGCGTTCGGCGGCGCACCGACGTCCTGGCGTTTCCGCTGGAAGTCCCCGACGGGCCGAGTCCTCTCGTGGGCCAGATCGTGATCTCGGCGGACACCGCCCGCCGCCAGGCGCGCCGGCTCCGCGTGCCGCTGCCGCTCGAGCTCGACCTGCTCGTCACCCACGGCGTGCTCCACCTCGTCGGCTACGACGACCGGGACCCCGTCGAGGCGGAGCTCATGCACGCACGCGAGCGGCAGATCCTCACGTCGGGCCGCCGTCGGGTGCCCCCGCGGCTCTGGACGGGGCTCCTCGCGTGAGCCATCGCGCGGGGTTCGTATCCCTTATCGGCCGCCCGAACACGGGCAAGTCCACCCTCCTGAACCGCCTCGTGGGCCAGAAGCTGGCGATCGTCTCGCCGCGCCCCCAGACCACGCGAAATCGGATCACCGGCATCAAGAACCTCCCGGGCGCGCAGATCGTCTTCGTCGACACGCCCGGGCTCCACGCGTCCACCGGTGCGCTCGGCGCCTTCATGCAGAAGACGGCGCGCCGTGCCGTCGAGGACGTCGACCTCGTCTGCCTCGTCGTCGACGCCGCGCAGCGCACCCATCCCGACCGGCTCGTGCTGGAGCCGCTCGAGGCCTACCGGGGACCGGCCTTCTGCGTGCTGAACAAGACCGACCTCCTGCGGCCGAAGGCGCGGATGCTGCCGGTCCTCGAAGCGTGGCAGGGCGCGCACCCGTTTCGCGAGCTCGTCCCTGTCTCCGCCGCCATGGGCACCGGCTGCGAGCGACTGCTGGAGCTCATCGTGGGAGTCCTGCCGGCGCATCCGCCCTTCTTCCCCGAGGACGCGACCAGCGACCAGCCCGAGACCTTCTGGGTCGCGGAGATCATCCGCGAGAAGGTCTTTCGGTTCACGCGCGAGGAGGTGCCGTACGCGGTGGCGGTTCGCGTCGAGGAGCTTGTCGAGCGGAAGGCGCCGGAGTGCCTCTACATTCGCGCCAAGGTCTTTGTCGAGCGGGAGTCGCAGAAGGGCATCCTCATCGGCAAGGGCGCGGCCCTGCTCAAGCGCGTGGGCACGGCCGCGCGGCGGGACCTGGAGGCGTTCTTCGGGATCAAGGTGTACCTCGGGCTGACGGTCGAGGTCCGCCTCCACTGGCGTCGTGACGGGCGGGCGCTGCGCGAGTTCGGCTTCATGCTGACGTCCTGATGGCGCTCGGCAAATCTGCGGCGGTCGTCATCGGCTCGTTCCCGCTCGGCGAGAGCGACCGGGTGGTCACCTTTTACTCGCGCGATTTTGGTAAGATCCGTGGCGTCGCCAAGGCCTCGCGCCGGATCAGGTCGCGGTTCGCCGGCGCGCTCGAGCTCTTCACCCTCGGTGAGATGGTCTTCTTCGACACGGGCCGAAGCGAGCTGGTCCGGATCGACCATTTCGACATCCTGCACCCGTTCGACCGGGTGCGGCGTGACCTCGAGCGGCTCGGGCAGGCGTCGTGGATTGTCGAATGCGTGGCGCGGCTGACGGCCGAGCACGACCGCCACGTGGCGCTCTACGCGCTGCTGGTCCGGAGCCTGCGCGCTCTCGAGGGACCGGTTCGGCCGGCGCGCGTGGCCGTTTGTTTCGGCGTGCGCGCCCTGGAGACGCTGGGGCATCGGCCGCGGCTGGACGCGTGTACCGTGTGCGGTCGGGCCTACCCCTTCCCCCGGCCCGCCCTCGGCGCGGGCGGTGTCGTCTGCGAGGCGTGCGCGCGCGAGGACGCGTGGATGGTCACTGCCCGGCCCGCGACGCTGGCGGCGTTCGAGTGGCTCCGCTCGGAACGTTGGGAGGAGGCGCTCGTCATGCCGATCGGCAGGAGCGAGAATGAGATCGGAGCCTTCCTGGACGCCCAGGTCTCGCGACTGATCGGCCAGCCGACACGCACGGCCAAGTTTCTGCGCGACGTGCGACGGCTCGAGCCGACTTCCGGGGTGAGCCCATGACTCTGACCGTGCGAGGCGCAGCCCAGGGCGAGGCGAGCCCTGTGCAAGCGCCGTGGCTTCATCTTCCAGTCGAGCGAGATCTACGGCGGCATCGCCTCGTGCTGGGACTACGGCCCGCTCGGCGTCGAGCTGAAGAACAACGTCAAGCGCGCCTGGTGGCGCGACAACGTCTATCTCCGACCCGACATGGTCGGGCTGGACGCGGCCATCCTGATGCACCCGAACGTCTGGAAGGCGAGCGGGCACCTCGACCACTTCACGGACCCCATGGTCGACTGCAAAGCGTGCCGGCGGCGCTTCCGCGCCGACAAGCTCGACGAGACACCGTGGATCCACTACTGCCCCGCGACGAAGGGCAACAAGTTCGAGATCCCCGCGGGTGAGCCCTGCAAGCACTGCGGCGCGCGGCGGACACTGTGCCCGGCGTGTGGCAAGGGCGAGCTCACCCCGCCGCGCCAGTTCAATCTGATGTTCAAGACCTTCATGGGGCCGGTGGAGGAGGACGCCGCGGTGACGTATCTGCGGCCCGAGACGGCACAGGGAATCTTCGTCAACTTCGACAACGTGCTCCAGTCCATGCGGCTCAAGCTCCCGTTCGGGATCGCCCAGATCGGCAAGTCGTTTCGTAACGAGATCACGCCGGGGAACTTCATCTTCCGGACGCACGAGTTCGAGCAGATGGAGATCGAGTACTTCGTCAACCCGAACGACGTGATCGACGGCCGGCCCGCGGACGAGGTCTGGCACGAGCGCTGGATCGAGGAACGCTTCGCCTGGTATCAGCGCTACGGGATTCGCCGCGAGCACCTCCGCCTCCGCGAGCACGAGAAGGACGAGCTCGCCCACTATGCCAAGCGGACGGCCGACGTCGAGTACAAGTTCCCGATGGGGTGGAGCGAGCTCGAAGGCATCGCCAACCGGACGGATTTCGATCTCAGGCAGCACGGGAAGGCCAGCGGCAAGTCGTTGACCTACTTCGACGAGGAGCGGAAGACGCACGTCCTGCCCTATGTCATCGAGCCCTCGGCGGGGGCAGACCGGTCGGTGCTGGCGTTCCTCGTGGACGCCTACCGCGAAGAGGAGGTGCGCGGTGAGAAGCGCGTGCTGCTACGCCTGCACGCCGACCTGGCCCCCCTCAAGATCGCGGTGCTCCCGCTCCTGAAAAAGCGCGACGAGATCGTCGCCACGGCCCGCGAGATTCAGCGCCGCCTCGCGCAGCGGTGGGTCAGCGTCTACGACGATACCGCGGCGATCGGCCGGCTCTACCGCCGCCAGGACGAAGTCGGCACGCCCTACTGCGTGACCGTGGACGTGCAGACCGTGGGCGACGCGGAGAAGCGAGAGGCCGGCGATCGCAAGGTGACGATCCGGGAGCGGGATTCCATGGAACAGGTCCGCGTGCCGATCACGGAACTGGAGACGGTCTTTCGGGAGCTGCTCGCCGACGGCGTCGCATGGTCGGCCATCGTCGCCCGCTATCCCGCGGCACAGAGTTAGGGACTCTCGCGCTTGAGCCGGAGGATGGGCTGCGCCGCATCCGGTCCGCTTGTCGGTGGCGTCGGCTGGGCGCGCCGCTGGCCGGAGCCCGCGCACGAGACCTGCGGCTCGGTTCCCGCGATGAACGCCATCGGCACGGGACGGACGCACTCGCCTGAGGGATCCTCGTCGACGAGGAGGGTGACGACCCCGTCGGGCACCGGGAAATCTTCCTTGGGGCTATCGGCGAGGACCCTGTTCATGTACGCGACCCAGATCGGCACCGCGACGCGCGAGCCGGTCTCGTCACGTCCGAGGCTCCGTGGCCGGTCGTACCCAACCCACACGCCGGTCGCGAGGCGTGGCGTGAAGCCGATGAACCAGGCGTTCGAGTAGTCGTTGGTCGTGCCGGTCTTGGCGGCGATCGGCCGGCCGAGTACCTTCGCGGCCTGACCGGTGCCGCGCTCGACCACGCCCCGGAGCATGTGCGTGATCACATAGGCGGTCTCGGGCGCCATGGCCTCGCGCCCTTCGGGCACGTGCTCTTCGAGCAGCTTCCCCTGCGCGTCAGTGATGTAGCGGGTCGTCACCGGCGGCATCCAGACGCCCTGGTTCGCCAGCGCGCCGTAGGCCGACGTCAGCTCGAGCAGTGACAGGTCGGAGGTCCCGAGCGCCAGGCTCAGGTTGAAGTCGAGGGGGCTCGTGATGCCGAGCCGCCGTGCCACCTGCACGGTCTTGCCGATGCCGATGCGCTCCTGGAGCTTGACGGTCACGACGTTGACCGACTCCTCGATCGCCTGCTGGAGCGTCGTGGGGCCACGGAACACGCGGTCGTAGTTCTCGGGCTCCCACGGCTTTCCGTTCGCCCCCGCGTCGTATGATACGGGCGAGTCCTCGATGCGCGTGGCCGGCGTGAAGCCGGCCTCGAGTGCCGCGATGTAGATGAAGGGCTTGAAGGCCGACCCGGGCTGGCGCTTGGCCTGGACCGCGCGGTTAAACTCGCTGCGGAGGAAGTCGTAGCCGCCGACCATCGCCTTCACGTAGCCGGTCTGCGCCTCGATGGTGACGATGGCGCCTTCGGGATTCTCGCCGGGCCGTGCTTTGGCGGCTCGACCCTCGAGCGCCTTCAACCCTTCACGCATTGCCTGCTCCGCCGCGAGCTGCAGCGTGGGGTTCAAGGTCGTGTAGATACTCAGACCGCCCTTGAAGACGAGGTCGGCGCCATACTTCGCCTCGAGCGTCTGCTGGACGTAATCGAGGAAGTACTGGCCCGTGGTCCGGCGCCGCTCGGGCGGGATGAGGCCGAGATCCGACCGCGCGAGCTGCTTCGCCTCCTCATCCTTCAGCGCGCCGTACTCCACCATCCGGCGGAGGACGACGTCGCGCCGGCGTTTGGCCGCGTCGCCGCGGTCGAACGGCGAGTAGCTCGATGGCGCGCGCGGCAGCCCTGCGAGGAGCGCCGCCTCGCGCACCGTCAGCTCGGACACCGACTTGCCGAAGTACGTTCGCGCCGCCGCCTCGACCCCGTACGCGCCGTGGCCGAAGTACACCTGGTTCAGGTACATCTCGAGGATGCGGTCCTTGGAATAGCGGCGCTCGAGCTCGAGCGACAGCACCGCCTCCTTGAGCTTCCGCTCAAGGCTCTTGTCCGCCGTGAGGAAGAGGACCTTCGTGAGCTGCTGCGTGATCGTGCTCCCGCCCTCGACAATCCGGCCGCGGCGGTAGTTCTGGACAATCGCGCGCGCGATGCCAATCGGGTCCAGACCCCAGTGCGAGTAGAACCGTCGGTCCTCCGTCGCGATGATGGCGTCGCGGAGGGTCAGCGGGATCTGTGCCAGCGGCACGAAGATCCGGCGCTCGACGTGCAGCTCGCTGAGCAGCTCATCGTTATCGTCGTAAATCCGGCTGCCCTGGATGGGCTGCAGCGTCTCGAGGGCGGTGACCGACGGGAGCGAACGGGGGAGAATCGTGAACGCCCAGAGCGCGGCGACGCCGACCGCGGAGCCCGCGAGGAGCGTCAGCCCGCCGATCGCGATCAGCGCGACGCGCAGCCAGCGGGGCAGGCGCGGGCGCGGCGGGCGGGGATGGGGGAGCTGCTGCGGGGGAACGGCCATCGCCCGTATTATACCGGGCGGCTCGACCGTGGGCACCGTGCGCGTTGCCGGCCTTCACGGCCCGGCGCCTTGCGCCCTCTGGATCGGTGTGATACAACGCCGATGTTTTGAGCCGCCCCGCATTCCTCCCGCCCGACGAACAGCTGCGCGTGATCAGGCGCGGCGTCGCCGAAATCATCGTCGAAGCAGAGCTCCACCAGAAGCTCGAACGTTCGAGGCGCGCGGGCGAGCCGCTCAAGGTGAAGCTCGGCCTCGACCCGACCGCCCCCGACCTCCACCTGGGCCACACCGTCGTGCTCCGAAAGCTCAGAGACTTTCAGGACCTCGGCCACCAGATCATCGTGATCATCGGAGACTTCACGGGCATGATCGGCGACCCCACCGGGCGCTCGGAGACGCGCAAGCCGCTCACCTGGGACGAGATCAGGATGAATGCGGAGACATACCGCGCGCAACTCGGGAAGGTCCTTGACATTGCACGGACGCGGATCGAGTTCAACTCGACGTGGCTCGGTAAGCTCACCTTCGAGCACGTCATCCGGGAGACGGCACATTTGACGGTGGCGCGGATGCTCCAGCGCGAGGACTTCTCGGCGCGGTACGCGGCCGAGCAGCCGATCAGCCTCCACGAGTTCCTTTACCCGATCGCGCAGGCCTACGACTCGGTGGCGCTCGGTGCCGACATCGAGCTTGGCGGGACAGACCAGACGTTCAATCTGCTCGTGGGCCGTGACCTCCAACGCGCGCATGGCCAGGAGCCTCAGATCGCGCTGACCGTTCCGATCCTCGAAGGGCTTGACGGGACGCAGAAGATGTCGAAGAGCCTCGGCAACTATGTCGGAATCACCGAGAAGGCGGACGACATCTTCGGCAAGCTCATGTCGGTGTCCGACGAGCTCATGTGGCGCTACCTCGAGCTCCTGACGCGGATCCCCGAGAGCGAGATCGCGGCGCTGCGTCGGGGCCATCCCATGGACGCCAAAAAGCACCTCGCGCGGGTCATCACGACCCAGTACCACGGCGAGGCCGCGGCAGCCGAGGCCGAGGCCCGCTTCGCCAGGGTCCACCAGCAGCGTGACGTTCCCGAAACGATCGAAGAGGTCGAGGTGGGGTCCCGTGGAGGGGGGGCACTGGCTGGGAAGGTCGTCGATCGCGCACAGCCTCGGCTCTTATGGTCTGTGATCAAGGAGGTTGGTCTCGCCCCGTCGGCGTCGGAGGCGAGGCGACTGATTCAGCAAGGTGCCGTGACCGTCGATCGTAAGCGAGTCACTGACCTGAACTTCACTCTGGCGCCTGGCCGCGGCTATCTCGTACAGGTAGGCAAACGGCGCTTCAAGCGGATCGTCATCGAAGGCTGACACGGTCCGGCGCGGGGCCAGCGCCTAAGTTCTTGACAATCGAAGGGCAGATCCCTATAGTCGGTTGTTGCCCAGCCCAGAGGTGGGTAGTCGTAAGCCGGTCACCTTCCAAGCTGACCGTAGTGCTCTTTGAAATCTGGATATGCTACTGGCTCACCGAAAAGGTGTGAGCACCATCCGTTCTAACGAACCTTGCGCTCGACCGAGTAACTGCATAGCAGCATCGCAGTAATCGTTCGAGCTTGAGGACCAGGTTCATCGCTTTTTATGGCGAGTTTGATCCTGGCTCAGAGCG
>MNCR01000053.1 GCA_001914535.1 Candidatus Rokubacteria bacterium 13_2_20CM_69_15_1
GTACCGGCGGATCGCCTCGAGCGCCGCCTCGGGCGAGAAGCGCTCGACCAGGACGACCGAGGCGCCGGCCAGCAGCGGGGCGAGGAGCGCGCCGTTCAGGCCGAACGAGTGCACGAGCGGGAGCGTCGCGAGGACGACGTCGGCGGGCGTGAGCGCCATGACCGGCCCCGCCCACGATTCTTCGGCGAATGCCAGCGCCTCGTGCGAGAGAACCGCGCCCTTCGGCCGTCCCGTGCTCCCGCTCGTATACAAGATCAGCGCCGGGGTTGGGTCCGCCGCGTCAGGGATCGCGGGACCACGCGGCTGGCGTCCGCTGCCCCGTTGCGGCTCCCTTCCACCCGAGCATGCGGGGTCCGTTGCCGGCTGGAGGGAACGGGTCCCTTCGACCCCCAGCGCACCGGTCCCTGCCCCGGCACTCGCCGCGTGCTCGACCGCGGAGACGTCCGATGACTCAACGAGCAGCGTGGGCGCGAGGTCGGCCAGGATCACGGCGCGCTCGTCGCCCTTGAGGAGCGGGTCGAGGGGAGCGACGGTCGCACCGAGCTTCCAGCCGCCGAGGAGCGCGACGGCGAAGGTCCAGCGGTTAGGGATCGCGACGGCGATCCGCTCGCCCGCGCGGACCCCGCGCTCTCTCAGGCGCTCCGCGAACGCGTCGGCGCGGCGCTGGAGCTCGGCGTATGTCAGCGCGCCGCCGTTCCAGAGGAGCGCGGCCTTGTCCGGTCCACGGCGGGCGGTGGCCTCGAGGCGGCGGACGAAGCTCCCGGCCACCGGGCGCTAGGCGAAGAAGTCCTTGAGGTTGGTTCGCCGCCAGACGTCGGGCGGCACACGATGGCGCGGCGTGTAGGCCGCGAGCGACGGCTTGGCGGTCGCGTCGACGCCCCACTTGGCCGTCAGACCGTCCTCGCGCGTCGACGGGTCGAGGTCCGAGCCGCGCGCCTGGGTGATCACCGTGATGTCACGGTCGGGCTGGCATCGCGTGGCGATCGCCCAGTTCACCTGACGGTCGTCGAACACGTCCACGTCGTGGTCGACGACCACCACGCGCTTCACATAGAGGTCGGCACCCAGCACCGCGAGGATCGCGTTCTTCGCCTGGCCCGGGACGCGCGCCTCGATCGAGACGAAGCACGTGAACGGACCCGGCACGCGCACCGCCCGCACCGTCGGGACCATCGCGCGGACGGCACGGTAGAGGTTCGCCTCGATCGGGATCGTCGAGAGCAGGAGGTGGTCGAGGTGGGCGACGGTGATGTCCTGGAAGATCGCGTCCCGGCGGTGGGTGATCGCCCGGACGTGGACGACTTCGCGCTGGCGCTCGCCGAGACTGTAGCCCGTGAACTCGCCGAACGGACCCTCGGGGGTGCGCGCGCGCGGCAGGATCTCGGCCTCCAGGACCATCTCGGCGTGCGCCGGCACGAGCACGTCGGAGGTCTCGCAGCGGACCAGCTCGAGCGGCTCGCCCAGGAGCGCGCCCATGATCGCGCGCTCGTCCTCGTCGATCGAGCCGATGGCGAGGGCGCCCAGCGCGATCGCGGGGTGGACGCCGATCACGAGCGCCACCGGCAGCGGCTCGCCGCGCGCCTCGGCGATCCGGTGGAACTCCCAGAGGTGCTTTCCCGTCGTCAGGTGGATCGACGTCGTGTCGCGTGCCTTGATCTGGAGGCGGTTGTAAGCGGAATTCCAGATATCGGCGGTCGGGGCCTTCGCGAACGAGATCGCGGCGGTGACGTACGGGCCCGCGTCGCCCTCGTGGTGGACGATCTGCGGGAGGTCGTAGAGGTTCACGCGGTCGCCGGTGAGGACGACCTCCTTGACGGGCCCCCCCGTCACGACCTTCGGAGGGACCGGCTTCTCCATCGCGGAGAGGTACGTGCGCAGCGTGTCCTCCGGCGGGGCGCTCATCGCCGCGGCGAGCCGGGCGCGGCTCGCGTGCAGGTTGGTGAGGACAGGGAAGCGCGTGCCCTTGACCTTCTCGAAGAGGAGCACCGGCCGCCGTTTGGCCTCGCGCTCGAGCTTCACCACGAGCGCGGTGATCTCGTAAGCCGGATCGACTTCGCGCGCGACGATCTCGAAATCGCCCGGCTTCCGGCGCTTGACGAGGTCGAGGTAACTGCGGAGGTCCTGCGCCACGCCGCTTAGGATACTGAATCAGGCGCGCCCGGGCACCCCCTTTCTGCCGTTCTTGGCGGAGAACCACCAGCCGAGCGCCACGATGCCGGCGGCGGGCAGGAACGGCAAGAGCGCTCGACCCGGTGCCACGTGCTCGATCACGCGGGCGAGACTGCGGTCGCTCAGAATCATGTCGGTCGCCACGTAGCCGAGAATGCCGCCGCCGATCCAGATGATCCAGGCGAAGCGGTTCATCAGCACGGCGAGGAGGCCACTGCCCCAGACGACGATCGGCAGCGACAGCCCGATACCGAAGACCACGAGGAAGAGATCACCGTGGGCGGCGGCGGCGACGGCGAGCACGTTGTCCAGGCTCATGATCGCGTCGGCGACGATGATGATCCAGACCGCCTCTCGGAACGAGTTGCCCTGGCGGACGTGGCCCTCGGCCCCGGTCTCCTTTCGGACGAGCTTGAACGCGATCCAGAAGAGCACGAGACCGCCCAGGAGTTGCAGCAGGGGGATACGGAGGAGGAGCGTCGCGATCGAGATGAAGGCGACGCGCAGGCCCACCGCTCCCGCCGTCCCCCAGACTCTCCCCCAGAACTGCTGGCGCCGCGGCAGCGAGCGCACGGCGAGGGCGATGACCAGCGCGTTGTCGCCGGCCAGCGTGAGGTCGATGATCACGATGCCGAAGAGCCGGGCCCAGAACTCTGGATCCATAAAGAAAAGCATACGTCATTCCACCAGCGCCTTGAAGACCGCGACCAGCACGCGGCCCACGATCAGGAGCGCGATGGCGATGGCCAGGCCTTCATAACGGTTCACAGTCATCTCGTCTCTCCTCGTGGGATGGACGAACGCGATGTGCCGCCGGCAGGCGGCGCAGATCAGGAGACGGACGGGATGACGGGGCTAGTGGTCGTCGAGCGACGGCGCGGGCGTGAGCAGGGCGGACCGCGGTGCCGGATGGGGCGGCGACGCCTCCACGCGCGGCTGCCGGACGGCCGCCCGGTGCTGCAGGGCGAACGAGTCGTCACGTGGCCCGACACGGCGCTCGGGCGGCGCCGGCCGGGCCGCGACCGGCTGTCGGTCTTCGGGACGGCGCTGGGTGTGAACGGCCTCCTCGATCTCGGAGTCCCTGACCTCGAAGCTGAAGGCGCCCGGCAGGGCCGGGTCGGCGAGATCGAAGGCCAGATAGGCGAACCCGAGGAGCAAGAGCCGACGCGCGCGCATAGGCTATTGTAGCTTGTAGAGCCTCCGGCAGTTATCGGCGAGGACCTTTCGCTTCTGCGTGTCGGTGAGGTCGCCGCGGTTCCGGATCTCGTCGATCGACCCGGGGAAGCTGTGGTCCCAGTGGGGAAAGTCGGAGGCGTAGACGATCTGGTCCTCGCCGACCAGCTTGAGGGCCTGGGGCAGGAGCCACTCGTCGGCCTCGCACGAGAAGTAGATCTTGCCCGACCGCACGTAGTCGCTCGGCTTTTTCCGGATGTCGGGCGCCTCGACCTCACCGCGCTTGTCGTACTCGTCGTCCATCCGCTCCATCCAGTACGGCGCCCAGCCCGCGCCCGCCTCGAGGAAGGCGAAGCGGAGGTCCGGGAAGCGCTCGGGGATCCCCTCGAAGACGAGGGACGTGAGCTGGCGCATCTGGCCGAAGGGGTGCGAGCAGGTGTGCGCCTGGATGAAGCGGGGGAAGAGATCGACGCCGGCGCCCCCGAGGTGCGAGCCCGAGGCGTGGACGGCGAGCATCACGTCGAGCCGCTGCGCTTCCTCGTAGATCGGGGTGAAGCGGGCGTCGCCGAGGACGTGGCCGCCGTCCGCCGCCAGCATCGCGCCGACGTGACCAAGCTCGCGGACGGCGCGCCGCAGCTCCTGCGCCGCGGCCTCGGGATCCTGGATCGGCAGGAGGGCCACCGACCGGAGCCGCGGGCTCACCGTGATGAACTCCTCGTGCATGAACGTGTTGTACGCCCGGCAGAACTGCACCGCCCAGGCGCGGTCCTTGAGAAAGCTCATGAACAGGCCGAGCGTGGGGAAGAGCACCGCCTGCTCCATGCCTCCCTTGTCCAGCGCCCGGAGCCACGCCTCCGCGTCCCCGGCGGTGTCGTGGTACTTCGTGATGAGCCGCCGGTCCCAGCCGTCCGACGGAACGATCGGAAAGGCGAGCTGCCGGTTGCGGAACGGCGCGTCCATGTACTTCACGAGCTGCGCGGCGGATTCGGTCACGTGGCCATCGGCGTCGAGGACCGTCATGGGCGCTTCCTCCTCGCTCGCGGATGCGAGCTCACGGCTTCTTGCAGATCACGTTGAGCAGCGCCTGGCGCTTCTCCTCGCGCACCACGGAGAGCGCGCGCCGGAGCGCCCGGGGGAGCTCCGCGGGGTCCTCGACGCGCTCGGCGTGGCCGCCGGAGGCCCGGCAGACCAGCTCGTAGTCCGGCGACGGCTCGAGGTCGGAGAGCACCATCGACCCGGTCTTGACGGCGAAGCCGTCGGGGGCCAGGCCATGGACCGCGCGCTTGACCGCGTTCCAGGCGCGGTTGTTGAAGACGACGAAGAGCACGGGGATCTCGTACGCGCGCGCGACGAAGTGTGCGGCCGTCGGCGCGCCGAAGACGTAGGCGCCGTCGCCGACCGTGCAGATGACCGTCTTGTCCGGCGCCGCGAGCTTCGCCCCGAGTGCCGCGCCCAGGCCCCAGCCGAGACTGCTGGAGGCCGGCCCGTTGAAGTAGCTCCCGGGCGCGCGGAAGCATGTCTGCGTCGGGTCGAGGTCGTACTCGTTGACGACGATCGTCTGCTCGTCCACGAGCTCGCCCACGCATCGTGAGAGCCAGGCCATGTCGATCGGGCGGTCGCCCTGGACCCGGCGCGCGGCCGCCGCCCACCCTTCCCGCCGCCGCGCGTGCTCGGCCTGCCAGCGCGCCCGACGCTCGCCCACCAGGTGCCTGTCCACGCGCGAGCGGAGGGCGTCGGCGAGGGCGGCGAGCGTGAGCCGGACGGTGCCGGCGAGCGCGACGTCGGCGCCGAAGCCGCGGATCGGGTAGCGGGTGAAGAGCGGGTCCACGCCGATCTGGACGAGCTTCGCCTCGGGGCGCGGGCTCTTGAGGTGCGGGAACCAGGGCGCGTCGGACTCGACCACCACGAGCGCGTCCGCCTCGTCGAGATAGGGCGTCGCGTCGAACCCCGCGTGCAGCGGATGGTCCTGGGGGAAGTTCACGTGCGTGTGGAAGTGGTCCACGACGGGGAGCGCCGCGACCTCCGCGAGCCCCACCATCGCGTCGACCGCGCGCGGGTCACGCCCCAGGGCCTTGGCGATGACGACGGGGTTCTTCGCCACGGCCAGGATACGGGCCGCCTCCTCGACCGCGTCGGGGGCCGCGACGACGTCGCTCGGGCGCGGCGCGCGCGAGGGGTCGGCGTACTCGAGGCTCTCGTGGCGCTCGGCCAGCACCTCGCGCGGCAGGGTCAGGTAGACGGGGCCCTGCGGCTCGGCCTGGGTGATCGCGAGGGCGCGGTCGACGACGGTCTCGAGCTGGATGAAGTTCCTGAGCTCGTAGTCCCACTTGACGAACTCGCGGACTATCGCGCCCTGGTCGAAGGACTCCTGGGCCCAGTGGATCTGGCGCTCCCGGCTTCCCGGGAGCCCCGACTCGGTAATCGGGTTGCGCCCCGCCGTGAAGAGCATCGGTACCCCGCCGCGAGCCGCGTTGATGACGCCGCCGAGGGCGTTCGCGGTGCCGACGATCACGTGGACCATGACCGCCTGCGGACGTCCCGTGATCATGGCGTAGCCGTGGGCCATCCCCACGGCCGGCGCCTCATGGGGCACGGTGATGGGGCGCGGGAGAAGCTGGCCGTGAGCGCCGCGTCGCGCGTAGGCCTCGATGATCGGCGCGAAGTCGGTGCCGGCGTTGCCGAAGAAGTACTCGACGCCCCGGGCCGCCAGCAACTCTAGGTATGCCTCTGCCGTGGTTTCGATGGACGCTTTCTTGGTCATGGACGCCCCCGCAGTGTCACTTCAACCGAAGTCTTAGCATCCGCCGTGCGTTCCCCTCGTAGATCTTCGTCTTTTCCTCTGGCGTTGCCCGCATCCGCTCCATCGCCTCGATCGTGTCCCGGATGAACCCCGGCCCCTTCTCGGGGTCGAAGGGCATGTCCGTCCCGAACAGTATCCGCTCGGCCCCGAAGAATGCCAGCCCGCATTCCATCGCGTGGTGCGCGCCGAAGAGGGCGGTGTCGCCGTAGAACATCTTGAAGTACTCGAGCGGCCGCCGCTTGAGGCCCGCGAGCGCCACAGCGTCGTCGCGATCCTCGGTCCGGCTGCCGAGCTGGTCGAGCCCGCCGCCGGCCCGCCCCTCGAAGTAGGGGAGCATCGCGCCCATGTGGTGCGTGATGATCGCCAGGTCCGGGTGGCGGTCGAAGAGCCCCGAGAAGACCAGGCGCGCCATCGCGGCGGTCGTCTCGTAGGGCCAGCCGAACGCCCACCAGATGTCGTAGCGCGATCGCCTCTCCACGGGGTAGTCGGGGACCGACGCGGGGCGCGCCGGGTGGAGCCAGATCGGAAGTCGGCGCGAGGCCATGTGCTCGAAGAGCAGCCGGTACTCGGCGCTGTCGAGCGGTCGCCCGTTGACGTTGGTGAACATCTGGACGCCGGTGGCGCCGAGCCGGTCGATCGCGCGGTCGATCTCGTTCAAGGCGGCGTCAGGGTTGTTCATCGGCAGGGAGGCGACGAAGCCGGGGAAGCGGCCGGGATGCTTCGCGACGAGCTCGGCCATCCCGTCGTTCGCGAGGCGCGCGAGCTCCGGCGTCTCGTCCGTGCCCGCGAGCGCCTCGATCGGTGGCGACGCGAGGGTGAGGACCTGGACGTAGCCGTCGTACCGGTCCATGATCCTGAATCGCTCCTCGAGGTCCACCAGCACCGGGATCTTGCGTATGCGCTTCTGCATGTAGAGGTTCCGCCCGGCGACCTCGAGCATCCGCTCGAAGAACCGCTTCGGGAAGATGTGCGGGAAGACGTCGACCTTCATCGCGCCTCCGGTGCCGCGGCGTGTCTCGGTACCGCGGCGCGCTCGGCGGCCACGAACGCGAGGCCGACCGCGAAGCCGATCACGTCGGGGACGAGCTCCGGGAGGCCCGTCACCGGGGGCAGGATCAGCAACGTTCCGGCGAGGCACACCCAGGCGCGCCTGGCCCAGCCGAGGGGACGGAACAGATAGCCTGCGCAGCCGATCCCCAGCAGGATGACCCCGATCGATGCGGTGAGAATCGCGGCGACGATGTCGAGCCAGCCGCCCCTGGCGATGAGGGCCGGGTGGAAGACGAAGACGAACGGCACGATGTACGCGACGATCCCGAGCCGCATGCCGGCCCACCCGGTCTTCCAGAAGTCCGACCTGGCGATCGCCGCCGCGGCGTAGGTCGCGAGACAGTCGGGCGGCGTGATGAGCGACAGCATCCCGAAGTAGAAGAGGAACAGGTGCGCGGCGAGCGGCACGATGCCGAGCTCGACCAGGGCCGGGCCAACGAGCACGGCGAGCGTGACGTAGACGACGGTCGTGGGGAGCGACATCCCCAGGAAGATCGAGACGATCGCCGTCAGCACCAGGAGCAGGAAGACGTTGCCTCCCGCCATCGAGACGAGCAAGAGCGGGAGCTTCGAGGTGAGGCCCGAGAGCTGGAAGGCCCCGATGACGATCCCCGCGAGGCTCGTGATCGCGACCAGGTCGAGCATCGTGCGCCCGGTTCCCTCGATCGCCTCGAGGAGCGCGTGCCACGTCGGACGGGTCTCCGTCTGGAGGGCGCCGACGACGAACGTCGTCGCGACCGCGAGCATCCCGGCCTTGCCCGCCTCCCAGCGGTCGATCATGAGGGTGTAGAGGAGCACGAGCAGCGGGATCAGGAAGACCCAGCCGCGGCGCATCACCCGCCCGACCTCCGGCAGCTCCGCGCGTGGGAGTCCGACGATGCCGTTCTTCGCGGCCTCGAGGTCTACCTGGACGAAGAGGGCGAGGTAGTAGAGGCACGCCGGGATCAAGGCGGCGAGCGCGACCTCGCCGTACGGGATCGACAGGTACTCGGCGATGAGGAAAGCGGCGGCGCCCATGACCGGCGGCATGATCTGCCCGCCGTTGGACGAGACCGCCTCGATCGCGGCGGCCAGGTGCGCCGGATAGCCCGAGCGCTTCATCATCGGGATCGTGATCGCGCCGTCCACGACGACGTTCGCGACCGCGCTGCCCGAGACCATGCCGTAGAGGCTCGACGAGACGACCGCCATCTTGGCGGGGCCGCCGCGGAAGCGGCCCATCGCCGCCATCGCGAGGTCGGTGAGAAACTTGTCGCCGCCGACCGCGCAGAGCGCCTGGCCGAAGAAGATGTACGCGACGACGATGGTCGCGGTGACCGAGAGCGGGACGCCCAGGATCCCGTTGGTGTCGAGGTAGATGTAGACGGCGATGCGCTCCCAGCTCGAGCCGTTGGCGTAGAGGACGCCGGGCAGGAGCCAGGCGAACTTCGCGTAGAGGACGCACCCGAGCGCGATCCCCATGAGCGCCCAGCCGGCGAGCCGCCGGACGCCCTCGAGGACCAGCACGATGGCGAGGGCGCCGAGGAGGAGCTTGTCCCAGGTGACGATCCCGAGCGTGTAGGCGATCGTGGGGTAGAAGACCGTCACGTAGCCGCCGACCGCGAGCGCTCCGGCGCAGGCGAGCCAGTCGTACCATGGCACCCGGTCCCCGGGCGCGCGCGGCGTCGCGCGCACGACGAGGAAGACGGGCGCGAGCCCGAGGGCCAGGAAGAGCCCGAGGTACTGCTCGTTGAAAAACGCGAAGGGCAAATAGTGGTGGGCCTGCATCGCCCAGAGCGAGCCGACCAGCGCCAGCGTGACGAGGAGCGTGCGCTCGGCCGCGCGCGCGGCGCCGTCGAGCCGCCGGAACCTGGCGATGATCTCGGTCATCGCGCTAAGGGGAGAGGGACAGGAGCTTCTGCTGGAACTGATCCAGCTCGGGCTTCCACGCGCCCCGCTCTTTGTAGAAGCGGACGGCGCCCGCGTGATACGGGATCGTCACGTCGCCACCGACCGCCCGGTCCCGCGTCCATTCCTTGAGCATCGGATGGATCGGCGCCAGCTGGCCGGGGTTCTCCCACAGGGCCTTGAGCGCCGCCTCCACGACCTGGTCCTTCACACCCTTGCCGGCGGACAGGTACGTGTCGTAGGCGATGAAGCAGGTGTCCTCCACGACGGCCGTGGCCGTGCCCGCCTTGACCCAGCGCGGATAGTAGCCGGGGACGGCGGCGCGCAGCCGCGCTTCGCCCTCGGGCGAGCAGTCGATCGAGACGTGCCGGACACCCAGCGTCGCGTCGGCCTCCTTCGTCTTGGCGGAGTTGAGCGCGTGCTCGGTTACGTCGGCGCGGCCCTGGACGAGCGCGTCCACCCCGTCATTGACGGCCGGCACCGGGATGATCTTCACGTCGTTCCAGGCGAGCCCGGCGCTCGCGAGGTGGCCGAACATGTTGTACCAGACGGCCAGATGCGCCGGATACTCGCCGGTCATCCGCTTGCCCCGAACGTCGTGGACGCTCTTGATCGGCGAGTCCTTGCGAACGAGCAGTCCCACCAGCAGCGGCGAGCCACGCATCACCAGGCGCACGTTCGGTGCATGGGGGAACGGATTGCGGCCGCCGACCCTGAAGCCCGGGCCCCGGTAGGCGAGCCCCACGTCCACCGCGTTGACGAGACCGAAGTCCGCCTCGCCGGTGTTGAGCAGCGGCAGCATGGTGCTGGTGCCGGAGTGGGGCTGGACCACCATCTGGAATCCGGCGCTCCCGCTCACGACCTTGGCCAGGCCGCTGGCGACCGCGTAGTACGTCGTGCCGGGCGGATTGGTCGCCACCGTGACCTGCCTCGGCAGCTCCGCCTCGGCGGCGAGCGCGGCGGCGACGAGGAGCGCCCCGGCAAGGGCGAGCCGTTTCGGCATCTCAGTCTTCGAGCCCCCAGAGCTTCGGCGGAGCCCCGTCGAATCCAAGGCGCTGCCACCGGGCGGCGACGGACTCGTAGACCGACCGGCGGAGCATCGTGCGCCTGGAGAACTGCTTGAGATACCGGTGCTCCATGCAGGCGTTGATGAGCGCCTTCGACCCGTACGGCCGCTCCTCGGGCGGGTTCTGCGTGGGATCGAGCCAGGTGGACCACGTCTGGCGCAGGATGTCGATGTCCTCGACGGGGTTGCAGCGCGTGGACATCGCCCAGAGCACCTGGTTGATGTTCGAAGGGTCCACGTCGTGGTCCACCGCGACGAACCACTTCGAGAAATAGGCCCCGCCCGGGGCCTGCGCGACGAGCGCCAGCGCCTGAGACGCGTGACCCGGGTACCGCTGCTCGAGCGAGACGACCGTCATCGCGAAGCCGCCCGCCGCGGCGGGGTGGGCGTACACGCCTTTGATGCCCGGGACGCCGAGCCGATCGAGGTCGCTCCAGACGCGCGCCGAGCGCGCGACCGAGTAGAGGAGCGCGCACTCGTTGGCCGGATAATCGGCCATGAGGGCGTGCGTGAGGATGGGGTTGTCCCGGTAGTGCGCCGCCTTCACGCGGACGAGGAAGGCGTAGTCCTCCGGTCGGCCGTAATAACCCGTGAATTCTCCGAAGGGACCCTCGAGCTTCTGGGAGTTCGGGGGAATCACGCCTTCGACCACGATCTCGGCGCGGGCGGGGTACGGCAGGCTCGTCGCCTCGCCCTTCACCAGCTCGACAGGCCGCCCGAGGATGCCGCCGACGAAGTCGAGCTCGGAGGTCGTCTTCGGGAAGGTCTGGGAAGCCGCGATGAAGAGGGCCGGGTCGATGCCCCAGCAGCAGACGACCTCGCAGGGCTCGTTTCGGCTCCAGTACCGCTCGATGTGCAGGCGCGCGTCTTTCCCGGGCGACAGGTACAGACCGACCTCGTTCTTGCCCTGCACCATCTGGCGGTAGCAGCCCACGTTCAGCCAACCGCCGTCGGGATCGCGCGTGATGACCGCGTCGCAGGTGCCGATGTACTCGCCGCCGTCCCGCGGCCAGTGGCGCGCGGCGGGGAACTCGCGGATGTCCACCTTCTCGCCGCGCTGGTGATTCTCGTTCACCGGCGTGCCCTCGCCCTCAACGACCACGGGCGGGATCGGGTTGGCGAACTTCGTCTTGCAACGGTGGATCAGCTCCATGACGGAGAGCCCCGCCGGCTCACCGATAGCGAGGGCGAAGCGGTCCACGCTCGAGCCCAGCGGATTCCAGAGCGAGCGGAACCCGCGGGGCGAGCCCTTGACCCGCTCGAAGAGGAGGGCCGGCGCGCCGAGCTGCTGGTGGGCCATGTAGGTGATCGCGCCCATCTCCTCGTCGCGGCTCACCTCCTCGGTGATCCGTTTGAGCTGGCCGATCGCCTCGACGCGCGCGATCCAGTCGCGCAAGTCTCTCGGGCCCGCGCTCTGGGCGTCGCCAGGATCCGAGGTCGTGGGGCCGGCGGGGCGTTTTCCGTGGGCGGGGCCTCCGGGGGAAACGCTCATCTCCTCCATCGGAGTCTGCCTCCCGCCGAGAGCATACGGTCTGGGGCGCGGGAAGGGAAGCCGCTGGGGGCAGTCGGCGGCGACCTCGAAGCGTCGAACTTAGCTCGTTTCGAGCGCCGGCTTCGCCGGCGCCATCGGTTCGCGGGCGAGACCGCCGCGGGTGACCGGTGGGGGGTGTCGGGGGAGCGGCGCCGCCGCTCCCCCGACGTTGATAAGGTAGAGTAGGGCCGATGACCTCCGGGCGCGTGCGGGGCGGCCAGAACCAGTACGGCTTCACCGTCGGCATCCTCATGCTCGACACGCGGTTCCCGCGCATCCCCGGCGACATGGGCAACGCGGCCACGTTCCCGTTCCCCGTGCGCTACCACCGGGTGCGCGGCGCCGGCCCCGACCTCGTCGTCCGGCGCGGCGCCGAGGGACTGCTTCCCGCGTTCGTCGAGGGCGCGCGCGCCCTCGCGGACGAGGGCGTTGGGGCGATCACGACGAACTGCGGGTTCCTCGTGAAGTATCAGCGCGAGCTCGCGGCCGCCGTCCGCGTCCCCGTCTTCACCTCGAGCCTTCTCCTGGTGCCGCTGGTGCACCGGCTGCTGCCTCCAGGCCGTCGCGTCGGCATCATGACGGTGAACGCCGCGACGCTGGGCCCCGAGCACCTGCGCGGCGCCTCCATCGGGAGCGAGATCCCGATCGCAGTCGCCGGAATGGAGGGCGAAAAGGAGTTCACGCGGGTACTCCTCGGCGACGAGCTCGAGCTCGACGTGGACGCGGTGCGGGAGGAGCACGTGCGCGTGGCGCGGCGTCTCGTGAGCGACTACCCCGACGTCGGGGCGCTCGTCCTGGAATGCACCAACATGCCGCCCTACACGGCGGACATCCAGCGCGCGACGGGGCTTCCCGTCTTCGACGTCGTCGCGCTCGTCACCCTGGCGCACGGCGCGCTGAGCTCCGCCCTGGGTCCGCGTCCCGCCTGAGCGCGGCGCCGCCCATCGCGGTCCACCGCCTCTCCGCGCGTGGTCAGGCGCGGGACGCGAGGCGCGCGACGACCTCGCGGTCGGCGGGCGGGAAGGCGAACTCGCCGAGCCGCTCGGGGGCGACCCACGCCATGGTCTGCGACTCGAGCGGCTCGATCGTGCCCGACTCGAGCCGGCACCGGAAGAAGTGCAGGATCACGGTCCGATCCGGATAGTCCCAGCTGATCGTGTCGAATTTCTCCCCGACCGAGAAATTCCCCGCGAGCTCCTCGACCAGCTCCCGCCTGAGACACGCCCGGGGCGACTCGCCCGCCTCCTGCTTGCCGCCGGGGAACTCCCAGAGCCCGGCGAGGTGGGAGCCGCGCCGGCGCTGCGTGATCAGGTAGCGCCCCGCATCGTCCTGGATCAGCGCGGCGGCGACTTCGATCACGAGCGGCACGGGCGCCTACGACGCTGACGTGGCGACGGTCGCGCAGAAGCCTCTCATCGGACAGCGCGGACACTGCGGCTTCCGCGGGGTGCACCACGTCGCGCCGAAGTCCATGAGCGCCTGGTTGAAGTCGTAAGCGCGCCCGGGCGGCAGGAGCGCTTCGGCGAGGTCCCAGAAGGTCTTCTGCCCGCGGACGCGCGCGAGCCGCCGCGGGCCCAGAAAGACCCGGCCGAGCACGCGACGGACGTTGGTGTCGAGCACGGCGGCGTCACGCCCGTAGGCGAACGCGCGGACCGCGCCCGCGGTGTATCGGCCGATCCCCGGCAGGCGTCTCAGGGCCTCCTCGTCGTCGGGCAGGCGCCCCGCGTAGCGCGCCACGGTCTCGCGCGCGATCGCGTGCAGACGCACGGGGCGGATGTTGTAACCGAGCGGATACCAGAGCCGCCGGACCTCCTCGACGCGGGCCCGGGCCAGGTGGCGGATGGTCGGGTAGCGCCTGAGGAACTGAAGGTACTTCGGGATCACGCGATCCACCTGCGTCTGCTGGAGCATGATCTCGGAGACGAGCACGCGGTAGGGCCGACGCGTGCGTCGCCAGGGAAGGTCGCGGCGGTGGACTCCGTACCACGCGAGCAGGCGGCGCTGGAAGCGGCGGATCCGCGGCGCGGGCGGAAGCTTCACGGCGCGCAGTGTAGCACGCGGGTTTAGAATGAACGCGTGCCCAGCCGATTGCCTCTCCACGATCGTCACCTCGCCGCGCGCGCGCGCGTCGAGACGGTCGGCGACTGGGAGCTGCCGGTCGATTACGGGGACGCGGCCGGCGAGTACGCCGCCGCGCGCCGCGGCGTCGCGCTGGCAGACCGGGGCGACTGGGGCGCTCTCGAGGTCACCGGCCGCGATCGCGCCACGTTTCTCCACGCGCTCCTCTCCAACGAGATCAAGGCGCTCGCTCCGGGACAGGGGTGTCGCGCGGCGCTGCTCGACGCCCACGGCAAGGTCCAGGTCGTCCTGGCCGTCTGGGTTCTCGAGGATCGTATCCTGCTCGTCATGCCGCGGGGGCTCACGGCGAAGATCTCGCAGGCGCTCGACCATTATCTTTTCTCCGAGAAGGTGTCGTTGCGGGACGCATCCGACGAGACCGGGCTCTTGATGCTCGCCGGTCCCGAGGGGCCCGCCGTGATCGCGCGGCTCACGAGCACGAGGCCGCCGGCACAGGCGTGGTCGCACCTGGCCGCGACCCTCGATGGGAGCGCCGTCCGGCTCGTGACGGGCGGCCGGGAGACCGGCGGTCCCGAGATCTGGGTCGCGTGCGCTGCGACCGACGGCCCGCGGGTGTGGGACGCCCTCGTCGCCGCTGGCGCGCGGCCGCTCGGCTTCAGCGCGTACGAGGCCCTCCGGATCGAGGCGGGCACGGCGCGCGTCGGCGACGACGTGGACGAGAGCGTGCTGCTGCCCGAGATCCCGCTCACGGACCTCGTGTCCTACACCAAAGGGTGCTACCCGGGGCAGGAGGTCGTGGTGCGCGTCCGCGACCGGGGCCACGTGAACCGGCTGCTCACCGGCCTCGTGCTCGAGGGCCACGCGGTGCCGCCCCGCGGCGCCGAGGTCGTCGCGGGCGGAGGGGTGGTCGGCAGGGTGACGAGCGCGACGCGGTCCTTCGGCCTCGGGCTCACGATCGCGCTCGCGTTCGTTCGGCGCGAGCACGCCGAGGCCGGCCGCGCCGTGGCCGTGCGCCTCGGCGAGGGGACCGTGCCGGCGCGTGTCGCCGCGCTCCCGTTCGGGCCGCAGGCGTCAGTGTGAGTAAGGGCTTTTCGAGCGCCGGCTCCGCCGGCGCAACCGGTCCTGGGGGAGGTTTCGGAGGGGGCCCCAAAGGGCGGAGCCCGTCGGTCAGAGGCCCCCTCCGACGAAACGCGTGACCGAAAACCGACTCGCGGGCGAGACGAGCCCCTACCTCCTGCAGCACGCGCACAACCCCGTGGATTGGTACCCGTGGGGCGACGAGGCGTTCGCCCGGGCGCGCGCCGAGGACAAGCCCATCTTGCTCTCGGTCGGCTACTCGGCGTGCCACTGGTGCCACGTGATGGAGCGCGAGTCGTTCGAAAACCCCGAGATCGCGGCCATCATGAACCGCCACTTCGTGAGCGTGAAGGTCGACCGCGAGGAGCGGCCCGACGTCGACCAAATCTACATGCAGGCCGTGCAGTCGCTGACGGGCCACGGCGGGTGGCCGATGACGGTCTTCCTCACGCCCGACGGCGAGCCCTTCTACGGCGGCACCTATTACCCGCCCGTCGAGGGGCACGGCCTGCCAGCGTTCCCACGGCTCCTCCAGGCGCTCGCGGAGGCGTGGGCGAACCGTCGCGGCGAGGTCGTGGCCTCCGCGCAGAAGATCGGCGAGGCGCTCGGTCAGTCGGAGCGGCTCCGGGCGTCGACCGGCCTCCTCACGGACGAGATCCTCTTCGGCGCGTTCCAGGCGCTCTCGGCGCAGTTCGACGAAACCGAGGGCGGCCTCGGCGGCGCGCCGAAGTTCCCCCAGCCGATGATCTGGGAGTTCGTCCTGCGCTTCTGGAAGCGGTCGAAGAACCCGCGCGGCCGCCAGATGGTCCACACGACATTGACGATGATGGCGCGCGGCGGCATGTACGACCAGGTCGGCGGCGGCTTCCACCGTTACTCGGTGGACCCGCACTGGCTCGTCCCACACTTCGAGAAGATGCTCTACGACAACGCCCAGCTCGCCTCGCTGTACCTCTCCGGCTGGCTCGCCTTCGGCGATCCCGAGTGCCGGCGCGTTTCGGAGGAGACGCTCGACTATCTCCTGCGCGAGATGGCGGACCCGGCGGGTGGCTTCTACTCCGCGACCGACGCCGACTCCGAGGGCCACGAGGGGAAGTTCTTCGTCTGGTCGCCGGAGGAGCTGCGCGAGGTCCTCGGCCCAGACGACGCGGAGTACGCGGCGCGCTACTGGTCCGTCGACCGTGGGCCGAACTTCGAGGGCAAGAGCATCCTCTATGTCGGGGGCGAACCTGACCCGGAGCGCATTGCGCCGATCCGGGCGAGGCTCTACGCGGCGCGCGCGCGGCGCGTCCATCCCGCGCGCGACGACAAGGTCCTGGCCGCGTGGAACGGGCTCGCGTGCCGGGCGTTCGCGGAGGCTGGCCGCGCGCTCGGGCGCGCCGACTACGTCGCCGCCGCGGCGAAGAACGCGGAGTTCGTCCTGACCGCGATGCGCTCCGGTGGCCGCCTGCTCCGGACGTGGAAGGCCGGGCGGGCGAAGCTCAAAGGCTACCTCGAGGACTACGCGATGGTCGCCGCCGCGCTGGTCGCGCTGTACGAGGCGACGTTGGATCGGCGCTGGCTCGACGAGGCGCGGGGGCTCGCCGAGGAGCTGCTGAGGCTCTTCTGGGACGAGAAGCTCGAAGGCTTCTACGACACCGGGGTGGACCACGAGCGGTTGATCGTCCGTCCGCGGAACCTCTTCGACAACGCCGTGCCCTGCGGTAGCTCGGTCGCGATCGAGACGCTGTTCCGCCTCGCGATCCTGACCGGCGAGTCGCGGTACGAGTCCGCCGCGCTGAAGGCGCTCAGGCCGATGGCGGACCTCATGACACGCTACGCGTCGGGCTTTGGCCGCTTCCTCTGCGCCCTCGACTTCCATCTGGGGCCGGGCATCGAGATCGCGCTGGTCTCTCCGCCCGGCGGAGACGGTCTGGCGCCGCTGGCGGCCGAGGTCTTCGGTCGCTACCTGCCGAACCGCGTCGTCGCCGGCATGGTCGCGGGCGACCCGAAGGGCGCGGAGGGCATCCCGCTCCTCCAGAATCGCGAGGCCGTCGGCGGCGAGGCGACCGCCTACGTCTGCCGGAATTACGCCTGCGAGCTGCCCGTCACCGACCGCGAGGCGCTCGCGCGCCAGCTCGACGCGCTCTGACGCAGACGGCCGTTCAACCTACGCCCGCATTCGCAGCACGACGAGCATCGGCCAGCCGACGTACTTCTCTGCCCGCGGGTATTGGCCGGCGAACTGCGCATCCGGCGCGTGTTCCCCGATCCCTTCCATGTGGAGCCCCGCCCGCACCGCCGCCATGACGAAGTCCCCCAGCTGGTGCGGAAAACTCCCCGGCTGCACCACCTCTCCCGACGCGGGGTCGGTGAACCGCGCCTGGCTGCCCCGGAGAAACATGGCCGGGTGCATCGCAGACACCACCGCCTGACCGCCCGACCGAAGTATCCGGCGGACCTCGCCGAAGAATCCTGCCAGATCACGCAGGTGCTCCAGCACAAGCCCGCTGACCACCATGTGGAACGCCCCGTCCCGGAACGGGAGCGGTTCGTGGAGGTCATGTCGAAGGAAGCGGACCGCCGCTGCCCCGGGCTTCCGCCGTGCCTCTGTCAGCATGCCCTCGGAGAAATCGATGGCCGTCACCACGGCCCCTGCAGCGGCCAGCCACAAGGCGTGGCGGCCGGTGCCGCATCCGAGATCCAGCACGGCCAGCTCGCGCACATCCCCGATCGCCCCCCGCACGAACGGCTCTTCCAAAGCCGAGAGCGGGTTGGCGTCGTGATCGTATACGAGCGCCCAGCGGTCGTATCCGACACGGATGGAAGGACTTCGACTGGCCTCCGTCATCCCCACGGTAATCAAACGTCGTTCGACGGCACTATAGACAGCGATTGGCTGAGCGGCAAGCGGTTCGCTTGCCGTATCGCATTCGGTGCATTGCTTTGCGTCATTCGACCGGGTAGCCTCAGGCATGGGCACGTTCCGGGTGCAGGTGGAGATCGGCGACGCGGCGGGCGAGCGCTGGGAGACGATCGAGGCGCTCGTGGACACGGGCGCGACCTATACGACCGTGTCAGCAGCGCTGCTACGACGGCTCGGCGTGACGGCCTACTCGCGCGACACCTTCGTCCTCGCGGACGGCCGGCACGTCGAGCGTGACATTGGCCACGGCTGGATCCGTGTGAGTGGCCGCGCGGTGGTCACGCTGCTCGTCTTCGCCGAGGCCGACGCCCCCTCGCTCCTGGGAGCTTACGCCCTCGAAGGCCTTCGCCTCACGGTCGACCCCGTCGGCCGTCGTCTCGTCCCAGTCCCGGGACTGCTCATGGAGTTCGCGGCGTAGGCCGCTTGCGGTCAACTCCCTACGTTGGCGCCCCGCCCGCCTGCGGGTAAACTCCTCGTGTCAGGGAGGAGACCCATGGGCGAGACCCACACGAGCGAGATCGTCTGGCGGCCCACGAAAGAATATATGGACCGCGCGCGGATCGCGCGGTTCATGCGCGCCCACGGCGTCGCCACGCTCGCCGAGCTGCAACGCCGCTCGGTCGACGACCCCGCGTGGTACTGGGACGCCGTCTCGAAGGACCTGGGTCTGCGCTGGCTCCGGCCCTACACGCGCGTCCTCGACCCGAGCCGCGGGATCGCCTGGCCCCGCTGGTTCGAGGGCGGGCTGCTGAACTTCACCGACAACTGCGTGGACCGCCACATCGACGCCGGGCGCGGCGCGAAGCCGGCGATCATCTGGGAGGGCGACGACGGCCAGTCGCGCACGCTGACGTACGCAGAGCTGGCGCGCGAGGTCGCGCGCCTGGCGAACGCGCTCGAGCGCCTCGGCGTCGGCGAGGGCGACCGCGTCGGCGTCTTCTTGCCGATGTCCCCGGAGGCAGCGATCGCGACGCTCGCGGTCGTGCGGATCGGCGCTATCTACACGCCGTGCTTCTCGGGCTACGGCGCCGTCGCCGTCGCCTCGCGGCTTCAGGACTGCGAGGCGAAGGTGCTGGTCACCGCCGACGGCTTCTCCCGCCGCGGCCAGGTGACGACGATGAAGGAGACCGCCGACGAGGCGGTGGCCGCCTGCCCGTCGATCAAGCACGTGATCGTCTACCGGCGGCTCGGCCGCGAGATTCCGTGGACTCCCGGGCGCGACCTCTGGTGGCACGAGGCCGTCGCGGACGTCCCCGCCGAGTGCCTGGCGCGGCCCGTCCCCGCGGATCACGCTTGCCTCATCATCTATACGTCGGGCACGACGGGCCGGCCGAAGGGCGCCGTGCTCACCCAGGGCGGGTTTCTCCTCAAGTGCGCCCACGACTTCTCCTATCTGATGGACGTGGGCGAGGGCGACCGCCTGTTCTGGATCACGGACCTCGGCTGGCTCATGGGCCCGATGCTCATCACGGCCGCGCTCGCCGCCGGCGCCACCGCGGTCCTCTTCGAGGGCGTGCCCGATTACCCGAAGCCCGACCGGCTCTGGTCGATCGTCGAGCGCCACAAGGTCACCATCATGGGGCTGTCGCCGACGGCGGTGCGGGCGCTCATGCCGCACGGCCCAGAGCACGTCCACGCCCACGACCTCGGCTCGCTCCGGATCCTCGGCTCGACGGGCGAGCCCTGGAACCCGGAACCGTACCGCTGGCTCTTCGAGAATGCCGGTAAGGCGCGCCTGCCGATCATCAACTACACGGGCGGTACCGAGATCTCGGGCGGCATCCTCGGGTGCTTCCCGATCGCGCCGATCAAACCGTGCTCGTTCGCCGGGCCGATCCCCGGGATGGCAGCCGACTGCTTCGGCGAGGATGGCACGCCGGTACGCGGTCAGGTGGGCGAGCTCGTGGTGACGGCGCCGTGGCCGGGAATGACCCAGGGTTTCTGGAAGGACCCGCGACGCTACGAGGAGACGTACTGGTCCCGGTGGAAAGACGTCTGGGTCCACGGTGACTGGGCGTTCGTGGACGGGGACGGCTTCTGGTTCATCCAGGGACGCTCGGACGACACGCTCAAGATCGCCGGCAAGCGCCTCGGTCCCGCGGAGGTCGAGTCGGTGCTCGTGGGCCATCCCGCTGTCGCCGAGGCGGGCGTGGTCGGCGTGCCCCACCAGGTGAAGGGCGAGGCGATCGTCTGCTTCGTCGTGCTGCGCCCCGGCCAGACGCCCTCGGAGCCGCTCCGCGCCGAGCTGGCGCAGCGGGTCGCCCGCCAGATGGGCAAGGCGCTCAAGCCCGAGCGCGTGCTCTTCACGCGCGATCTGCCGAAGACCCGGAGCGCCAAGATCATGCGCCGGGTGATCCGCGCGACGTATCTCGGCAAGGAACCGGGCGACCTCTCGTCGCTCGAGAACCCGGCGGGGGTGAGGGCGATCACGGAGGCGGTTTAGCGAGAGTGGTATACTTCGAGTGTCGTCGTGGGGGGAGGATTCCTGAGAACCGGGTGCGGCCCGGGACCCCTCGAACCTGCTCCGGGTAATGCCGGCGAAGGGAACACGGCGCGCGAATGACGGTACGGCCGCACCCGGAGCGGCGGCCGCGGAGGCTCGGCGACGCGCGCCGCGAGGCGAGGCTCGGATGAAGATCACGGTGAACGGCAAAGAGCGCGAGGTCGCGGAGGGCATCAGCGTGGAGGCGCTGCTGGCGCACCTGGGCGTCACGCGCGAGTACACGGCCGTCGCGGTGAACCGCGAGGTCACGCCCAAGAGCGCCTACGAGGCGACGCGGCTCAACGCGGGCGACAAGGTGGAAATCGTGCGACCGATGGGTGGGGGGTAGCGCCATGAACGACACGAATCTGGTCCTCGGAGGCAAGGAGTTCTCCTCGCGCCTGATCGTGGGCACGGGCAAGTATTCGTCGATGGAGATCATGAAGGAGGCCCACGAGGCCTCCGGCGCCGAGATCATCACCGTCGCGCTCCGCCGGGTGAGCCTGCCGTCGGGCGAGTCCCTGCTGGATCACCTCGACACCACGCG
>MNCR01000090.1:0-6442 GCA_001914535.1 Candidatus Rokubacteria bacterium 13_2_20CM_69_15_1
GTGTCGCTCCGTTGGACGGATTCGAGGAACGTCTTGATCTTCCAGATCGTGTCGTCATCCAACGCCGGACCCCACGGCGGCATGCCCTTGGTGGGCCGACCCTGCGTGACGGTGGTGTAAAAAACTTCGTCCGCGTGCTCGCCATAGCGCTTGTTCAACCGGCGGAGATCGCTGCGCGGCTCGGGATTCGCGGCGTTCGGCGAATGGCAGTGCGAGCAGTGCGTGTTGAAGAGCGTCCGACCCGTCGCGACCGCCGCGGGATCGCCCCTGAACGGGTTGGTCTTGCTCGAGGGCGACGCCGGCGCGGCGGCTGTCGGATGTGCCGGCGGCCCGGCGGCGCCGAGATCGACCGGCGTATCGAGGGGGAAGTGATACTTCGCGGCCAGCCGACCGACAGCGGGCTCCAGCTCAACGAGGAGACGATCGAGGTGATCCCGCAGGGATTGATCGGCGGCCCTCACGCCGATCGTGGCGCGCCACCGGAGGTTGAGCCCCGTGACCGAGACGATCTTGAGCCCTCCGAGGAGGCCGCGTCGCGCCGCCCGATACCCCGCCTCCGGGCCCCAGAGGAATGCGGCGTCGATCTGCCGCTCGCCGAGCGCATCGAGTGCCGCGTCGGTCGATTTGAACGTCGCGAGCCGAACGCGGTCGCGGACCGACAGCAGCGTCTGCGGCGTGGATGCGAAAAGGACACCGACCGTCTTTCCGTCGAGGTCGTCGAGGCCGCGAACGATGAGCGTCGCAGGCCCGACGACCGCGTAGCCGACATCGAGAAAGGGGCGAGTGAGGGCGATCGCCTTCCCCGCCCCCGCGGCGGCCGCGTCGGGAAGCCCGATGAAGAGGTCGCAGCGGCCGGCCACCAGCGTGGGCCGCAGCGCGCGTCGGCCGGCATCAGCTCGAAAGAAGAACGGCTCGACGCGCGTCCCCATCCGATCGGCGATCAGCTCGGCCAACTCGAGGTACATCCCCCGCTCGCGGGGGTCCGCGCTGGTGAAGGGAGCGTTGTCCGGATCGGCGCACACGCGGAGGGTCGCGGCCTCCCCCGTGCCGAGCACGAGGCCGATCATGGCGAGGCCAACTCCGGAGGCGAGGCACGCGCCTCGCCTCCGCCGCCGGGCCACCGTCAGTCTGACAGCGAGAACACGAACAGCGCACCGCCTTCGGCGCTCGCCTCCATCATCTTGCGGCCCGTCTCGCCGAAGAACGGAGGGATGCTGTGGGTCCGCCCGGACACCACGGCGATGTACTGCTTGCCGTCGATCGTGTAGGTCATCGGTCCGGCGTGGATGCCGGAGCCGGCGTAGAACTTCCACAGGAGCCGTCCCGTCTGCTGATCGAGCGCCTTGAACCAGCCCTCCGTGTTGCCGTGGAACACGAGCCCGCCGTCGGTCGCGAGCATCCCGCCGACGTAGGGCAGCGCCTCTTTGTTCCGCCACACCGCCTGCTGCTTTGCCGGGTCCCAGGCGATCGCCTCGCCCATGAACCCTCCCGGCCCGGGCGCGCCGATCTCGAAATCGGCACCCATGTAGAACGCGCCGCGCTTGTACTCTTGGGGAACGAACTCCATGTCCATGCAGAGGTTGAAGGTGGGCAGGAAGACGATGCCCGTCTTCGGGTTGAGAGCCATCGGCATCCAGTTCTTCGCGCCGATGGCCGCCGGGCACACCCCCTTCGCGCGGAAGCCCTGCCGCGGCCGCATCGACTCGTTCTCGATCGGCCGCCCCGTGGTCATGTCGACCCCGGTGGCCCACGTGATGTACTGGAACGCCTTCGCCGAGATGAGCTTGCCGGTCTGCCGATTGATGACGTAGAAGAAGCCGTTCCGATCGCCCTTGAGGACGACGGGGGTCTTCTGGCCTTGCAGCGTCAGGTCGGCGACGAGGAGCTCATTGACTCCGTCGTAGTCCCAGGCGTCGTGCGGCGTCGACTGGTAGTGCCACACGATCTTGCCGGTGTCGGCGTCGAGGGCGACGGACGCAGAGGTGTACAGGTTCGTGAAGTCGCCGTAGTCGGTCTTGTCGGGCCCACGCACGGCCGCATTCCACGGACCCGGATTGCTCGTGCCGTAGAAGACGAGGTTCAGCTGCGGATCGTACGATCCGAGCGCCCAGGCCGCCCCGCCGCCGGTCTTCCACGAATCACCCTTCCAGGTCTCGTTGCCGGGCTCGCCCGGCCCCGGAACGAGGTGGGTCCGCCACACCAGCGCGCCGGTGTCCGCGTCGTACGCCTGCAGGGCGCCGCGAACGCCGTACTCGCCCCCGCCGAAGCCGATGATGACGTTTTTCTTCGCGATGACGGGTGGCGACGTGATGACTGCCCCATCCTTGTAATCCACGACCGTCGTGGTCCACAGCTCCTTGCCCGTCTTCGCGTCGAGCGCCGTCAGGCGGCCATCGAGCAGGCCCACGAACAGCTTGCCGTTCGCGTACGCGGCGCCGCGGTTGTTGACGTCGCAGCAGCCGTAGGGATCCACGTCGGCGGCGATCTCACGGTCGTGCCGCCAGCGCAGCTCTCCCGTCCGGGCGTCGACCGCGAAGATGTGCTTGGGGCCGAACGACGAGGTGACGTACAGCGTGTCCCCCACCACGAGCGGCGTCGACTCTTGCGACCTCAGCGTGCCGAGCTGAAGCACCCACGCGGCCTTGAGCTTGTGGACATTCGACGCGTTGACCTGGTTCAGCGCGCTCCAGTGGGTGTTGCCCGGGTCACCTCCGTAGAACTGCCACCCGGTGTTCTGGGCGCTCCCGTCCGGGGGAACGAGCAGCGCGCCGGCCAGTGTCACTGCCAGGACGAGGATCGCGAGGGATGCGTGTCTCATGTGCGCCTCCATGTCGACGCCGAAAGGGTTACGGGGCGCTGTGCAAAACCGTGGACCACCCCCTCTCGAAAGGTCGGCGCGGATTCTATGCCCGTCCGTGGCAGGGATGGTAGCGCATGGCGCTTTGGTGTCAATGCCGCGTCCGAGCCGTTTGACACGATGTGGCGCGCTGTCAATAATCAGAGCCGAATCGCCCCGAAGGAGGCCGCCATGACCGTCGACGTCTTCTCCGCAAAGCGACTGGAGGGTCAGGTCCGCGTCGAGCCCAAATCCACGGGCATCGTCGTGATCGACATGCTCAACGAGTTCTGCAAGCCCGGCGGCGCCATGGTGCTCCCCGGCTACGAGCGTCTGGTCGCGCCGCAGAAGACCGTGATCGACGCGGGACGCGCGGCCGGCAGCCCCGTCCTCTTCGTGGCCGACACGCATCGCAAGAACGTGCGCCAGGACCGCGAGTTCCTCAAGCGCACGTCACACTGCCTCGAAGGGAGCTGGGGCGCCCAGGTCATCGACGAGCTGGAGCCGCGACCCGACGACCTCTACATCGTCAAGCGCCGCTACTCGGCCTTCTTCAACACCGACCTGGACCTGACGCTGCGCGACCTGCGGGTGGACACCCTGGTGATCATCGGCGTGGTCACCAACATCTGTGTGCGCTCCACGGTGCACGACGGCTTTTTCCTCGGCTACCAGGTGGTCGTGCCGGAGGACTGCGTGGCCGCGACCGGGCCGCGCGAGCAGGAGTCGTCGCTGTACGATATCGGCACGCACTTCGGCATCGTCGCCGACAGCGGCCAGGTCGCCGCGGCGCTGCTGCGGAGCGCGCCGCTCGAGAACCGCATCGCAGCCTGAGAGGGGGCCGGCTATGACGAGCACGCGCGCCACCGACCGATCGTTTTCCGCGTCCCGCCGCCGCCTGTTGCAGGGTGCGGCCTCCACGACGGCGCTCGCGCTCGCCGTGCCCTCCATCGCGCGCGCGGCCGACCCGATCAAGGTCGGCGTGCTGCAGCCGCTCTCGGGCGGCCTCGAGAACCTCGGGCAACAGGGCGTGCAGGGCACGCGGCTGGCGATCGAGGAAGCCAACGAGGCCGGCGGCGTGCGCGGGCGGCGGTTCGAGCTGGTCATCGCCGACGACAAGACCGATCCCAAGACTGCGGTCGAGCGCACCCGCGAGCTGATCCAGCGCGACCGGGTGGTGGCGATCTTCGGCCCCGTGACGAGCGCCAACCGCGACGCGATTCAGCCCACCATCGAGCGCTTCAAGACGCCGCTGTTCTACGCGACGGACTACGAGGGCGGCGTGTGCAGTCGCTACATCGTCTGCTACAGCGGGCTGCCGGAGCAGTGGGTGAGCCCGTTCGTCCCGTTCCTCAAGCAGAGCTACGGCGACACCTTCTACATGTTCGGCAGCGACTACGTGTGGCCACGCAAGATGAACGAGGCGGTGCGCAGGGCGGCGGAGCAGGTCGGCGGCAGGATCGTGGGTGAGGAGTACACCCCGTTCGGCGTGAAGGACTTCACCAGCACCGTGCGCAAGGTCGAGCAGTCGGGCGCCAAGGTGCTGGTGCTCGACGTGGTCGGGGCCGACGCCATCACCTTCGTCAAACAGTTCGTGGCGGCCGGCGGCAAGGCCAAGACCAAGCTCGCCTGGCTCGGCTACAGCGAGAACTATATCCCCGGCCTGACGCGGGACGAGTCCGAGGGCATCGTCACCGTGGCGAACTTCACCAGCACGCTCGACAAGCCGGAGGCCAAGGCCTTCGTGGCCAAGGTGCGGAAGCGCTTCGGCGAGGGCGCCATCGTGAGCAACACGGTCGACGCTCACTACATGCTGACCCGCTTCTTCGTCGAGGGCGTGAAGCGGGCCGGCGCGGTGGACCGGGAGAAGATCATCGACTCGGTGACCGGCTTTCCGCTCCAGTCGGGGAACGGCATGGTGCGGTTGCGCCCGGACGACCGCCACGCCGATCTCAACGTCGTCATCGCCGAGACGCGCGACCGGCGGCAGGTGCTCCTCAAAGATCTGGGCCTCGTCAAGGCGCAGAGCCAGTGCAAGGGGTGATGGTGGCCGGCGTCGTGTCGTGACCCCGCCGCTCCTCGAAGTCGGCGGCGTCACCAAGCGGTTCGGCGGGCTCCAGGTCTTGCGCGGAGTCAACCTGTCCATCGGCGCCGGGGAGCTGCGCTGCATCATCGGCCCCAACGGCTGCGGCAAGACCACGCTGTTCAACATTATCACCGGCGCCTTTCCCCCGACCTCCGGCACGGTCCGCTTCCGCGTCGAGGACATCACCGGTCGCCCGCCCCACGCGATCAGTCGGCTCGGGATCGCCCGCAAGTTTCAGGTCCCGGGAATCTATCCCACCCTGGCGGTGGCGGAGAACGTGGAGATCCCGCTCCTCAGTCGGCACGGTCTCGCGGCCATGCTGCGCGCCGACGCCCGCACCGACACGCGGCTCCACGGGCTGCTGACGCGCTTCCGATTGCGGCCCCACGCGCTGCGCGCGGCCGGCGTGCTGCCGCACGGTCAGAAGCAATGGCTCGAGATCGCCATGCTGATCGCGAGCGACGCGCAGATCCTGCTGCTCGACGAGCCGACCGCCGGGATGTCCGCCGCCGAGACCTCGGCGACGGTGGAGCTCATTCGTCAGCTCCAGCACGAGCACGGCGTCGCCGCCCTCGTGATCGAGCACGACATGAACTTCGTGCGTCGCCTCGCGTGCCCCGTGGTGGTCATGCTGCGCGGGACGGTGCTGTTCGAGGGCGGCTACGCCGAGGTCCAGGCGCACCCCGAGGTGCGCCTGGCCTATCTGGGCCACGCGGCGGGCGGATGACGCTCCGGATCAGTGGCCTCGTCGCCGGCTATGCGGACGCCGGCAGCGTGCTCGAGTCCATCGACCTGGAGGTCGCGGCGGGCGAGTCGGTCGCGCTGATGGGGCGCAACGGCATGGGCAAGACCACCCTCTTGCGCGCCGTCATGGGCCTGCTGCGGCCGAGCGCAGGAGCGGTGACCTTCGACGGGTTGGAGCTCACGGGCCGGCCGCCCTTCGAGGTCAGCCATGCCGGGATCGCCTACGTGCCGCAAGGCCGCGAGATCTTCAAGGACTTCACCGTGGAGGAGAACCTTCGGCTCGGGCTCTTGGGCAAGCAGGGCATGACGGCGCGCGTGCCCGACGCGATCTACAGCTCGCCATCGCGCGCGCCGTCGTCAGCCGTCCGCGCCTGCTCCTGCTCGACGAGCCGAGCGAAGGCATCCAGCCGTCCATCGTGCAATCGATCGCCGCCACCGTGTCGGCCGTCTCCCGCGAGGACGGGACCAGCGTGCTGCTGGTCGAGCAGAACCTCGACCTTGTGCTGGCCCTGACCACGCGCTGCCTGTTCATCGAAAATGGGAGAATCGCGGACGCGGCCGCGAGCGCCCGGCTGCGCGACGAGCGCCGGCTGCTCGAGCGCTACCTGAGCGTGTAGGCCCTCGCCGATGGCTCCCCTGCTGATCGTCGCCCTCGACGCCGCCAACTTCATGCTGGCCCTGCTGCTGGTGACGCTCGGCCTGGTCATCCTCTTCGGGCTGATGAACGTGATCAACATGGCCCACGGCGAGATGTTCCTGCTGGGCGCCTACGCGGT
>MNCR01000090.1:6447-30016 GCA_001914535.1 Candidatus Rokubacteria bacterium 13_2_20CM_69_15_1
GTGATCGGCCTGCTGATCGAGGAGCTGGTGATCCGGCACGTCTATCACCGCTTCATCGACACGATCCTGGCCACCTGGGGCCTGTCCATCAGCCTCAAGCAGACGGTGATCATCGCCTTCGGCCCCACCGCCCAGCAGGTGGACAACCCGCTCCCGCAGGCGGTCGCGATCCTGGGCACGCGCTATCCCGTCTACCGCCTGTTCATCATGGCGGTGGCGGTGCTGATCGCCACGGGGACGTTCCTCCTCTTCTATCGAACCAGTCTGGGCCTCGTGGCGCGGGCCGTGATCGCCAATCGGCCGATGGCCAGCAGCCTGGGCCTCAACACCCGCCGCATGGACCGCCTGACCTTCGCCTTCGGGGCCGCGCTGGCCGGGCTCGCCGGCGCGGTCATGGCGCCGCTCATGAGCGTGGATCCGCAGATGGGCGTGGGGTTCCTGATCCCGGCCTTTCTCTCCATCCTCGTGGGCGGCTCCGGCAGCTTGCTCGGAACGCTCCTCGGCACCACGCTGATCGCGGGCGCCGGCACGGTGGTGTCCAGCATCTGGACCCAGATCACCGCGCAGATCGTGGTCTTCGCGCTCGCCATCGTGGTCATCCGCCTCTTCCCGCAGGGCCTCACCGGGGGGCGCGGGTGAGATGAGCACACAGCGCGCCGGGATCGCGCTGACCCTCGCCGTCTGGCTCCTGCTCGGCGCGTGTCCCCTGCTGGTCGGCGAGTGGCGGCT
Organism: Candidatus Rokubacteria bacterium 13_2_20CM_69_15_1; assembly: GCA_001914535.1. Classification (GTDB taxonomy): domain Bacteria; phylum Methylomirabilota; class Methylomirabilia; order Rokubacteriales; family CSP1-6; genus 20CM-2-70-11. Next base: position 7,177 of record MNCR01000090.1, read on the forward strand.
CTCCCAGCTCGCGCAAATCACGAGCTACGGCATCTTCGCGATGAGCCTCGCCTTCCTCTGGGGACAAACGGGCCTGCTGTGCTTCGGGCACGCGATCTTCTTCGGCACCGGCGCGTACGTGATGGGGCTGATCACGAAGGGCATGCTGCCGGGAGTCGGCGACGCCACCGTGACGGGGCTTCTGGCCGCCACGCTGCTGTCCGCCCTCGTGGCACTGATCGCGGGGATGCTCGTGTTCCGCGGACGCGGCCTGTCGGGCGCCTACTTCGCCATCGTCACGCTCGCGGCGGCGGTGATCGCCGAGCGGGCGGCCAGCCACTCCCGCCTCATCGGCGGGTTCAACGGGCTGCTCGACGTGCCGCCGTTGCGCTATGGCGGGGGCCCGAGCCGCGTCGAGCTGCTCGCCCCCGTGCCCGTGTACTATTGCTCTGGCTCGAGCGCTCGCCCGTGGGCACCGCGCTCCGAGCGGTGCGGGACAACGAGCAGCGCACCGCCTATTTCGGCTTCGACGTCTCGGTGTACAAGACCTTCACCTTCACCTTGAGCGGGGCCGTCGCGGGATTCGCGGGCGGCCTCTTCGTGACCCAGTTCGGCTTCGTCTCGCCGGCGCTGATCGGCGTACCGCTGTCCACCGAGGTGCTGATCTGGACCGCGCTGGGCGGGCGCGAGGTCCTGCTCGCCGCGTTTCTCGGCGCGCTCATCGTGCGCTCGGTCGAAAGCGTCTTGTCCGAGGCGCTGGGGTATTATTGGCTGCTCGCGCTGGGCGTGCTGTTCGTCGCCTCGGTCGTGATCTTCCCTCGAGGGCTGCTCGGGCGCCTGCTGGCGCTGCCGCTGCCCCGCCGGATGGCCGGACGCACCGAGCCTCCGAGGTGACCGGAGCGACGACGGAGGAGACCCGAGGGAAAGAGAGGCTCGATGGGCAAGATCGTGTTCGCCGCGGCAATGTCGCACGTGCTCGATCCCGACTACTATCAGGCGGCGTGCGGCCTCAGCGGTCGACGGAAGGTCGAGGCGTGCATGGCCGAGATCGAGAAGCTCGGCGACTCCTTCCTCGCCCGGCGTCCCGACGCACTGATCGTCGTCGCCGACGACCACCTGAACGCGTTCTCCTTCAACGCGGTGCCCGCGATGTGCGTCCGGATCGGCCGTTACGTCACCCGGATGACTCAGGACGAAGCCGAGGCCTTCGACAAGGTCCTCGACGGCATGCCGGAGCGTTACGCGCTGCACGAGGAGCTGGCGAACCGGATCCTCGAGGACGGCGTCGGCGCCGGCTTCGACCTGGCCCTGTCGTGGGAGGCGCCGATCGACCACGCCTTCCTCAGCCCCGTCATGACCATGCACGGCACGCGGTCCGTGACGCCGCTCGTCCCGATCTGGATCAACTGCTTCGTCGCGCCCCAGCCCACGCCCGGGCGCTGCTTCGCCCTCGGCCGGCACATCTCCCGGGTCGTCGCGAAGAGCCCGTGGGACGTCGGGATCATCGCCACCGGTGGGCTCTCCCACTTTCCGGAGCTCCTCCTACCCCGCGTCGGCGAATCGGACGTGGTCTTCGATCGGAAGCTCCTGCGCTGGCTGACGGAGGGTGAGCACGAGCCCCTGCAGTCGCTGACGCCCGGGGAGCTGCACAAGGCGGGCGAGCACGAGTTCCTGAACTGGATGGTGCTCATCGGTGCCGTGACGCCGGCGCGAGCGGACGTTCGTTACTTCGGTGAGCTCGGACGGATCAACCTGGCCGCGGTCGAGTGGAGGGTGGGATGAGCCGATACGAGGTCAACAGCCTCCTGTACCGCCTGAAGAAAGACCGCACCTTCCGAGCGCGCTTCAACGCCGACCCCAAAGGGGCGCTCGACGGACTCGATCTCACGGACGCCGAGCGCGCGGCGTTTCTCGCTCGGGACATGCGGCGCATCAACGCCCTCGGCGGCTACCTCCATCTGGTGATGTCGGTTCCTGGCATGGCGGCGCACGTCACCCACGCCGAGCCCGAGTAGCCCCCTCCAGAAATTTCCGGAATTTGGCCCACAATTTGTGGGATATCGAGCGAGATCCTGGTATGCTTCGCCAGTGAAATGGACCAGTTCGAACGAGGCGAGGTCGTCGAGCTCCTGAAGTCGCCGACGGCGAAAGGGATCGTCGTCAGCGTCGACGAGGACGGCGACGTGATCGAGGTCCAGTGGGTCGTCGCGTCCGGCATGCAAGGGAAAACGACGGCCCATCATTCGAGCGAGCTCTGCAAGGTCCGCGACGCCCCTCAGCCCCGCACCACCTGACGTAGTTTCGGCTTCGACGCTGACTGATCAGCCAGCCGCGCGCGGGGACGCCGCCGCGCCGAGCTGGCGCGAGACGAGGCGCGCATACAGACCGCCCTCGGCGAGCAGCGTCTCGTGGTCTCCCGTTTCCACCACGCGCCCCGCGTCGAGAACGATGATCTGGTCGGCGTCGCGCACGGTGGACAGACGGTGGGCGATGACCAGGGTGGTGCGGTCGCGCGCGAGCAGGGCCAGGGCATCCCGTACCGCCTGCTCGTTGACGGCGTCCAGGTGCGACGTGGCCTCGTCGAGGATGAGCACGGGCGCATTCTTTAGAAAGGCCCGCGCGATGGCCACGCGCTGGCGCTGACCTCCGGAGAGCTGGGCCCCGCGCTCACCCACGCGCGTGTCGAGACCGTCAGGGAGCGCGCGCACGAAGTCGTCGAGGGAGGCCTTGGTCACGGCCGCCGCCACCTCCGGCTCGCTCGCGGTGGGGCGGGCGATCAGGATGTTATTCCGGAGCGTGTCGTTGAAGAGGTAGGTGTCCTGCGCCACCAGGGCGATCTGCCTGCGGACCTCGTCCAGCCGGTAGTCCCGCAGGTCGCGCCCGCCGATCTTCACCGCGCCCGCGGCCGGATCCCAGAATCGTAGGAAGAGGCCGGCGATCGTCGTCTTGCCCGCGCCGGACGGACCCACGAGCGCGGTGGTGCGGCCCGCGGGCACGGCGATCGAGACGTCGTCGAGGGCGGGCCGCGCGCGGCCCGGATACACGAAACGTACGCGCGCCATCTCGAGAGTCGGCGGCGTCGGCAGCGTCGTCATCACCCCGGGACCGTCGGTGACGGGAATAGGCTCGGCGTGGACGGCGTAGACCCGTCGCGTCGCGCCCAGGGTGTCAGCGAGCTGGCGTCCGACCTGGGCGATCTCCCACACGGGGACGAACGCCGACATGGCGAGCAGCGTCAGGAGTGGAAGCACGCCGGCCTCCAGGCGGCCGCCGACGACGAGCGTGGCCCCCACCGTCACCACGGCCAGGCCGCCAAGGCCGGTGGCCATTTCCTGAAACACGGTCTGGCGTGTCAGATCTTCCAGGAAGGGCAGACGCGCCTCCATGTACGCGCGCGCCCGAGCGGCGAAGGCGACGCCGCGGCTCCTCTCTCGCTGGAAGGCGACGATCTCTGTCAACCCTTGAACGGTATCGACGGCGTGCGCGTTCATCTCGCCCGACGCCTCACGCGCCCGTGAGCCGAGCCGGTCGATGCGGGCCCGCGCGAGCACGGGGCTGAGGGCGGTATAGGCGAGAAAGGGCAGCACGGCGAGCGTCAGCGGCCATCCGAAGGCGAACAGCGTGGCGAGCACGCCCGCGGGGACGAGGATCGCCACGAAGGCCGGCGCGATCGTGTGGGCGAAAAAGTACTCGATGAGCTCGACGTCGTGGGTCGCCACTCCCACGAGGTCGCCCGAGCGCCGCCGGGTGAGGTAGGCGGGCACGAGGGCGTCCAGCTTGCGGAAGATATCGAGCCGCATGTGCGTCAGCAGGCGGAACGCCATGTCGTGAGCGAGCCACGATTCGAGCCAGTGCAGGAGTCCAGCCAGCGGCGCCACCACGCCCAGGGTGACGAGCAACCATCCGAAGGGTGCGCCGTGCGCGAGCGCGCGCACGATCAGCGCGCTGACGACGCCGACACCGATCAGCGACACCACGCGCGCGAGGCCAAGCAAGAAGGTGGCGGCGAGGCGTCCGCGGTACGGGGCGACGATGCCCAGGAGAATTCGCGTCACCCGGCGCCAGCCCAGGCCCTGCGCCCTCACGATTCCGTCGGTCGCGGCCGTCTCCTCCGGGCTTTCGGCGCCCGGAGCCGGAGCGCCGTCCCCGCTCGACTCGAAAGCCGCCGCCTCCCTGACGTCGATGAAGTCGGCCGCGCCCAGACCGTCCCGAGCTTGACCCGCCATCAGCCGGTAGTACGCACCGCGGCGGGCCATCAGCTCGGCGTGTCGCCCGCTCTCCACGGCCCGCCCCTCCTCGAGGGCGACAATGCGGTCTGCGCCGATCACGCTCGAGAGGCGGTGGGCGAAGATCAGGGTCGTGCGGCCCTGCATCAGCCGAGCGAGGGCCTCCTGGATGACCGCCTCGCTCTCGGCGTCCACCGACGACAGAGCCTCGTCCAGGATGAGGATCGGCGTGTCCCGCAAGAGCGCGCGGGCGATGGCGATGCGCTGACGCTGGCCGCCCGACAGGCGCACGCCCCGCTCGCCTACGACGGTGCGGTAGCGCTGCGGCAGCCGCTCGATGAACTCGTGGGCGTTGGCGGCCCGCGCGGCGGCCTCCAGCTCCGCCGGCGTGGCGTCGGGCTTACCCATGCGAAGGTTATCCTCGACCGTGCCGTGGAAGAGATAGGTGTCCTGGCTCACCACGGCGATCGCGCCCCGCAACTGGTCCAGCGAGAGCGTGCGCACGTCGTGGCCGCCCACGAGCACGCGGCCCCCCTGCGGGTCGTAGAAGCGCAGGAGCAGTCGGGCGATGGTCGACTTGCCCGAGCCGCTGGGCCCCACGATGCCCACGCGCTCGCCCGCGCCGGCCACGAAGCTCAGGCCTTCGTGAGCCGGGTGACGGCCACCCGGATACGCGAAGGTGGCGCGGTCGAACTCCACCGTGGGCGCGAGCCGTCGGCGCCCGACGGCCGGCGGCGCGCCGAGGGCCGACGGCGCGGCGTCGCGGACCGCAGGCTGCGCGTCGAGGATGGCGAAGATTCCCTGAGCCGCCGAGAGGCCCATCATGCCCTGGTGAAGCAGGATCCGGAGCTCGCGCAAGGGACGAAACACTTCCACGCCCAACATCAAGATGACGAGGAGCACGGACAGCTCCATCTCGCCGGTCCGCACCCGATAGGCGCCCCAGCCGAGCGCGACCGCCGCCCCCACCGCGATCCCGGTGTCCGTGATGCCGCGCGCGAGCGTATTGGTGCCGAGGACCCACATGGTGCTCCGGAAGAGCTCCCACCCGCGGGTCTCCAGCATCGCGAGCCGTGCCGCGCTCTGGCCGAAGGCCTTCAGGGTGGCCAGACCCTGGATCGAGTCGAGGAACTCCGCGGCGAAGGCGCTGTAGGCCTTCGACCGCGCGCGGCTGGCCCGGCTGTCCTCGCGGTGCCAGAGCGCGGGCGCGAGCAGCGTGACGAGCGCCGCTCCGAGGAGCACGAGGGCGATCGGAAGGTCGAGGGTGGCGACGAAGGCGAAGATCAGGACGGGCGTCAGCGCGGCCACCGCGAGCTGCGGAAGGTACTGGCCGAAGTACACCTCGAGCTGCTGCACGCCCTCGACCATGGAGACGAGAACGTCACCGGTGCGGGATCGGGTGAAGTGCGCGGGCCCGAGAGCGACGACCTGGTCGTAGATGGCCTGGCGCAGGCGCGCCTGCACGATGGCCGTCGTCCGGTGGGCGATCATCGCCCGCGCGTACTCGAGGCCGCCGCGGACGGCGCTCACCGCGGCCGTCAGGAGAATCGGCACAGCGAGCGATTCGAGGGAGGCGCCGCGGAAAACACGGGCCAGGAGCCAGCCGAGCAGCGCGAGACGGCCGATGCCCGCCATGACCTGGAGGAGACCGAGAGCCACCGTGGCCGCGATACGAAGACGGACACCCTTGGTAAAGCTCCAGAGACGACGATCGAGATACATGGACCTCGATTCTCGGCGATCTCTGCCGCGATGGCAAAGCCGCGCCGCGAGGTGTCCCACCCGCGGCGTTCGACTCGAGGGCGATTACGCCGACGACGTTTCCGTCGTCGGCGTGAGGACCGTCAGCGCTCGCGCCGGCGCCGCCTTCGTGCGGCAGTTCGTCCGGGTGATCCCGGTGTGCCCTGGACCGGCTTCTTGCCCAAGCCACGGCCGCATTCGTCGCAGAATCGTTGCGCTTCGTCCTTGAGCTCTCGCTTGCAGGTCACGCACGTGGCCATCGCCGTCCTCCATCACGCGAAACTACGAGGTCCTCGCCCGCGATCCCGCCATCGGGCCGACGACCGCCACCAACCCGACCGCCGCCAGCCCACGAATCACCAGCCACGACGGATCGAACTCGACCCGCCGCACGCTGAACTTCGGCGCTCGCGGGTGTGCGTGGTGATTGTTGTGAAGACTCTCGCCGCCCGTCACCCAGGCCAGCGTCGCCGAGTTGTAGGCCGTGTTCGTGAAGTTTTGAGCTCCTCGCCAGTGACCCAGGCTGTTGATGAGCGGCGCCAGGACGGCGACGTAGAGGGTGGCGTGCGCCAGCGCGGCGATCAGCCCCGGCCAGACGCCAAGGACGAGGCACAGCAGCCCGATGCCGAGTCCGAGGCCCACGCAGCCCCTCGAGAAAAGCGCGCGATCCAGCCGGTCTTCGACGATGTCCGGGGCGAACGTCCGGATCGTGTCGGGATTGCGCCCTTCCCGCTGGTAGTAATAGGCGTTCAAGAGCTGGACCCGCCACAAGCCGAGAAGCCGCGGGCTGTGGGGGTCACCTTCGCGGTCGGTGAAGGCGTGATGCTTACGATGAACTGCGACCCACTCCTGGCGACGCTGCCCCGTCATCAGCCACAGCACGGTCCGAAAAAACACATCCGCGACCGGGTGCATGGCCAGCGCTCGATGGGCCAGCGCACGGTGCAGGTACACGGACGTCGCGACGACGGCCGTTTCCGTCAGCGCAATGACGACCAGCGGGACCATCCAGACCTCGGTCAACATGGTTTCCTCCTCTCGCTCCTCACGTCCGCGCCCTTCGCGGCACACGCGCCATGCTGCGCTTGTGGCGAACCGCCTTCGCCTGGCCCTCGATGTTCGCGAGGAGGGCCGGGTGGTCATTCCGCTTCAGCCCCTCCACGATGAGGGCCCGGAGGACGATCTGAAGGCTGACCGGGAGCTTGAGCGTGACCGTCGCCTTGCCCGCGACGACCCGGGCCCGGTCCAGGACGTCTTGGGCGAGAATCAGGAGGACTCGGGTTTTCGTGTCGGCCATCACCGCCCCCGTATCCCGCCCGCTCGGCCCGCCATCGAACGCCGTGCTTCAGGCAGAATTATACAATTCACACGTGTTATATAATCTATAGTGTGATATATATTGAGTCAAGCGAGATATCGTGGGGCAAGTCCGGAGCACAGCCCGGGGCCTCGTCCCAGCACGCCTAGATCGATACGGCACGAAGAAGGAGCTCGACGATGACACTCCATCTTGTCCAAGTCCGAGGTCGCTTGACGTGGTGGATGTGGACGATCCGGGACAGCGCCGGCGTCCTCGTGGAGGAATCGAAGACGCAATTTCTTTCGGCGGCGGCCGCAGAGTCGCAGGGCCGCGCCAGAATCGCGGAATTCGAGGCGCTCCGAGCGCAGCGCCCCGGCCGGTGATGGCGTTGCCGGCGACCACCGTCGCACGGCCCTAAGGATTACAGGAGGCCGTCGTTATGGGCTCACACTCGAAGACCAGGCGCGCGGTTCAACGACTCCGACGTCTCGCGCGGCGCCGCCGCGAAGCCGGCCCGAAGAAGGATGGCGCCGTGGGCGCGATCGTCAGTCGGCCTGGCCTCCGATCGACACGCCGAAGCTGATCGCTTCTTCCCTGTAGGGGAACAGAATGTAGGTGATCGTCAGGCGGAGTCCCTTGAGCTTCTTGGCCTTGAGCGCCTCAGCGGGAAATACCACGTCCACGCCGTGCGCCGCCTGCTGCCCGGGGTCGAGCCGCTCGCTGCCGTACGCGGAGAACGTGAAGCTCGCGTCGGTCCGCGATTCCTCGATCTCGATCGGCCGCCACTGGTCGTCCAGGTACTGGATCTTCCCCGCCACCAGACGGACACTCTGATTGGTCGAGGTATTGATCAGCTTGAGCGTTCCCGTCAGCCTCGCCGGAGAGACCACGCGGCCGGAGCTCTTCTCGATCCGCTCCACAACCCGCATCCCCGTGATCTCACCCGCCATGATCCCCGCCTGCACGCTCACCGACTCCGGCGTGAGCGTGTACGTCTTGGCGTCGATCACCACCGCGGGCGCCGCCGGCCCCTGGACGCGGATGTCGAGGGTCGTCCCTTCCATGGCCTCGTCCCTCCCCGTGGCCGCCTGCCTCGCGGTCACGGACGTTGAGACCGGCTGAGGCGGCGCGACGTGATGCCGCACCCGCCCCAGCCGGGCGACACGCTTGCCTAGTAGCGACCCCCGCGACCGCCGCTCCGGTACCCGCCACCGCCCGTACCCGAGGATTTGGCGAGTTCGACCTTCAGCGTCCGGCCATCCATCTCCTGGCCGTTGAACTTCTTGACCGCCGCGTCGGCCTCCTCGGCCGTCGTCATCTCGACGAATCCGAAACCGCGCGAGCGCCCGGTGTCGGGCTCCATCACGACCGTCGCCGATTCAACTCCGCCCGCTTGCGCGAACACCTCACGAAGACGTTCGCTCGAGGTCGAAAACGGCAGGCCTCCAATGAACAGTTTGTGCGCCATCGCGCACCTCCGACTGGATCTCCCGCGATGAAGAAACACGCTCTGGAACAGCGGAAGCGAGCACCAGAGACACGGTCTGATGGGGAGGGGGGTTCACCAGCGAACCAACAACCGAACCAGACACGATGAGTATGACACAGCTACACCGAAGCCGTGGCTTCGCTTTCGGTGTCCTTTGCGATTCGATAGAGGACCCAGCCGCTACCGTCGTGACCGCCGGCGCGCTTGGCCCGCTCGAACAAGCTCAGCCGCCTTCGCGCCGGAGCCGGTGGATGCTCGGCGAGAACCGCACTCCGGCCCAAGAGGACCGCCGCCGCCGGCAAGGGCGCCTCGATGCCATAGCGCGCCAGGATCCCCTGCCTCTCGTTGTAAAACTCCACGCGCCACCTCATGCCGTACCTCCTCGTGACCCGCGTGTTCTATCGGAACGGAGCCTACGGATCGCCTACGCGTGCGCGCCCGGCGCGGGCCAGATCTTGCGCTGGAGCACGATCATGAGGGTCGCCCCGACGAAGGCGGCGATAGCCGTCCCGCCCCAACCCGCCTCCGGAGCCCCCAGGGTTTGCACGATCAAGCTTCCCACGGCGCTCCCGGCGAGACCGAAGACGATGTCCCAGTGCAGTCCGTACCCTCCGCCCTTCAGCGCGATCCCGGCCAGCCAGCCGGTCAGCATTCCGACGACGACCGACGCGCCGAACATTTCGACATGCATGACTGGCCCTCCTTGACCGACTTGACCGAGTGCTCCGGCCCTGCTCTCGCGATCTCGCTTGACGTCGTAGAGATATCACGATATAAGTTATATATCAAATAAAAAATATATAAACATCGCGAACGGCAGGAGGCGATGATGTTCGAGAACAAGACGAAGGTCCTCCTCATGCTCACGCAGGACGTTCTGGACCGGGCGCGCGTTTTGGCGGGAAAGGCGACGGCCGCGCTCAAGCTTCCCGTGAGCCTCCAGATCGTCCTCCGGGCCCTCGTCGAGGTGGGCCTGAAGCAGGAGGATCGCCCGGTCCTCCTCGCAAACATTGAGGGCCAGGCCAAGGCGGTTCGTCTCCAGCGGAGCGCGGGGAGCGGGCGGGGGCGGCAGAGGCCCCGGAAGTGAGGAGAGCGCGGCGACGCGGCGAAACGGCTCGATGTCGGACACGCGTGACGACGATCAGGCGGTGAGGATCAGCGTCTTGGCAAGGAGATGACGATGGCGAAATGGGCGGACGGGACAGTGTTGGTGGCGGCAGTGGCGGTGACGCCGGCGTCGGTGACGGTGAAGGCGGGGATCATGACGGGCGAGGTCACGGAATTGAAGGTCATGGAGCGGGTCGAGCAAGGCTCCAACCGTGTCGTCTCCCCGGCAAAGCTCACCGGGACGCTGCGGCTGAAGAATACGTCCGCGAATCAGACCGTCCGGCTCGTCACGGGCAAGATCCTCTACATCGGCGCCCAGGGGCAGCCCATCGAGCTCGAGGCGTCACGGAACGAGCCGGTCGTCAAATTCACGACCTACGGCAACGAGCGCCTCGACCCCGGGCAGGATGGGACTCAGTCCCTGGACGTGGAGTTCCCCGCCGAGGCCCTGAAAGCGAAGAAGCTGAAGGAGATCCGGCTGGAGCTCGCGTACATCCCGTCACCGTACCGGGAGGAGAGTATCAACTTCACCGTGTCGATCGGCGCGGGCAAGTAGGCCGGGGAGGTTGGTTTTCTGCGGATGTGGGGACCGCCACCCACGCCCGACGGCGCTGTTCGGTGGTGACCCAGAGGACCGTGCCGAGCAAGACGTCGGCGCCCCGCAGCACGACCGAGACGTGGGTGGCGGCCAGCAGAGCGAAGGTGCTATATCTTGCGGACGTTCGCAGCCTGCAGCCCTTTCGGACCGCGGGTGACTTCGAACTCGACCTGATCACCTTCGGCGAGGCTCTTGAAGCCCTGCGCCTGGACGGCAGAGTAGTGGACGAACACGTCCTCGCCGCCCTCTTGCGTGATGAAGCCGAAACCCTTCGCGTCGTTGAACCACTTCACCCTTCCGGTTGCCATGACTGAAGCCTTCCTCCGGGGCAATGCCCCTTATTGCGCCCGCCGTGATGGCGGTGTCATCCGCCGACATTGGCGGACAAACGAAGACGGGGTGACAAAATGAAAACGCCGCGCGAACTGGATCTCGCGCGGCGCGTATCTCGGATCCCGAAACACCCAACCGAACATGCCCAGCACTGCCGACAGGATGGCACAGTGCCGGTCGCCCCGTCAACCGATTTCAGACGCGGTGCGCCGGATGTCGACGGCGCTGGGTCGGTCTCCGGCACGCCTCACTTCCCGCGCCTCCGCGGCCGACGCGCCATGCTCCGCTTGTGGCGAACCGCCTTGGCCTGGCCCTCGACGTTCGCGAAGAGGGCGGGATGGTCATCCCGCTTCAACCCTTCCTCGATGAGCGCCCGGAGGACGATCTGAAGGCTGACCGGGAGCTTGAGCGTGATCGTCGCCTTCCCGGCCAAGACGCGAGCCCGGTCCAGGACGTCTCGGGAGAGAATAAGGAGGACTCGGGTCTTACCGTCGAGCATCATCACCTCCGTATCCTGCTGCGGACGCCGCGCATGGGCCGAAGTGTACAATTCGCACTTGTTATATAATCTATAGTGCGATATATATCAAGCGAGCGATTGCCGGTCGCCGCCCGGTGACGGCTGGCTGAGGAGCGGTGCGATGGCGGAATGGCTCTTTGATCGGAACGGTAAGGCGCAGATTATCGAAGACAGCGACTGCTTCCGTTCAGCGGACGGCCGAGTGATCGGATGGATCATCGGGAATGGCGCCCACTCTCTCGCCGGGAGGCATGTCGCCTGGTACGAAGATGGGGTTCTCTACGACGGGAGTAACCTCGCCATCGGTTTCCGCAGCCGCGCGACCGGCTACCTTCCGTCACGACCTGGCTTGAGCCAGACGCCAGACATGCCGGGCTTCGCTGGAAGGCCCGGTCGCCCTGGCCTTTCCGCCGTCGTCGGCCGTCCCGGGTCTGGCGGTTGGTCGCATATCCGCCTGGACCGATTCTTCCGCTGAACGTCGCGCCCGCCCCCTTTCGCAGAGACGCCTGATTGGTCCAGATAGAATTTCCGGAAGTCAATGCTTCGTTTCCCCGCGTCAAGTGCGTGTGCGGCCGCCTCGAGGCACGCGTGGCCTCATCAAATAGGAAAATATTTACATAGGTGCTCGCGGTGGATGATTAGACCGTCGCTTTTGGAGACCACAACCGCGACGCCGCTTCAGACCGTGCAATTCTGCCGTGTGTGGACAGCTGTGAGTATGTGGATAAGCTGTGGGCTGTGTTCACGCAGCAGCGCGCCCGAAAGGGGCATCGGATTCGACGGCTTCGGGCAGGCGCATGCAGATGCATAAAGAGAACCCCACATCACGGATAAAGAGAACGCACATGCCTGACGACCGGGGGGGCGAATCACCGGCGTACTACGCGAGCCACGGCGCCATCACCGGCCCCGGTCCGCGGGCGGCCGACTTCGCCGGCCTGCCGGCCGACGTCCGCGCCCTCACGCGCGCGGTGCAGGGGCTCGTCTTCCACTACATGGCCGACGAGACGATCCTCGGCTGGCGCCCACCGAAGGATCGCCTTCCCGAGATCGACACGCGCCGTGTGCGCGCGATGCTGGCGCGGCTGGCCGCGCTGGACCCGCGCCCGCTCGGCGAGGCCCGGCCGCCAGAGCGGTGACTGATCGGCTGCTGTCGCGACTTCACCGTGCTGCTCTGCGCGATGGCGCGCCATCACAGGATCCCGGTCCCGGCCCGGGTCGGCTTCGCACGCTACTTCGTCCCGGACTTCCACGTCGACCACGAGATCGTCGAGTGGTGGGACAGCGGCCAGGCGCGCTGGCGGCTCGTCGACCCCGGGCTCAGCGAGCGGCACGTCGCGCACTACCGGATCGGCTTCGATCCGTTCGACGTCCCGCGCGACCAGTTCATCGTCGGCGGCCGCGCCTGGCAGTTGTGTCGAACGGGCGTGGCCGATCCCAAGACGTTCGGGCTGGTGCCCGACCTCCCGCAGCCGCGCGGGATCGGGTTCGTGCGCGGTCACGTAATCCAGGACCTCGCCGCCCTGAACAAGATGGAGCTATTGCTGTGGGATGTCTGGGGGCTGATGCAGGCCGAGCTCGACACGGGACTGGCGCTGGTCGACGAGGCGGCCGAGTTCACCCAGGGCGCCGACGGCCTCGCCGACGTGCGGCGGCTCTACGCGACGCCCGGCCTCGCCGTGCCCGAGCGCATTCTGAGCCTGAGCCCGGCGGTGGGGCCGCGCGAGATCGCGCTCGGCGCCGAGCTGGCGGGTTGAGGGATGCAGCATGAGCGTCGGGGCGGGCCGCTCTCGCGGCGCGCGGTGCTTCGGCTGATGGTGGCGGCGGCGGCCGCGGGGCCCGCACGCGCCGGCGCCGCGTCCGCGATCCGACAGTCTCCCATTCCGTCGAGCGGCGAGCGGATTTCCACGGTCGGGGTCGGCACGTGGCGAACCTTCGACGTGGGCGCTTCCGCGGCGGAGCGCGCGCCGCTCAAGGAGGTCCTGCGGCAGTTCGTCGGTCTGGGCGGACGTGTGGTCGACTCCTCGCCGATGTACGGCGCCGCCGAGTCGGTGGTCGGCGACCTCGCCACGGACCTCGCGATCACCGACAAGCTCTTCCTCGCCACCAAAGTCTGGACGCGCGGACGCGACGCCGGGGTGTCGCAGATGGAGCAGTCGCTCCGACGGCTACGTACCCGACGTATCGACCTGATGCAGATCCACAACCTGCTCGACTGGCGAACGCACCTTCGCACGCTCAGAGACTGGAAGCAGGCAGGCCGCATCCGTTACCTCGGCGTCACGCATTACACGTCGAGCGCCTACGACGAGCTGGAGGAGGTGCTCCGCGGCGAGGCGCTGGACTTCGTCCAGGTCAACTACTCACTCGGCGAGCGCGAGGCCGAGCGCCGCATCCTGCCCCTCGCCCGCGACCGTCAGGTCGCCGTGCTCGTGAACCGGCCGTTCTCCGAGGGCGGGCTGTTCCAGCGAGTCCGCGGCCAGACGCTGCCGACATGGGCCGCCGAGTTCGACTGCGAGAGCTGGGCCCAGTTCTTCCTGAAATGGATCCTGGCGCACCCGGCAGTGACCTGCGTGATTCCGGGGACGAGCCGGCCGCAGCACCTCGTCGACAACATGAACGCGGGGCTCGGCAAGCTCCCGGACGCTGCGACGCGCGAGCGCATGACCGCGCTGGTCACCGCGGGCTGAGTGGCGTTGACGTCACTCGTCGCGCGGCGCCTGGCGGATGAACTTGCCGGTCCGAAGATCGTCGAGCGTCTGCTCGATCTCGGCGCGCGTGTTCATGACGAACGGCCCGTAGCGCGCGATCGGCTCGTGAAGCGGCCGCGCGGCCGCGAGCAGGAAGCGCCCGCCGCCTGGGCCGGCGGAGGCCTCCACGAGGTCGCCGTCACCGAAGACGACCAGAGCGGGCGCGTGAGCCGGGGTCTGCTCCGGCCCGAAGCGCACGACACCCTGGTCGACGTACGCGAACGCAGTGTGGCTCCGTGGCACCGTCTCGCGGAACGTCGTGCCGGGTGGCAGCGTCACGTCCACGAACTTCGGCGCGACGGCCAGGCCGTCGACCGGCCCCACGAGCCGCCCGCCGTCCGCCGTACCGGCGATGACCCGAACCCTCGCCCCTTCGTCCGTGGCCGTCTCCGTGAGGGCAGTTCCCTGCAGATCGCGGTACTTCGGCGGGCTCATCTTTTCGCGCGCCGGCAGATTCAGCCACAGCTGTAACCCCGCAATCCCCTCGGGACGTCGCTGAGGCATTTCCTCGTGGAGGATGCCGCTTCCCGACGTCATCCACTGGATATCACCGGCACCGATCGCCCCACGGTGCCCCAGCGAGTCGCCGTGCCGCACTTCGCCTTTGCGGACGATCGTCACCGTTTCGATTCCTCGATGGGGGTGATACGGGAACCCGGCCTCGTAGTCGGCCGGATTGACCGACTCGAAGTGGTCGAGGAGCAAGAAGGGGTCGAGATGGTCGAGCTTTCGAGTGCCGATGCTCCGCCGAAGATGAACGCCAGCGCCCTCGACGACCGGCTCTGGCGTGACGACCTGGACCACTGGACGCGAGGACTGGCTCATGCGTCGGGCCTCCTGTGTGACGTTTGATCATGGCCTCAATCCTCGAGCGGCGCAAGGCGGCAAATACTCGGAAAGAATTCCCGGATCATCAGAGTTCTTTGAGCGCCACGTGAGCTTCAGTACACTGGAACGAGAAGGCTCTGGAGGATGTCCAATCAGCAGGCCCTCGTCGTGTTCCTGCGCGCCCTCCTGGCCGCCAAGAAGTCACTCGCGCTCTATCCACCAGAAAGCGATGCCGCGAAGGCGTGGATCGAGCGGCTACGGCGCTCGTTGGACGACGCCTTCCGCCAGGGCCTGATCTTCCCGATACGACTGGGCCGAGACCGCTTCGCGTGGGCGGGCGGAGAGCTCCGCACCACGGACCGGGCGCTCAAGGGTCTTCAGTTCGAGATGCAGTCCCGCGGGATCATCGAGCTCAGCATCGAGCCGTCGGTCGAGAACTGGGAGCTCCAGGCCTTGCTGGAGCTCCTCAACAAGCCGGTCAAGCAGTTCGCCTCCATCACCGCCGCGAACGGCTACCTCCGCGACCGAGCCGTCGTCCACGTGAGCATCGCCGGGCCGGGTCTCGGCGGTCTCCCGGGGCCGCCCGGTCACTCGGGTCTCGGCTGGGGCACGGGTACAGAGGAGTCGGGCTCTGGCGCGGGCTCTGGGGCGATGCTCGGTGGGACGGACGCGGACGCCCTGGAGCTGCTCGTCGAGTCCATCCTCAAGATGGTCGACGAGCGATTCCAGAGCCTGGCGTATGACCGGTCCGGGTTGCTCGAGTGGTTCCAGACGATCTCGCGCGGCGGGCGCGTCGATGCCCTCTACGCGGCGGTCATCATGCTCGGCGCGATGGCGCGCGGCAGCGGCGACCGCGAGGTTCGCGCTCGGACGACGCTCGAGGCGCTCATGCTCCTCCCCGACGCCACCCTGGGGCCCTTCTTCACCGACCACCTCCTGCCCGGCGCGGCGAGCGATCTCACCGCGTTCAACCTGCTCACGCAGGTCACCGAGGACGAGCTGCGGCAGATCGCCCGCCACGTCCCGCGGGAGCGGCTCGTCGCGCTGACGACGGAGCTGCTCGAGTATCCCTGGGAGGAAGGCAAGCGACTGCGCTTGCTGGAGGCGATCACGTTGACCCTCGAGCGTCGCGCTGAGCCCGCGGCGTCTCCGGCCGAACCCACCCTGCTCTCGCAGGCAGACCCGCTCTTACTCGAGCTGCGGCAGGAGATCATCGACGCCTGCCGCCCCGACGCGCTCCTTTCGCGAAGCGCGGACGTGCTCATGGCGCTGATCGGGAGCGTCCATCCCGGCGAATACACGGGGTTCGCCGCCGAGGCGCTGGGGGAGATCGCCCGAGAGGCGCTGGCGGGCGACCAGGCCGATCTGGCCCTCCGAGTGTTGCGGAGCGTCGCCATCGACGCCACGCACGAGGTATCCCGAGAGTCGGCGACCCGGACCGCGCTGATCCGGCGCAAGCTCGCCGAGCACAGCCACGTCTCGCTCGTCGCGAATCTCCTCCGTCGGGAGCCTCCGACGGGCCCGATGGAATTCGCGCCCGAATATCTGCGTCTCGCCGGCCCCGAAGCCGTCGAGGTGTTCACGGCGCTCCTCGCGGACGAGCCACACCGGCGGGTCCGGATACGGATGTGCGAAGTGCTCGCGCGGGTGGGAGTGCCGGCGATCCCCCCGCTGCTGTCGCGGCTCGGTGACAAGCGCTGGTTCGTAGTGAGGAACGCCCTCTATACGCTCCGCAAGATCGGGCACGCGTCCGCGTTCCCGGCCATCGTCCCCGTGCTGGAGCACGCGCACGCGCGGGTCCGCCTGGAAGCCGTGCGTGTCGCCATCCAGGTCGGCGGGGGAGCCGCGAGAGCACCGGTTCTCCGCCGTGTGCATGATCCAGACACATCGGTGAAGCGGGCGGCGATCAGCGCGGTCGGCACCCCCGGCAACGACGCCGCCGTCTCGGCGCTGCGAAAGGTGCTGTTGGGCTCAGGCGCCCGGAGTGAGGACGACGCCGAAGTCCAGTTCGACACGATCCGCGCGCTCGCCGCGATCGGCACGTCGGCGGCGCTCGACGTTCTCAAAGCCACCGTGAGCCGACGCGCCTGGTTCTGGAAGCGCGCCGATCGCCGCGTCCGCGATCTGGCCGAGCAGACCCTGGGCGGCGGGACGCCGCGGGCTCGCGTCTCCCCCGAGGCCGTCGATGACAGGTAATCCGAGCGAGCAGGCGTCGCACGTCTTCGGGTGCTTGCACGGCGTGCTCCGGACGGCCGCGCTCTATCCACCGATGCACGCCCTGACGGTCAAAGCCAAGCAAACCCTGCACGACGCATTGACCGCCTACTTGAGCACGCACGGCCGGCTCGTGTTTCGCTTCCTGGGCGACGTGCTCGTCGCCGACGATCGGATCCTCCCCCGAGAGAGCCTCCTCTACCGACAGTTCCTGGCGGTCTGCCAGAACGAGCGGCAGATCGGGAGCATCTCGTTCATCGCGGGTGTGGAGCCACGAGAGGTGGACGCGCTCCTCGAGGCCGTCACCGAGGGAGTGGGCGGCGAGCCGTCGTCGTGGGCGTCTCGCAAGGGGTTGACGCACGTGGCCCTGGGTCCGCCGGTCCAGCCCGAGCAACAGAGCGGCGAAGCGACGGCCCGACGCGCGTACTACGGTTCCATCGACGCACTCCGCGACATCCAGGCGACCGTCCGCGCTCGCGCCCCCCTCGCCGTGGAGCAGATCGGGACGCTCCGCGTCTTCACCTCGACGCTCCTGGAAGAGGTCCTCCAAAGCCCGGCGCTCGTGCTCCGGCTGGCGAGCATCAAGTCCTACGACGAGTACACCCTCTATCACTCGGTGAACGTGGCGGTCATCTCGATCGGCCTCGGGCTCGTGATCGGCCTGCCGGAACCCCTCCTCCGTGAGGTCGCCATGGCCGGCATGCTCCACGACGTCGGCAAGATC
The DNA here is from genome assembly GCA_001914535.1 of Candidatus Rokubacteria bacterium 13_2_20CM_69_15_1. Taxonomy (GTDB): domain Bacteria; phylum Methylomirabilota; class Methylomirabilia; order Rokubacteriales; family CSP1-6; genus 20CM-2-70-11. The sequence goes on from MNCR01000090.1 coordinate 24,985, forward strand.
GCGATCCCGCTCGAAATCCTACGGAAGCCGGGCCCGCTCGACGAAGCGGAATGGGGGATCATGCGACGTCACCCCGTCCTCGGTGCGGATCTCCTGAGCCGCCTGGCGGGCTCGAACCGTCTGCCGATGATCGTCGCCTTCGAGCACCACCTACGCTTCGACATGCGGGGCTATCCATCTGTTCCCGCCGGCTGGGTGCAGCATCCGGTCAGCCGCCTGGCCTGCGTGGCCGACGTGTTCGACGCCATGACCTCACGCCGCGCCTACAAGAAGGCCATCCCCAACGCCGACGTGCGCAGCTACGTCCGCGACGAATCGGGGCGAACGTTCGATCCCCGACTCGTCCGTGTCCTCGATCTCATGCTCGGACAGCTGGACGAGGAGACGCCCGAGGAGACATCGCATGAGACGTCTGATAGAGTCTCTGGCGCTTGAGGGGACCGCGCTCACGGTGACCCTGGCGCCGACGCTGCCGGTCGACGCACGGACCCTCGCCGCGGCCACGGCCATCCGCGCCTTCGACCGCTACCCCGTCGTCGATAGCGTGATCATCGTGACCGGCGCGACCACGCTCAGCCTGTCCCGAGAGCAGGTCGAGCATCACCTGCGCTCGGAGACCCCAGCGAGCCTCGACGGCAAGCAGCGGTGGCGGCAGGCGGTCGTCCGCGTTGCGGCCGGTTTGCCCAAGCTCGAGGGCGAGCCTATTCGGCCTCCGCCGTTACCCTGATCGCCGCACGCATCCACGGGTGGATGCAGCACTGGAAGCGGTGAAGGCCGGCCCCCAGCTCGGTGACTTTCAAGGTGGCGCCCGGCGCCACCGCAGTGGGGTCGACGGCGCCGGGGGCGAGGGCGCACTCCGGAGCGGGCGTCAATCCGCGGCTGAGCGGAGGAACCCGCCCTCCGCCGAAGGTCGCCACCTCGGTAAAGGTGTGACCTCTGCCGCCCTCGTTCCTCACGCGCACGGCCTCACCGGGCTCGATCCTGAGGTACGAGGGCTCGTTGCGCCACGACGGATGGCCGACGGTCGCCAGCGAGAGTGGAGAAACGAGCAGAGCGTTGAACTCGTCCAGGGTGACGTCCCCTTCCTCGCGCAGGCAGCCACCGACGGACGCCCATGTGGGATCAGTCGGATCGCACTTGTCCAGGATCCTGATCTTCTCCGCCGCAGCGACGCCGACCACCAAGACAACGAACAAGCCGGCGCCAAGGAGTTTCTGGGTGCGCATAGCGTCCCTCCCGCCGAGCCCTGTCCCTCGGCTCACCCCGTGGGTTTGATCCCTGCTGGCACGCGGACGACGGACAAATAACTCTGCTCGCCCCACACTGGTTCCGAAAAAGCGTGGTGCGACCGCATAGGCGTAGAATGGGGGCGGAGGTGCGGCCCATGAAGTCTCGAGCCCTTCTGACACTGCTCGGCCTGGCGCTCGTTTCGCTGCTGCTCGTCGACACCGGGACAGTGTGGGCGCGCGCAGGAGGCGGCGGCAGCCGCGGTTCGCGCTCCTACTCGGCCCCGGCGCGGCCCTCGCCTGTTGCGCCCGCGAACCCGATGAGCCCCGCGCGTCCGTCCGCCCAGACCGCGCCGTCCCAGCCGCGACCGGGAATCTTCGGCGGCCTCATGACCGGCATCGCCGGGTTCGCGCTCGGCGGGCTCATCGGTTCGCTCCTGTTCGGCGGCATGGGCTACGGCCTCGGCGGGGGCGTCGGGCTCCTCGAGATCCTGCTCATCGGCGGCGGCATCTTCCTCCTGCTGCGCGCCTTCCGCGGGCGGCACACCGCGCCCGAGCCGGCGTACGCGGGCGCCGGGGCGAGCGCCTACGGAGCCGGCGACGAGAGTCAGAAATGGTCGAGCGGGGCGACCGCGGTGGAGGCGCTCGCCACGTCCTCCGACCTCGAGCGCGGGATCGCCCACATCCGCCAGATGGATCCTGGCTTCGACCCCGCGGCCTTCGCCCTGTGGGCACAGCGCGTGTTCGTCGACGTCCAGGAGGGAATCGGGCGACGCGACATGAGCGCCCTCAACGACCGGCTCACGCCGCAGGAGTACGCGCGGCTCCAGGCTCAGTGCGACCGGCTCCGGGGCGCGCGCCAGACGAACCGGGTCGAGCAGATCCAGTTCAAGCGCGCCGAGGTGACGGAGGCGTGGCAGGAGAGCGGCCAGGACTGGGCGACGGTGTACGTTGCCGCGTCCCTCGTCGACTACACGCTCGACGACACGACCAGGAACCTCGTCGACGGGTCAAGGACGCCACAGGACGTCGAGGAGTACTGGACCTTCACGCGCCCGGTCGGCCCCAAGGCCTGGCGCCTCTCCGCGATCCAGACGTCGTAGCCTATACGGGCACCGCCGCGGCCCGCCGGCACCTCGCGCGCGATCCCGTGATGCGTCGGCTCATCCGCCGGCACGGCCCGTGCCGGCTCGAGCCTCACGGGCGCTCACCGTACGAGACACTGGTGCGCGCCATCGCCCATCAGCAGCTGAACGGCCGCGCCGCCGAGACGATCCTGGGTCGCTTCGTCGCTTTGTTCCCTGAGCGGCGCTTCCCCGCACCAGCCGCGGTGCTCGCGGCGCACGCGGCCACCCTCCGCCGCGCGGGCTTCTCGCGCGCCAAGGTGCGCGCCATCAAGGACATCGCCGGGCACGCCGTCAAGGGCATGGTGCCGACGCGGCGCGCCTGCCGGCGGCTCAGTGACGAGGAGATGATCGAGCGGCTGACGCGGATCCACGGCGTGGGCCGCTGGACGGTGGAGATGCTGCTCATCTTCGCGCTCGGGCGGCTCGACGTCTTACCGGTAGACGACTTCGGCGTGCGCGAGGGCTTCCGCCACGCCTACGGCCGCCGCACGCAGCCAACGCCGAAGGCGCTCCGCGTGTTCGGCGAGCGCTGGAAGCCGTACCGCTCGGTGGCCGCGTGGTATCTCTGGCGGGCGGCGGGCGACGCGCGGCGAAAGGCGACGTAGAGGAGGCGGTCATGGAGCTCTACGAGGTGATGCGGACGACGTTCGCCGTGCGCGAGTTTACCGCCGAGCCGGTGCCCGACGCGGTGCTGTTCAAGATCCTGGACCACGCGCGCTTCGCGCCCAGCGGCGGCAACCGCCAGGGCTGGCGCGTCATCGTCGTCCGTGATCCCGCGACCCGCAAGGCGCTCTCCGACTGCTCCGCGCCCGCCGCCAAGCGCTACGCCGCGCAGGTCCAGGCCGGCGAGAACCCCTGGAACACGATCGACCCCACCGTTGTGGACGCCGTGACCATCGAGCGCATGTCGCCGCCGGCCCGGCTCACCGAGCCGTTCGTGAAGGCGCCGGTCGTCCTCGTCGTCTGCGTCGACCTCAAGGTCGTGGCGTCGATGGACCAGTTGCTCACTCGCGTCGGCGTGATCAGCGGCGCCTCGATCTACCCGTTCACCTGGAACATCCTCATGGCCGCGCGTCACGAAGGCTACGGCGGGACGATCACGACGCTCGCCGTGGCCCAGGAACCGAAAGTCCAGGAGCTGCTCGGCCTCCCGCGCCACATGGCCGTGGCCGCCGTCATGCCCTTCGGGCGCCCGCTGCGGGCGCTCACGAAGCTCAAGCGCAAGACGGTGGCGGAGTTCGCGACGCTGGAGCGCTGGGGCGGCCGGCCGCTGCCAAGCGCCTAGCCGAGGGGCGCGCCGCCGACGGGCCCTCCAGCGGCTCTCGCCACCAGGCGTTAGGATTGGGCCGTGCGCCTGCCCTTCGATCCGCCGCTCCCGCCCATGCTCTCCAAGGCCGCGGACGCCTTGCCGGGCGGCGACGGCTGGCAGTTCGAGCCCAAGTGGGACGGCTTTCGGACGTTGCTGTTTCGCGACGGCGACGAGATCGTGCTGCAGAGCCGCGACGAGAAGCCGATGAATCGCTACTTCCCCGAGCTCGTCGCACCCCTCGCCGCGACGCTGCCCGAGCGCTGCGTCGTCGACGGTGAGATCGTCATCGTCGGCGCCGGCGGGCTCGACTTCGAGGCGCTGCTGCTCCGCATCCATCCGGCCGCGTCGCGGGTGAAGCTCCTGGCCGCGCAGACGCCGGCGTCGTTCGTGGCCTGGGACCTGCTCGCCGTGGGCGACGAGGACCTGCGCGAGGCGCCGCTCGCGGTGCGGCGCGAACGGCTCGAGCAGGTGCTGGCCAACGCTCCACCGCCGGTGCACCTGTCGCCGGCCACGCGCGATCGCGCCCTCGCGGAAGACTGGTTCCGTCGCTTCGAGGGCGCCGGGCTCGACGGTGTCATGGCCAAGCGTCTGGACGCCCCCTACCGCGCCGGCGAGCGCACGATGATCAAGGTGAAACACGCGCGCTCCGCCGACTGCGTGATCGCCGGCTTCCGCTGGCACAAGACCGGCGCGGGCACGATGGTCGGCTCGCTCCTGCTCGGCCTCTACGACGAGGATGGCACGCTACACCACGTCGGCGTCACCGCCGCGTTCACCAGCGCGATGCGCAAGCGGCTCGTCGCCGACCTGGCGCCGCTCCGAGAGAACGCGCTCGAGGGCCATCCCTGGCGTGGCTGGGCCGAGGCGCACGAAGACGCGAACGCGAAGGAGCAACGCCGGCCCGGCGCAACGAGCCGCTGGAACCGCGGCAAGGACCTGAGCTGGGAGCCGCTCCGGCCCGAGCGCGTCTGCGAGGTCGCGTACGACCACATGCAGGGGACGCGGTTCCGCCACGCCGCGCACTTCGTGCGCTGGCGCCCCGACAAGCGCCCGCACGACTGCCGCTACGATCAGCTGGAGGTCACGCCGGCCTACGAGCTGGAGCGCGTCTTTGGCGCGCGCGACCCGCGCCGGGCGACTCCCGAGCCGCGCCAGGGATCGTAGTCGGGATCGGGCGGTTCCTCGGCAGGGCGCTCGCCCTCGGGCACGTGACGCAGGTTGACTCGGATGCGCGTCCACGTGCTCGAGCGGCCACGCATCGAGTCGACGAGGACGTCGTCCACCTGCAGCCGCCCCGCGACCTCCGGATGACGCGCTTTCCAGCGCTCCAGCCCCGCGAGCGCGTCCTCCTTATGCTCCGCCTTCGCGAC
>MNCR01000089.1 GCA_001914535.1 Candidatus Rokubacteria bacterium 13_2_20CM_69_15_1
GAGGAGCGCTACCCATCGCGCGCGGCGTACCTCGAGAAGGCCCGCGCGGCGGCGCTGGCGCTCGTGGCCGCGCGGCACGTGCTCGCCGAAGACCTCGACTCCCTCGTGGAGCGCGCGGGACGGCTGTGGGACTGGGTCCAGGCGCGCGTCTAGTTCACTCGGAGGGGGGCTTCGCCCCCCTTTCCGAAACCTCCCCCCGGATCGATTGCGCCGGCAAAAGCCGGCGCTCGAACAGCGGTTTCTCCGACGCGCGTCTAGTCGTGTCGGGGGAGCGGCGCCGCTCCCCCCGAGTACCTGATTGCACCATGCCTGACCTGACCATCAGGTTCGAGGGGGTCCTGGCCCTGGCCGCGTAGTCCCACGCTGGCGCACGGGTAGCACGAGGCCCCGAGCGCAGACCAATTCGCGCCGGGGCCTTTCGTTTGTCCGCGAGCGCCCGGATTCGCCCCAGCAGTCCCGGCCGGAGCGGTTGTGCGCGTCGCGGCGTTTGGCTAGACTCCCGGCAGCATGCGGCTGACCGGGCTCGCGGTCATTCTCGCTGTCGGTCTCAGTCTTGCGCCACTCGCCGCCGAGGCCCAGCAGACCACGCGACGACCGCTCGTCGGCTTTCTCTGCAACACCACGAAGTTGGCGCGAGCGTTCGGTGAGGGGCTGCGCGAGCTCGGTTACGTCGACGGCAGGAACATTTTTGTCGAGTATCGTTGTGCGGAAGGGCGGACGGAACGGGGCCCCGACCTCGCCGCCGCCCTGCTGCGGATGAAGCCGGACCTGCTCGTCGGAGCGAGTGATCCACTGGTCAAGGCGCTCGTGGACGCCACGCACACGATTCCTATCGTGATGACGAGTAGCGGCGACCCCGTCGGAAACCAGTTTGTCGACAGCCTCGCCCGCCCCGGCCGGAACGTTACCGGTGTGTCCCTCATAGCGCCCGAGCTTGCGGGAAAGCGCTTGGAGCTGCTCAAGACGGTTGCCCCGGAAATTGCCGAGTTGACGGTCCTTGTGAACCCGACGAACCCTAACGCCTCCCGGCAGCTGAGGGAAACTGAAGCCGCGGCCCGATCACTCGGCGTCCGCCTGAAAGTTCTGAGAGTTCCCTCCACCACGGAATTCGACAAGACGTTCAGCGGGATGGGGCGAGCGTCGGCCGCCGCTCTCTTCATCTCCAGCGACGGGCTGTTCCTCGCCGAACGACGCCGTATCGCCGATATTGCGCTCGCGAACCGGATGCCGGCCATGGGCTTTGCACGCGAGTTTGCCGAGGACGGTATCCTCATAGCCTACGGGGCTAGCTTGCCGGCGCTCTACCACCGCGCCGCGGTGTACGTTGACAAGATCCTCAAGGGCGCGAAGCCCGCTGACCTTCCCGTCGAGCAGCCGACGAAGTTCGAGTTGGTGATCAATCTCAAGACCGCGAAAGCACTCGGCCTCACGATCCCGCCGTCGGTGCTGGGGCGGGCGGATCACGTGATCGAATAGCGCGCGCCCCGGTGCAGTCCCGGCCGGGGCGCTGGTGCGCATAGTGGCGTTCGGCTAGACTCCCGCCAGTCGTCCCCAAACCGAGGTGCCCATGCGGCGGATAGGACTTGCGGTCATTCTCGCGGTCGGTCTCATTCTCGAACCGCCCGCCGCCGAGGCGCAGACGGCGGGGAAGGTATATCGCCTGGGCATTCTTTCGCCCGCCGCGGTCCCTGCCCCCTCGGTTGCGACGTCACCCAATTTGGTTCCCTTAGCGCTTAGGGAACTCGGTTACGTCGAGGGTCAGAACCTCGTCATCGAACGTCGCTTCGCAGACGGCAGGCCCGATCGACTCCCCGGGCTGGCCCAAGAGTTGGTCCGGCTCCGCCCGGACATCATTTTCGCTGTCGCCGATGCCATCCGCGCAGCAAAGGACGCGACGAAGACGATCCCCATCGTCATGATTGGCCTCGCTCCGGTGGAACTGGGGTATGTCGCGAGCCTAGCGCAGCCTGGAGGAAACATCACCGGGGTCGTGGTCTCGCAGACCCGCCTCGCCGATAAGAGCTTGGAACTCCTCAAGGAAATGGTCCCTCAGGCTGCACGAATCGCAGTCCTCGCCCCCGAGGGGGAAGCTTTTCAGGCGCAACTGCGAGAGGCAGAGAAGGCCGCCGCGGGGCTCGGTATCACGCTCCTCGTGGTCAGGGTTCGCGATGCTGATTACGAGCGCGCATTCGCGAGGATCGCCAGCGAGCGCGCGGACGGCCTTCTCATCCTCGCGAGCCCCATTTTGACCCGGGACAGCAAGCGGATCATTGGGCTTGCGGCGAAGCATCGGCTACCCGCGATGTATGAATGGCGCGAGCAGGCGACCGATGGCGGCCTGATGGCATACGGTAGCATCATCTCCGTGCTTTCAAAGCGAGTGGCAGCTTACATCGATCGGGTCCTCAAGGGGGCGAGTCCGGCACAGCTCCCACTGGAGCAAGCGACGGTCTACGAGTTGACAATCAATGCGAGGACCGCCAAGGCGCTCGGCCTCACGATTCCGCAGTCGGTGCTGGTGCGTGCGGATGAGGTGATCCAGTAGCGCGCGCCCCGGTGCTCGTCCAGGCCGGGGGTGCTCACCGCTCTGACGCGGGCGGAAAGTAGTTCAACCGCTTCAGCACCTTCAGCGTGCACGTCGACTGGTATCCTTTCGACTGCTCACTATGGCCGGACAGTCCAGAGAGTTTCAGCGCGTCGCCCGTGATGTCCTGTGCGGTCAAATCATTGAATTGGACGCTGAACGGCGGGAAGTACTTGTGCGGATTCTTAATCTCTCGCATCGTGTCAGCCAGAACCGAGTCCAGGCGATTAACATGGCCGTAACGCAAATCCCGCCGCTCGGTGACGTTACGCCAGTGGACAAGCTCGCCGGTGTACTTCGCGGGCTCGCGGACGTGGTTCTCGAAACACACCCCTTCGACACGAAGGAACTCGATGAACTCGTACTTGTCCTTGGGGTGCTGCTCGCTGCACGCGCTGATCGCTACTGTGGCTACCATCAGCGCAATAATCCCTCTCACAGCGTCACCTTCGTCGGTGTGGAGGAAGGGCCGCCGTCGAGCTACAGCTTTCTGCGGGATTTCGCATCGGCTAGGATTTCGCGGACGAGCAACCGTGCGACAGATTCAGCGATGAACCCGCCGATCTGCGTAGAACGCGAACCGTAGGGGGCACTCAACACTCACAACCTTCGAGTCCACAGAGTATGTCGCCGAGTAGCTCTTACCGTCAAACTCGACGGCAATGGACCGACTCGTAGGGTTCTTGGACTTGCGCATCGGGGGCGTCACCTCCCTACTGAATCACCCGCGCGACGAGCCTAACACGGCGCCTTAACATCGGCGTGCGGGGGGCCTTTTTTGTGACAGCTAGATATTTGGAGCCACCAGGACGCACGATCACGCCCGCGCCAATACCTCGGCATGCCTCGGCGCTGACCCTGGCCGATGCACCCGGACCCCGGTTACGTGCTCCATACCCGTAGAGTGGAGCATGCTTGTGAAAAGATCGTCTTGGCCGGAGCCGCCGAGCGCTGCACAAGGTGGTCAAGGACCCCGCGACGGCCTGGGCGCTGATCCAGGAGCGCACCGAGCGCTGGCGCCAGGAGCAGGCGCTCTCGGTGGACGTGCGGGCTAACCTCGAACGCGAGGAGAAGAAATTGGAGGCCGCCATCGAGCGGCTACTGGACAACATGGAGGCCGGTGCCGATGTCGGGCTCCGGCTAAAGACGCGGCGGGCGGAACTGGACGCCCTACGCGTGCGCCTGGCGTCGGACGGCGCGATCGTCCAGGCCGACGAGGAAGCCTTCGAGCGGATGCTACTTGAACGGGCCGAGCAGTTGCGCAAGCACCACGGACCCGCGCTCGGCGGCTACGCCAAGTCTCACCCGCAGACAATCGACGCCGCGCAGACTCGGGCGGCCATGCGCGCCCTTGGCATCGGCAAGGTGGTAGTCACGCCCACGTCGGAGGGCTGGACGTTCGCGGGTGACGGCAACCTGGCGGGCCTGGCCAATGGGGACGGTGCAAGGAGGGAGTCTCGCCGCTCCTCCCCGACACCCCCCACCGGTCACCGGCGACGGCCTGGCCCGCGAACCGGTTGCGCCGGCGGAGCCGGCGCTCGAACAGGACGCTCGTGGACGCCGCGCCTGTACCACTCGTAGATCTCCTCACCCGTCGTCATCCACACGCCCTTGTGCTTCGTGATGTAGTCGTACGCCGCCTCGAAGTACTTGATCCGGTGCGGGACGCCGTGGATGTACGGGTGGACGGCGATCGCCATCACGCGCGGATTCCGCGCGCCCTCGAGATAGAGCCGGTCGAACTGGTCACGCACGCGCTCCTGCCAGTAGCGCGACTCGTGGTGCTGGATGACCATCATCGGGATGTCGTTCAGCTCGAGCGTGTACGGCACCGACACGAGCGGGCCCGCCGAGGTCCGGATCTCGTAGGGCTGATCGTCGTTGACCCAGTCCGAGACGTACAGGATCCCCTCCTCGGCGAGGATGTCGAGCGTCTCCCACGTCTCCGTGAGCCCGGGGCCGAGCCAGCCCTTCGGCTCCTTGCCGGTGAAGTCGCGGAGCAGCTTCAGCGACTCGCGGACGACGGCGCGCTGGTCGGGGAGCAGGTGCATCGCGCCCTGCCTGACACCGTGCCCCATGAACTCCCAGCCCGCGTCCAGCATGGCGCGCGCCACCGGCTCGTACGCGCGGACCACGTTGGCGTTGATGGACGTCGTCGCCCGGATCTTGCGCCGGCCGAGCGCCTCGAGCATCCGCCAGAAGCCGACGCGCATGCCGTACTCGTGCCACGCCCAGTTGGGGACGTCGGGTACGGTGGTGACTCCCTGCGGCGCCGTCAGGTACTGGCGGGCCATCGGCTTTTCGATGTCCCACTCTTCGATGTTGACGATGGTCCACACGGCGATGCGCGCGCCCTTGGGAAGCTTCCACGGGCGCCGGGTATGGATGGGCGAGTAGTCGAAGCGCTCGTGCGGCAGTCTCACGGGAGCCTCCTCGGGGGCCAGGTCGACGTGGGCCTATAGTACAATCACCAGCCGTGGCGCTGCCCCCGGCGGTTGACATCCACGCGCACTTCTTCCCCGAGAGCTTTTTGCGAGTCATCGAGGAGCACGGCGCACCCTTTGGCGCGCGCGTGGACCGGTCGAACCCGAAGGGCCCGGCGATCGCCGCGGGCTCCATCACGGGCCCACCCCTCGACGTCACCTACTGGGACCTCGACCGCCGCGTGCGCGCGATGGACCGGGCCGGCGTGCAAGTCCACGCGCTCTCCCTGACGACGCCGATGGTCTACTGGGCCCGCGGCGACGTCGCGCGGCGCGCGGCGGAGGCCGTCAACGACGCGATGGCGGAGGCCCACAGGGTCTACCCCGACCGGTTCGTCGGCTGCGCGACGCTGCCCATGCAGGAGCCCGCCCACGCCCAGGCCGAGCTCGAGCGCGTCGCCACGCTGAAGGGGATCCGCGCCGTCTACCTCGGGACCAACGTGAACGGGCGCGAGCTCTCCGACCCCGCGTTCGCGCCGATCTTCGCGCGCTGCGAAGGGCTGGGGCTCCCGGTGCTCCTCCACCCCATCGCGGTCGTGGGTGGCGAGCGCCTCAGGCCCTTCTATCTGCACAACCTTCTCGGCAATCCGTTCGACACGGCGATCGCGGCGGCCCACCTCGTCTTCGGAGGCGTCCTCGACCGCCACCCGAAGCTCCGGGTGTGCCTGCCCCACGCGGGGGGCGCGCTCCCCTACCTCGTCGGCCGGCTCCGCCATGGCCAGCGCGTGCGGCCCGAGGCGCGTGACCGCGCGCGCCAGTCCTTCGAGCGCTATCTCCGGCGCTTCACCTACGACACGATCAGCCACTCGGCGGACGCGCTCCGCTACCTCATCGCGACGGTCGGAGCGGATCGCGTCATGTTGGGCAGCGACTTCTGTTTCGACATGGGTTACGCGCGCCCGCGCGACATCATCACGAAGCAGGCGCGGCTGTCGAAGGCGGACCAGGCGCGCGTCCTCGGAGGAAACTCACTCCGGTTCCTCGGCCTCGCCTGACGCCCGTCGTGGACTTCTGGATCAGCCAGCTCTTCAACGGCGTGTCCTACGGGGCCCTGTTGTTCCTGCTCGCGGGAGGCCTCTCGCTCATCTTCGGCATGATGCGGATCGTGAACATGACCCACGGCTCGTACTACCTGCTCGGAGGCTACGTCGCGCTGACGGTCATCTGGCGCGGCGGCAACTTCGTCCTCGCCGTGCTGTTGGGCGCCCTGGCCATCGCGGCGGTCGGCATCGGGGAGTGGAACGCGTTCCTCAAACGCTTGAGCGGTCAGGAGTTGGGGCAGGTCCTGACGACGATGGGGTTCGCCCTGATCTTTCAGGACCTCGCGCTCCTCATCTGGGGCGGCGACCCGTACACGATCCCGGTCCCGGCGGTCCTCTCCGGCGCGTACACGGTCGGGCAGCTCTACTTCCCCGTCTACCGCATCTTCATCGTCGCCGTCGCCGCGCTCGTGGCCGTGGTCCTGTGGCTCGTTCTCGAACGGACCCGAATCGGCGCGATGATGCGGGCGACCGTGGACGATCCCGAGATGGCGCGGGGAGTCGGGATCAATGTCTATCTCATCTCGATGGCCGTGTTCGCGCTGGGCGCCACGCTGGCGGCGCTGGCCGGGGCCGTGGCGGGGGGCTTCGTGGGCGTCTATCCGGGCGCCGACTTCGAGATCCTGCCGTACGCCTTCGTCGTCGTCATCGTCGGCGGCATGGGCAGCCTCAAGGGGGCCTTGATCGGAAGCCTCATGGTCGGCCTCCTCGACAACTTCGGCAAGGCGCTCTTTCCCGAGCTGTCCTACTTCACCCTGTTCGCCCCGATGGCCGCGATCCTGGCGGTGCGGCCGACGGGGCTCTTCGGCCGCGCGTGACGCGACGCGCGCTGGCGCCCGGTACGCCACGAATCGCGATCGCCATCGTCTTCGGGCTGCTGGCCGTCTCCCCGCCGTTCGTCTCGTCGTTCCTGCAGGCACTGCTCACGCAGGCCGTGATCTACGCGATCCTGGCCATGAGCCTGGACGTCGTCCTTGGGTACATCGGCCTGGCCTCGCTGGGTCACGCCGCCTACCTGGGTCTCGGCGCGTACAGCGTCGGCATCCTGGCGACGCGGCACGGGGCCGGTTTCTGGGTCACCCTGACCGTCGGCGTGCTGCTCGCGACGGCCGTCGCCGCCGTCTTCGGCCTGGTGGCCCTGCGTGCCACGGGCGTTTACTTCCTCATGATCACACTGGCCCTCGGCATGGTCGTGTGGGGCCTCGCCCACCGATGGGTGTCGCTGACACAGGGCGACAACGGCATCTCCGGAGTCCCCCGCCCGGACCTCGGCCTGCCCTGGTCCTTCGCCCACGCCATTCCCTTCTACTACCTGGTGTTCACGGCGTTCCTCGTCGCCTTCGGGGTCCTCCGGGGGATCGTCCGGTCCCCGTTCGGAGCGACCCTCGTGGGGATCCGCGAGAGCGAATCCCGCATGCGGACGCTCGGCTATCACGTGTGGCTCCACAAGTACATCGGCTTCATCATCGCCGGCGGCGTGGGCGGGTTCGCCGGCGTGCTGTGGGCGTACGACAACGGCTTCGTGAGCCCGGCGGACTTGGAGCTGTCCACCTCGGTGGAAATCCTCCTGATGGTCGCCCTGGGCGGCCGCGGGACGCTGCTCGGCCCCGCGCTGGGAGCGGGCCTCATCGTGTTCCTGAAGAACCTCGTGTCCGTCTACACACAGCGATGGCTCCTGATTCTGGGCGCGGTGTACATCGGCACGATCGTGTACGCGCCCGAGGGAATCGTGGGAGCCTTGAGGCAATGGACGAAAGGAGAACGCGCATGGGCGGGAAGGTGATCGGCTCCATCCTGGCCGCGCTGGTCCTGGTCGCGACGTGGGGGCCCGGAGCGGCGTGGGCGCAGAAGGGGCCGATCAAGATCGGCTTCCTCGCCCCGATGACGGGCGGCGCCGCCCAGGTCGGCAAGGACATGGTGAACGGTCTGACGATGTGGCTGGAGGAGCATGGCCACATTATCGCCGGCCGGAAGGTGGAGGTGATCGTCGAGGACACCCAGGGCCAGCCCAACGTCGCCCTGACCAAGCTGCGGAAGCTCGTCGAGAGCGACAAGGTGCAGGTGCTCGCCGGTGGGCTCTTTGCCCACGTCGGCTACGCGCTCGCTCCGAAGGTCGACGAGTACAGGATTCCGATGCTGTACCCGGTCATGGCGGCCGACGACCTCACGCAGCGGAAGCCCGCCAGGTGGGTCGTCCGGACCGGGTGGACTTCGAGCCAGCCGTCGCACCCGTTCGGCGAGTGGGTCGTCAAGACCCTCGGCTACAAGCGGGTCGTGACCATCGGCATCGACTACGCCTTCGGCTGGGAGGTCGTCGGCGGGTTTCAGAAGACCTTCGAGGAGGCCGGCGGGCAGATCATCCAGAAGCTCTGGCCGCCGCTCGGCACCACCGACTTCGCGCCCTATCTCTCCCAGGTCCGTCGGGACGCCGACGCGGTCTTCGCCCTGATGGTCGCCGCGTCGTCCCTCAGGTTTCCCAGGCAGTACGCGGACGCGGGGCTCAAGGCGCGCCTGCCCCTCCTCGGCGGCGGCACGACGTTCGACGAGTTCGTCCTGCCCTCGCTCGGTGACGAGGCCATCGGCGGGATCAGCCCGCTCATCTACAGCGCCGCCATCGACACCCCGGTGAACAGGCGCTTCGTGAAGGAGTACCGCGCGAGGTACGGCAAGGTCCCGTCCTACTACTCGGAGAGCTGCTACACCACCGGACAGTGGATCAACGACGCGGCCAAGTCCATCGGCGGCGACGTCGAAGACCGCGAGAAATTCCTGGCCGCGCTCCGCAAGGTGGAGGTCCCCGACGCGCCGCGGGGACCCGTCAAGCTGGACGCCTACGGCAATCCGATCCAGAACATCTACGTCCGGAAGGTGGAGAAAAAGGACGGCGAGCTGTGGAACACGGTGATCCAGACGTTCCCGGCCGTCTCACAGTTCGGGAAGTACAAGCCGGAGGAGTTCCTGAAGCAGCCCGTCTACGACCGGAACTTCCCGCCGTGCAAATACTGCTGAGGACATGAGGGAGGCCCCCGCTCTCGCGCTCCGGCTCGCGGATGTCTCGAAGGAGTTTGGGGGCCTCCGCGCGCTGGACCGCGTGAGCCTCGCGGTCGCACCGGGCGAGCGGCGCGCCATCATCGGCCCGAACGGCGCGGGCAAGACGACCCTGTTCAGCCTCATCAGCGGGGAGACCCGGCCGACCGTCGGGCGGATCGCGCTCTTCGACCGGGACGTCACCCGGCTCTCGCCGCACCGCCGCGCGGCGCTGGGGCTCGCCCGGACCTACCAGATCACCAATCTCTTCCCTCGGCTCACCGCGCTCGAGAACTGTCTCCTGGCCGTCCAGGCGCTGACACCGGTGAAGCTCCACCTCCACCGCGCCCTCACCCGTTACCCCGCGCTCTTCGAGCGCGCCCGGGGGGTGCTCGACGCCGTCGGGCTCGGCGACAAGGAGGGCGACGCGGCGCGAAATCTCTCGCACGGCGAGCAGCGCCAGCTCGAGATCGCGCTCGCGCTCGCCGGCATGCCCCGGCTCCTCCTGCTGGACGAACCCACCGCGGGGCTGTCGCCGGCGGAGTCGCACTCGATGACGGCACTCCTGAAGAAGCTCGACCCGGCGATCACGCTGCTCGTCATCGAGCACGACATGGACGTCGCGTTCGAGCTGACCGACCGGATCACCGTCCTGCACTACGGACGAGTCGTCGCCGACGGCTTCGCGCACGAGGTCAGGGCGAACCCCCTGGTGCAAGAGATCTACCTCGGAGCGCCGTGATGCTGGAGGTGCGCGACATCCACACCTACTACGGTGACAGCCACGTGCTTCAGGGCGTCTCGCTCCGGATGGAGAAGGGCCAGGTCGTCGGCATTCTGGGACGGAACGGCATGGGCAAGACGACGCTGATCCGCTCCATCATCGGCTTCACGCCGCCGCGCCGGGGCCAGGTGCGCTTCAAGGAGCGCGACATCACGGCGTGGCCCTCGAACCGCGCGGTGGCGCTCGGGCTCGGGCTGGTGCCGCAGGGGCGCCGGGTCTTTCCGTCCCTCACGGTGCTGGAGAACCTCGCCGTGGCCGCCAAGGGGAACGGCGGCCGCTGGACGATCGCGCGCGTCATGGACCTCTTTCCGCGCCTGGGCGAGCGGGCGGGGAGTCGTGCGGGCAAGCTGTCCGGAGGCGAGCAGCAAATGCTGGCGATCGCGCGCGCCCTCGTGACCAACCCGGAGCTCTTGTTGATGGACGAGCCCACCGAGGGCCTGGCGCCGTTGCTGGTCCGCGAGGTCGGCCGCGTCATCGAGCGTCTCAAGGCCGAGGGGCTCTCGATCCTCCTCGTGGAGCAGAACCTCCCCCTCGCGCTTCGCGTGGCCGATCGGGTCCACATTCTGAGCCGTGGCCAGATCGTGCACTCGTCAAGTCCGGCCGAACTGATGGCGAACGATGGGGTCAAATCCCGCTATCTCGGAGTCGCGTGATGCGCTTCGGTACCTTCTACTTCTTCCAGGCGCCGCCGGCCCATCGGCACACCGACATCATCCACCGGGAGCTCGAGCAGGTCGAGTGGTCGGAGGCGCTCGGCTTCGACGAGGTGTGGTTCACCGAGCACCACTTCATCGATTACGGCCTCTCCGTCGATCCCTCGACGCTCGCGGCCGCCGCCGCCTCGCGCACCCGGCGCGTGCGCATCGGCCTCGCGGCGGCGATCCTGCCGTTCCACCACCCGCTGCGTCTCGCCGAGCAGATGGCGCTCGTGGACATCCTCTCCAACGGGCGCCTCGACGTGGGCGTCGGGCGCGGCAACCGGCCGGCCGAATTCACCGGCTATCGGGTGCCCCAGGAGGAGAGCCGCGAGCGCTTCGACGAGGTGGTCGAGATCATGCGCCGCGCGTGGACCGAGGAACGCTTCAGCTACGCGGGCCGCTTCTACCAGTTCCACGACGTGCGCGTGATCCCCAAGCCCGTCCAGCGGCCGCACCCGCCCCTCTACCAGGTGTGCGTCACCAAGGACGGGATCGAGAACACGGCGCTCCGTGGCTGGCCCATGCTGAACTCGGTCCTCTTCGGCCCGGTGGATCAGCTCCTCGCCAACCGTGACACGTACGTGAACACGCTCAAGAAGTCGGGCACGAGCGACGCCGAGATCGCCGCGCTGCTCGAGCGCTGGGGCGTCTCGCGTCAGATCTACGTGGCCGACACCGACGCGCGGGCCCTCGAAGAGACGAAGGCGGCGGAGCTCTGGTACCAGGAGTCGTTCAGGCGCTTCGTGATTCCCGAGCGCATCGAGGACGCGCACCCGAGCCTCCAGCCCGGCTTCCGCGCCATGGCCGAGCGGCTCGCGCACGTGACGTGGGAGCGGCTCGTCGCCGAGACGCTCGCCTTCGGCTCGCCCGACACCGTCGCCGGCCACATCGAGACGATGCGCCGGATGGGGGTGGGTCACGTGTTGTGCTGGATGAACTTCGGCGGGCTCCCCCAGGACAAGATCCGTCGCTCGATGGAGCTCTTCGCGCGCGAGGTCATGCCGCGGTTCAGATGACGCCGCCGATGCGCGCCGAGATCGAAACCTACGCGCGCGAGCTCGGCTGGATCCTCGACGCGATCTGCGCCGCGCTCGGCGGCCTCACCGCGGCGCAGCTCAACTGGCGCCCCGCGACGGACGCGGCAAACAGTGCGTACGCCATCGCCAGCCACGTGGTGGGAAGCACCCGCGCGTACGCGCTCGGGTTCGGCTGCGGCCGCCAGGTCGAGCGCGACCGGCCGGCGGAGTTCGCCGCCGCCGGCGCCGATCCCGGGGAGCTCGTCGCCGCGATCCGGCAGCTCTCGCGGGAGGTCGACGCGGCGCTCGCCGCGCTCCCGCCGTCAGAGCTCGACCGGCGCGTCGTGCCGCCGCATGATCTCTGGGGCACGGGGCAGCCTCACACGATCTCCCGCCGCGACGCCCTCGTGGAGAGCATCCGGCACGCCGCGCTCCACCTGGGGGAGCTGCGGCTCACGCGCGACCTGGCCGTCAGCTCCGCCGCATCGCCTCGAGGGCCTTCACCACCACGCTGAGATCCGCGCCGCCGTGTCCCGCCTGAAGCGCGGCCGCGTACAGCCGCTCGGCGACGTCGGTGAGCGGGAGCGGGGCGCCGACGCTCCGGGCGGCGTCCTGAATGAGGTGCAGGTCCTTCATGAAGAGGTCGAGCTTCATCTGGGGCGGGAACTCTCCCCGCGCGACCAGCGGGCCACGGACTTCCAGCATCCGCGACGACGCCGCGCTCCGGCCCAGGACGTCGAGCACGAGCTCGAGGTCGAGGCCGGCCTTCCGAGCCATCAGGAGGGCCTCGGCGGCCGCCGCGCTGTGGAGCGCGACCAAGAGATTGGCCACGAGCTTGAGGACCATCGCCTGGCCGGCGCGGCCGACGAAGACGGCACGCGGCAGGATGGTCTCCAGCACCGGGCGCCAGCGCCCGAAGACGCTCGGGTCGCCGCCGACGAAGACGATTCCCTCGCCCCGTTCGACCATCGCACTCGTCCCGCTGATCGGGCAGTCGAGGAACGCGAGGCCCTTGGCCGTGACCTCGCGCGCCAACCGCTCGGTGAGCGCGGGCGAGATGGTGCTCATCTGGATGATCGTCGCTCCGGCGGCGCCCGACGCCGCCAGGCCGCGCGGACCGAGGACGACGTCTTCGACGGACGTGAGCGACGGCAGGACGACGCACACCGCCGCCGCGGACTCGGCGACGGCCTGCGCGCTCGGCGCCGCACGCCCGCCCAGCGCCACGAGCGCCGTCACCTTGTCGGCCGCGATGTCGTACCCGACGACGTCGTGGCCGCCGGCGCGCAGGCGCGAGGCCACGGCGCCACCGAGCAGCCCGAGCCCGACGATCCCGACCGTGGCCATGGGCCTCGCCGCCTCCTAGGGGGACAGCGCCTTCACGATCTCGTGGTTCCCGAGAGGCCAGCCGAGCGCCGCGGCCACGAGGTGCAGGGCGAATCGGTGCATGTCTTCCCCGTCCATCGAGTCGACGGCGTCCGCCGCGACGATCACGCGGAAGTCGCGGTTGGTCGCCTCGAAGGCGGCGCAGAGGACGCAGGTGGAAGTGTTGATGCCGGCGAGGATCAGCGTGTCGGCGCCGAGCGTCCGCCGCAGCACGAACTCCAGGTCGGTCGCCTGGAACGCGCTGTAGCGCCGCTTGCCGCGGACGACCAGGTCGCGCGGATCGTGGAGCTCGGGGATGATCTCCGTTCCCGGGCTCCCGGCGAGGTTGTGGCGGAGGATCCCCTTTCGCGCCGTCGCGGGCTCGTCGTGCACCCGCGCCCAGAAGGGGTTGGACGCGATCTCCGCGGCGTCGCGGTACTCCGTGACGACGTGCACGATCGGGACCCCGCGGGACCGCACCTCGGCGAACAACTCCGCCGCCCGCTCGATCACGGGCCGGCACCGGTGCGCGGGCAGCGGCAGCGTCGCCACGGCCGGATCGAGGTGGCCGCGGTGCATGTCGATGGCGATCAGGGCGGTGGAGCGCGGGTCGAGGCGGATCATGGCCGCGCGAGAGACATAGCACAGGTGCTCCGGCCAATGCTAGCCTAGGACCTCGCATGAGCCAGGACCTCCGGAGCTTCGTCGCCGCGTACGCGCAGGCCCACCCCGACGAAGTCGTTCACGTCGGGGAGCCGGTCTCGGCCGACTACGATGTGATGGCGCTGGTCCTCGAGTACGAGCGGCGGCGCCGGTTCCCGATCTTGATCTTCGAGAAGGTCACCGGCCACGACATCCCGATCGTCACGAACGTCGTCGCGAGCCGCCGCGCGCTGGCGTTCGCCCTCGGCGTCGCCGAGCCGACGCTGGCCGCGGAGTACGCGCGCCGGATCAAGGAGCACGTCAAGCCCGTCGTCGTCCCCGATCCGCCCTTCCGCCGGCGAGCGCGCACGGGTGGCGACGTGGATCTGGGCTCGCTCCCCGTCCCGCGCTACTTCCCGGGCGACGCGGGGCGCTACCTCACCGCGGGCATGCTCGTGGCGCGGGACCCCGAGACGGGGGTCGAGACGGAGGGCTATCACCGCTTCCAGGTCAAGGGGCGCGACCGCATGGGCGTGAGCCTCCACTCCCGGCGGCGGATGTTCGAGTACGCGCGGCGCGCCGAGGCGAAGGGCGAGCCGCTGCCGTGCGCGGTCGTGCTCGGGCTCCACCCGCTCGTCTCGATGGGCTCCCTCGCCTATCCGCCGCCCGACGTCGGCAAATTCGAGGTGGTCGGCGGGCTGCTCGGCGAGCCACTCCGCATCGCGCCGTGCTCGACGATCGACCTCCACGTGCCGGCCACCGCGGAGATCGTCGTCGAGGGGGAGATTCTCCCGGGGACGCGCGAGCCCGAGGGCCCGTTCGGCGAGTTCACGGGGTACTCTGCGCGCCGCTCCACCGAGCACGTCTTCGTGGCGAAGGCGCTCGCCATGCGCGAGCACCCCTGGTTCCAGTCGATCGCCGCGGGGCGCGCCGGCGACCACATCACGACGCTCGGCCTCGTCCGCGAGGCCGAGATCATGAACGCGCTCTCGCGCGCGATCCCGAACGTGCGCGGCGTCCACGTGCCGCTGTCCGGCGCCTCGGCGTTCTCCGCGTACGTCTCGATCGCGCAGAGCCGCCCCGGCGAGGCCAAGCACGTGATCCCGATCGTGCTGGGCGTGGACCACTACGTGAAGCTCGTGATCGTCGTCGACGAGGATATCGACGTGTTCGACGAATCGGACGTGCTCTGGGCCGTCGCGACCCGCATGCAGGCCGATCGCGACCTCCTCGTGATCTCCGGGAGCCTCGGCGCGCTCCTCGACCCGAGCGCCGACGAGCGCGGCGTCACCGCCAAGCTCGGCATCGACGCCACGCGGCCCTTCGGCGCACCGTTCGCCGAGAAGCTCGTGGCGGCGCCCGACCGCATGGCCTGGGCCCGCGCCCTCGTGGACCGGCTGGGCCGTCAGGAGGGCCCACGCGCATGAAGCGCTACATCGACCTCTCGGTCACCGTGAACGACGCGACGCTCAGCCCGCCGTCCACCAGCATGCGGCTCGAGATCACGCCGCACCGCCGCGGCCCCGGCTTCTGGCAGGTCTCGAGCGTGCGGCAGAGCCTGCACACCGGCGCGCACATCGACTCGCCGCTCCACGTGTTCAAGGACGGCATCACGACGGCAGAGATCTCGCTCGACCAGGTGATGGGCGAGGCGATCGTGGTCGACCTCGCGTTCGTCCCCCCGAACCACGGGATCACGATCGACGACCTGCGGCGCGGCGGCGCCGACGACGTGAAGCCGGGCGACATCGTCCTGCTCCGCACCGACTGGACCGACACAATGTACGGACGGTGGCCCGACTACTTCACCCAGTCGCCGTGGTTTCCGCCCGAGTCGGCCGAGTGGCTCCTCGCCAAGGGTGCGAAGAGCATCGGCTTCGACTTCTTCGAGGAGTACTGCGCGCGCCTCCCCGACTTCACCTCCGAGGATTTCCCGATGCACCGCGTGATCCTGGGCGCGGGCGTCGTCATCATGGAGGGCCTGACGAACCTGGGCGCGCTCCCGCGGCGGCGGGTCGAGTTCGCGGCGCCGTTCTACAAGATCGCGGGCACGGAGGGCGCGCCGGCTCGGTTCTTCGCTGTAGTATCATGACGGAACAATGGATCTTCTCGACGCGAAGAGCCGGATCGCGGAGGCGCTCGTCGAATCCATCTTTCGCCGTGCGCGCTACCAGGTGCGCCCGTATCGTCAGGACGCGCTCCCGCTCCGCTTCGGTCGCGAGGACTTCTCGCCCGATTTCCAAGTGTCGCCGGGGCCGGGCGGCGCCGCCAACGGTGAGTTCCTCGTCGAGGTGAAATACCGGCCGTCGGTCGAGCAGTTCGTGTCCGTCGAGAACCAGCGGGGCGAGCGCTCGGCGTTCTTCATGGCGCGGCGCCACTGGCCCACCCTCTACTTCGTCCTCGTCACCGAGCGTCCCGGGGCGGGCCGCTCGTGCTTCCAGGCGCTCTCCCTCGCGGCCCTCCGCCAGGGCGAGCCCATCCGCACGGTGGACATCACCGACCTCAAGGAGCTTCGGATCTTCCGTCACAACATCGAGGACCACGAGCAGCTGATCCGGCGCATCTTCGCGCTCCTCTCCGGCGCAGCGACGCCGTAGCGACGGCGCCGACGGCGCCTAGGCGGAGGGCGACAGTGCGGCCCGGAGGACTTCGGCCGGGTGCAGCGCGCGGCGTCCGGCGAGATGCTCGATCTGCTGGCGGCACGAGATCCCAGGCGCCACGATCACGGTGTCAGCATGCGCGGCCTTGACGGCGGGCGCCAGCCGCCGGCCGCCGAGCGCGACGGAGATGTCGTAGTGCTCGCGCTCGAAGCCGAACGAGCCCGCCATCCCGCAGCACCCGGAGTCGACCTCTTCCACGCGGAAGCCCGCCCACCCGAGCGCCGCGACCGTCGGGCCCGTGCCGACGAGCGCCTTCTGATGGCAGTGGCCGTGCAGGAGCACCCGCCGGCCGCCGCCGGCGAAGCGGAGCTCGAGGCCGCGTCCGCGCTCGCGCGCGAGGAACTCTTCGAGCAAGAAGGCGTGTCGCGCCACGATCCGCGCGTCGTCGGTACGGAGGAGGTCCACCGACTCGTCGCGCAGCGTGAGGAGGCACGAGGGCTCGAGCCCCACGATGGGGACCGACCGCCGCGCGTAGGGAGCGAGCCGGCCCACGTTCCACGCCGCGTGATCGCGCGCCTCGGCGAGCAGACCCTTCGAGATGAGCGGCCGGCCGCAGCATTTCTTGTCCACGAGCGTCACGCGATACCCCGCCGCCTCGAGCAGCTCGACCGCCGCGCGGCCGATCTCGGGCGTGTTGTAGGTGACGAACGTGTCGTGGAAGAGGACGACCTCACCGCGCGGGGCCGCGGCCGGCGGCGCGTGGCGCCCGAACCACTCGGTGAACGTCTCCGCGGCAAGCTTCGGCAGCGGCCGGCGTCGGTCGATCCCGGCGACCCGCTCGAGGAGCCAACGGCCGAGCGTGAGGCCCGACACCCAGTTGACGAGGGCCGGCAGCCGCGCGCCCAGCCGGTTCAGCCGCTCGATCCGCCCGAAGAGGCGGTTCCGCAGCGGAACTCCGTTCGCCGCGTAGTAGTGATGCAGGAACTCGTACTTGAGCTTCGCCATGTCCACGTTCGCGGGGCATTCGGCCTTGCATCCCTTGCACTCGAGGCAGAGGTCCATCACCTCGAAGAGCCGCGTCCCCGTGAACTCCGACGGTGCGAGCCGGCCCGAGAGCACGGCCCGGAGCGCGTTGGCGCGCCCACGCGTCGAGTGCTCCTCGTCCTTCGTCGCCATGTACGAGGGACACATGGTGCCCTCGAGCGTCTTGCGGCACACGCCGACACCGTTGCACAGCTCCACGGCCGCGGCGAAGCCGCCCTGGGCGGAGAAATCGAGGAGCGTGCTCGGCTCCCAGGTCGTGTAGCCGACGCCGTAGCGGAGATTCTCGAGGAGACCGGGCGCGTCGACGATGTTGCCCGGGTTCATGCGGTTCTCGGGATCGAACGCGCGCTTCAGCTCGCGGAACGCCCCCATGAGCCGCCGCCCGTACATCCGCTCGAGGAACGGACTCCGCGCCCGGCCGTCGCCGTGCTCGCTCGAGATCGTGCCGCCGAAGTCGAGCACGAGGCCCGTGATCTCGTCGGCGATCGCGCGCACCTGCTCGAGCCCGCGCGGGATCTTGAGGTCGATCACGGGGCGGATGTGCAGGCACCCGACCGAGCAGTGACCGTAGTAGGCGCCGATGGCGTCGTGCTTGGCGAAGATCTCGCGGAAGCGCGGCACGAACTCCGCCAGGTGTTCGGGGGCCACCGCGGTGTCCTCGACGAAGGCGATGGGCTTCTTGTCGCCCTTCATCCCGAGCAGGAGCCCCAGCCCGGCCTTGCGGAGCTTCCAGATCGACTGCTGCTCGGCGGGATCGAAGGCGAGCGTCGCCGCATAGCCGAAGCGCTCGCGCGCGCGCCGCGCCTCGAGCTCGGCGACCTTCGCGCGAACCTCGTCGTCGCTGGCCCCGGCGTACTCGACGATGAGGATCGCGGCGGGATCGCCCTGGACGAAGCCCATGCGCTGGGACTGCTCGATGTTGTCGCGTGCGAGGTCGAGGATCATCTTGTCGGTCAGCTCGACCGCGTACGGGCCCGTCTCGAGGATGGACTGCGAGGACTCCAGCGCCTCCTGGAGGGCGTGGTAGTGGATGACACCGAGCGCGGTCTTCGCGGGCCGCCGCACCAGGCGCACTTTGGCTTCGAGGATCGTCAGCAGCGTGCCTTCGGACCCGACCACCAGGCGCGCCATGTTGAGGCCCCGCGCGGCGCCGTCGCCCGCGACGGAGCCCGGCTTGATCCCGACGCCCACGAGCTCGTTCAGGTTGTAGCCGGCCACGCGGCGCCAGTGGTGGGGATAGCGCGCGCGAATCTCGTCGGCGTACGCGTCACGGATCCGCGCCACCTCGCGGTAGATCGCTCCCTCGAGGCCCGCGCGTCGGCCTCGGCGCAGGGCCTCCTCGGGAGTGACGTCGCCGAAGACGACGCGCGTCCCGTCGGCCAGAAGCGCCGTGATCTCGAGGACGTGGTCGACCGTCAGTCCGTAAGCGATCGAGTGCGAGCCGCCCGAGTTGTTGCCGAGCATCCCGCCGAGCGTCGCGCGGTTCGACGTCGACGTGTCCGGACCGAACAATAGCCCCAGCGGCCGCACGTGGTGATTCAGCTCGTCCTGGACGAGCCCCGGCTGCACCCGCGCCCACTGCTCCTCGGTGTTCACCTCGAGCACCCGGTTCATCCACCGGGAGAAATCGAGGACGAGGGCGCGGCCGACGGTCTGGCCGGTGAGCGAGGTCCCTCCGCCGCGCGGGAGGAGGGCCACGCGCTGCGTCCGCGCGACCTCGACGGCCGCCTGGACATCGTCTCCATCGCGTGGGATGACGACGCCGATCGGCTCCACCTGGTACATGGACGCGTCGGTGGAGTAGAGAAGACGCGAGGCCGGATCGAAGCGAACGTCCCCGGCGATGACCTTGCGAAGTTCGTGCTCGAGCTCGCTCACGCGAGCTATTATAACCTTCGTGGTTGCCCGAACCCTCCCGGGCCTCCCGTTCCTGCTTCTGCTTCTGCTCGGCTCCGCCGTGCCGCTCCGCGCCGCGCCCGCGGCGCCCGGCTTCACGGTGCGCCTCCTCGGCAGCCAGCGCGCATTCGACTCGCGCGAGTTGATCGGCAAGAAGGTCCTCGTCGTGCGCTTCCAGGCGTCGTGGTGCAAGCCGTGCGCGAAGGAGTCGGCGGCGCTGACGCGCCTCGCGGAGCGCTACCGCGCGCGCGGCGTCGAGGTCCTGGCGCTCCACGTCCAGGACACCGCCACGGACGTGCAGCGCTTCGTCCGCGAGCACAAGGTCGCCTACCCCGTCGCGCTCGACCCGCGGCTCACGGTCGCGAACCGCTTCGGCTTCAAGGGAACGCCCTACACCGTCGTCGTGGACCTCAGGGGCGAGGTGGTCGCGCAGATCCACGGCGAGTCCGTGGTGCGACGCCTGCCGCGCCTCCTCGACGGCCTCGTGGCGAACCCGCCCCAGGACGGGATCGCGCGGGCGAAGCCCGCGCTCGAACGGCGGTGACGCGGAGGCGTCTCTAGGGCCGAGGGTCCGTGCGGTCCATCTCGTAGATCGCGAGCGCCGCGGCGCCGCGCATGCTCGTTCGCTTGTCGCCCGGCACGATCGTCACCCGTGTCAGGGCGAGCGCCCGGTGGAACGCGTACTCGCCGGCCCGCTTGAGGATCTGCGCCTCGAGGGGCACGAGCGACTCCGCGACGCCGCCGGTGATCACCACGACGTCCGGGTTCAGGCCGTTCACGACGGTGCCGAGCATCGCGCCGAGGGCGCGGCACGCCTCGTCGACGACGGCCGAGGCCGCGGGGTCGCCCTCCCGCGCCGCGCGAAAGACGAGCGGTGCCGTGATCGCGAGCGGGTCGCCGCCGGCCGCCGCGAGCAGGGGCGCGCCCGCGAGGCCGGCGAGGCGCGCGCGCGCCGCCTCGGCGATGCCCCGGCCGCTCGCATAGAGGGCGAGACAGCCGCGGCCGCCGCACCAGCACGGCGGCCCGTCGAACTTCACGGGCGTGTGGCCCAGCTCACCGCCGAACCCCGCCGCGCCGCGCACGGGCCGGCCCTCGAGCACGATCCCGGCCCCGAAGCCGGTGCCGGGCGCCAGCACGACCAGCGAGCAGGCGCCCCGGCCGGCGCCGAACATCCACTCGCCGAGTGCCTGCGCGTTGACGTCGTTGTCCACGAATACCGGCAGCCCGAACCGCGCGGTGAGCTCGGCGGCGAGCGCGCG
Organism: Candidatus Rokubacteria bacterium 13_2_20CM_69_15_1; assembly: GCA_001914535.1. Lineage (GTDB taxonomy): Bacteria > Methylomirabilota > Methylomirabilia > Rokubacteriales > CSP1-6 > 20CM-2-70-11. Next base: position 20,439 of record MNCR01000089.1, read on the forward strand.
GCCGGCGAGCTCCGGCACGTGCGGCACGTCCTCGCCGATGCGCCCACGACGCGTGTCCACCGGCCCCGGCACGCCGACGCCGATGGCCGCGATCGCGCGGCTCCGGCCTTCGGCCTCTCGCCGAACGGCCGCGATCAGCTCGACGATCGTTTCCAGCGCGCGCCCCGTGCCGTCGCGGTGCGTCGGCACGCGCTGCGCGACGAGCACCTCGCCCGCGCGGGTGACGACGCCGACAGACGTCGTCGTCCCGCCGACGTCCACGCCGAGCAGGACTTCCCTCTCCGTCACCCGTCGTGCTCGGACGTGACGCTCGCGTGCGCGCATCGGGTCAGACCTCGCCGAAGTGGCAGAGGCTGATGCCGAGGCTCGCGGCCGCGGCGCGCGCCGCCGGCGTGCCGAGGCCCACGAGCTCGGTCTCGCGCTGACGTGCGTACCGGCTGAATGCGAGCGCGTCGTCGAACACCCCGGGGTGCGTCATGAACTCCGAGACGCCCGGCGGTAGCTCACGCAGCCGGACCAGAGTCGTCCCGAGGGCCCAGTAGGCGCCGGGGCCCGACTCGCCGAAGAAGTGGTCGGGCGTCCTGAGGCCGGCCGAGCGCGCGCGGGCCCGCGCGCCCGCGTTCTGGCTCCGCACCGGAACGCCGAGTCGCTTCGCCGCGGCGAGCACGACGGCCGTCACCGGCTCGTGGAGGCCCACGTGGTGATGGGTGTCCAGGTGCGTCGGGGCGCGCTTCACGAGCGTCGTGAACTTCTCGATCTGCGCCGCCACCTCGCGCTCGACGTCCGTCACGCTGGCGCGCGCCGCCGCCCGGCGAGCGTCGCGGATGAAGCGTCCCGACGAATCCACGAGCGACCGCGCGGGGGTGAGCGGACGGCCGAGGGTCAGGTTGACGTGGAGGCCGATCCCGAGCGCCGAGTCGCGCGCCGCGACGAGCGACGCGCGATCCACGTCGGCCGTGACGAGCACCGTCGTGCTCGTGACGATGCCGTGGCGATGCGCGGCGAGGATGCCGGCCGACACGCCTGGCGTGAGCCCAAAGTCGTCGGCGTTCACGATCAGGCGTCGCGTCATGGGAGCGGAGTCAGCGGGCCTGGCGCGAGGAGGCGCGCGTGCCCTCGATGACGAAGCGCTCGACCGTCGTCGGCGCGCCTGCCGCCACCGTCGCCTCGGCGTCGAGGGCGCGGATGTGGTCGAGGCGCTCGTAGCCGATCCGCGGGAACGCCTGCGTCTCGCTCGCGACGATGGACGGCGTGAGCCCCGCCGCCTCGAGCTTGGCGAACGCGGTCTTCCGGCCGAGAAAGGCGAAGATGGTGAACACGAGCCGACCGCCGTCCACCAGGTGGCCCGGCGCGCCCCGGATCACGCGGTCGAGGATCTCCCAGCCGTCCACGCCGCCGTTGTCGGCCGCCGCAGTAGGATCGGTCCGCGCGCGCCCGGGCGGTGTGGGCATCTGCGGCGGGTTCGTGCAGATCAGATCGAACCGGTCGCCGGCGACGGGCACGTAGCAGTCGCCGAGCCGCGCGTCCACGGTGACGCCGTTCAGCGCGGCGTTCACCCGAATGAGGTCGACGGCCTCGGGAACGACGTCGGTCGCCACGACCGCGGCGCCGGCCCTGGCCATGAGGACCGCCGCCAGCCCGAGCCCGCCGCCGATCTCGAGCACCCGCTCGCCGGGACGCGCGGCGAGGTGCCGGCAGAAAAAGAGCGACCCTGCCTTGGGTGGTTGGACCCCGCCCGCCACGCGGAACACGGCGCCGCGCCAGGCGAAGAGCAGGACGCCCGCGTCGCTACTTGCCAAGGACCTTGCGGAAGTAGAGGCGGAGGGCTTCCTTGAGCTGGGCGCGGGCGCCGGCCGAGGTCTTCGCGTCCTCGAGCTGCTCGAGGTCGAGCTGGAGCGGGACGCCCTCCTTCTTCACGCCGTCGAGCTCCGCCGTCAGCCCGCACCGCTCGTCGGACTCGGTAAAGACGAGCTTCGCCCGCTTGAACGCGCCGTCGTCTTTCCCGAGCTGCTGCACCGTCTCGACGATGACGCGCTTGATCTCTTCGGCCTCCGCCGGCGGAACCGTGGAGAACGCCGCCGTCAGGCTAACCTCCGCCATCGGTCCACACCTTCAGGATGTCCGCGTGCGCCTTGGCCGCGTTCGCGCGAATGGCGAAGCTGATCGCCTCGCGCACCTCGTCCTCGCTGGCCCCCGATGCCCTGGCACCTGCCAGGTCGCGCTTTGCTCAGTGGGTGTTGCCGACCGCGAGGTTCGCCGCGAGGTAGCAGAGGTACGCGGTCTTCGGGTCGAGCGCCCCCTTCTTGTACTTCCAGCTCGCGATGACTTTCTCTTCGAGCACTGCCATCGTCATTCCCCCTGGTCCGTGATGACTAGTGTCCCGCGGCCGCCGCCGGCCGCAGGTGGTCGAGGCCCGCCTCGAGCCCCTTCTTCCCGACTCTGATCCCGATGGGCTTGGCGAAGTTCAGCGTGGCGTAGGTCTCTTCCCGCGGGGCGACCGTGTGTCCGAGCCGTCCGAGCTCGGCGAGGGCGCCCTCGCCCACCCGCACGTCCACGAGCAGCTCTCCCCCCTCGGTGTGCAGGCGCGGCGCCTCGATCGCGGCCTGGAGCGAGCCGCGCTCGTGCTCGAGGGTCGCGATCACCTGCGGGATCGCCGAGACGATCCGGCGGCCGCCGGGCGCGCCGAGCGTGAGGTACGGCTCGCCCTTCCGGAAGGCGAGCACGGGCACCATGTTGACCAACGCGCGCTTGCCGGGGGCGATCGAGTTCGGCTTGTCGGGCTCCGGGTCGAACCAGATCATGCCGTTGTTGAGCAGGATGCCGGTCGACCCGACGACCACGCGCGAGCCGAAGAGCGACACGGCCGTGTGGGTCAGTGAGACCATGTTGCGGTCCCGGTCGACGACGCCGATGTGCGTCGTGCATTCGTCCCCGGGTCCGCCGCGCGTCGGCCGAGACGCAGAGGGGCGGGAGGGTTCCGAGCGAGTGGGGTTCCGAGCGGAGGAACCCTCCCGCCCCCCTGCGTCCCGAGTCGTGGGCCGGCGGAGGTCGGCGGCGATCGTCCGCGCGTACGCTTTCGACGCCAATTGGTCCCACGGTGCTTTGACGACCGCCGGATCGCCCAGGTACGTGAAGCGGTCGCGAAAGGCTCGCCGGATCGCTTCGGCTCGCAGATGGAGGCCCCGCGTCGTCTGCCAGCCGACGGCGGCCGGGGGAAAGGCATCGAGGATGTTCAGGATCTCGAGCGCGGTGATCCCTCCCGTCGCGCCGGGCGGCAGGGCGAGATCCAGGTCACGGTAACGTCCGGCGAGCGGCGGGCTCACGCGCGCCTCGTACGCCGCGAGGTCCTCCTTCGTCAGGAGGCCGCCGCCCGCGATCATCTCGTCGTGGATCGCCTGGGCGATGGCGCCACGGTAGAAGGCCGCCGGCCCGTCGCGCGCGATCACGGCAAGGGTCTCCGCCAGGTCCGGGTACCTCACGCGCTCGCCCGGCTCGAGCGAGGGGGGACGGTGGATCGCGCGGCCGTTCCGGAGATACGTGCGCGCCGTCTCGGGAAACGCGCCAAGCTCCTCGATGTAACGCGCGGTGGTCAGCGCCTGGTACCAATCGGGGACGAAGCCCTCGCGCGCCAGCGTGATCGCCGGCTCGAGCGCGTCGGCCCACGCCATCGTCCCGTAGCGCTCGAGCGCCAGGGCGAGGCCGGCGACCGACCCGGGCACGGCGACCGACCGGTGGCCGTACTCGTTCGCCGCGTTCTCCACGCGCGGCCACGCGAAGAGCCCGTTCGAGATCCCGTCGGTCAGCCGGAACATGGACGCGTGCGCGCGCGCCGGCGCCTGGCCGTTGAAGTCGATCGCCACGGTCTCGCCGCGCTTGGCGCGATGCACGAGCATCGTCCCCGAGCCGCCGATCGTGGACATGAAGGGCTCGACGACGGTCATGGCGAACGCGGTCGCCACGGCCGCGTCCACAGCGTTGCCGCCGGCCTCGAGGATCCCTCCACCCACGCGCGCGCCGAGCGGATGCTCGGCGACGACCAGGCCCCGCCGGGCGAGGGGCGTCTGCTTTGTCACGGCGAGCCGGGACTCGATCATGGCGCTCGGAGGACTCCGTCAGTTGCGTTCGACGTATTGCGTGATGTCGACGATGCGCGGCCCGTCGAAGTAAAGCCGCCAGCCGAGGGCATAGACCCACGCTTCGGTCACGCCGCCGGCCTTGATCGCCGGCCAGTACGCCCGCGCGAGCTTCTCGATCTCGGCGACGTCGGTCACCGCGCCCAGCGGCGGTCCGAGCAGGAGCAGGGCCTGCTCCTTCGACATCCCCACCCCCACCTGGCGGAGAAAGCTGAAGTTCGACACCTCGGGCGAGTTCGAGACCTCCGGGTGCTGACTGAGGTATCGGGAGATCCGCAGGTCCATCTGACTCTCCCACTGGCTCCGCTCGTCGAAGGTCGGCACCCGTCCGGTCCGGGCCGCGACGCTCGCGACCCACATCTCCAGCGCGGTGGGGCCCTGGAGCGTCCGTTGCTCCCGGGGTGCGCCCGCGCACGCCGCGAGCGCGGCCAGGAGCGCGACGAACAGGAGCGCCCGGACACCCACGCCTCGGATCATATCAGGGCCGACTCGAGCACGATCCCGCGATCGATGACGCGCGCCGCCTGGGCGAGGAGCCGGGCCGTCTCGGGCGGGACTTCCGGGCTTTCGGCGAGCTGGCGCAGGAGATCGATGAGCCGGCGCATCGCGCGGATCAGGTCACCCTCGTGGCCGCCGAACGACTCTTCGACGATCGCGCCCCAGTCGTCCTCGCCGCTGGCCCACCGGTAGACGGCCGGCATGAACCCCGCATGCACGGCCAGAGGCATCCGCAGCTGTCGCGCGCGCTGCGCCTCGTGGATCGTGCTCGCCAGGCTCGCGAGCTGGTCGAGCTTGCGCCGGAGCCGCGGCCGCTTCCGGAGGAAGTCCCGCGCGATGGTCGCTTCGCCCGAGCGCGCCTCTTCGATCAGCGCCGAGCACACCGCCGCCGCCTCGGCGAGGTTGAGGTCGGCGAAGATGGAGCGAAAGACGCTCTCGGCGACGAGGAGCTCGTTGTCGTGCCTGAGGGCGGCGATCAGCCGCCCTCGCGGCTCGAGCCGCCGGTCGCGCACGGCGCCGAATTGCTCGAGCACCTCCACCACGCGGAGGAATTCGTGCCAGTAGGCGCCCCGGAACGCTTCGAGCGCGCGCCGCCGCACGCCGAGGCGCTCCGTGAGTGTCTCGAGGTCCCGCCACTCGCGATCGCACCGCGGCGCGGCCCCCCAGGGGCAGCGGTGGCACTCGATCGAGGAGAGCACGGCCTCGGGCCCCTGCGCGCGCTCGCGCTCCACGAGCTCCGGGACGGACAGCCGCCCGAGCTCGGCGGCGAGAACGCGCAGCCCGCGACCGTCGCGGCCCCGCCCCTGCGAGGTCCGATCGAGGTCGCGCGGGACGCCGAGCGGCGGCGTGGCCCAGAAGATCCGCTTGACGACCCCGCTCTTCACGCGCACGACCGCGCCGTGGGGCAAGAGCGCGTCGATGAGCACCCGGTGGCCGCGGATCGAGTGGATGCCGAGGATCAGCGCCAGCTCTGGCCCACCCTTGCGCCGGACGAGCGCCAGCCGGCCCGCCTCGGCCTCCGCGACGGTGCGTTCGCCCCGGCGCCCGCCGCGGCCGAGCGCGCGGCGTCGCGCCTCCGCCTCCGCGCGCGCGCGCCGGTAGCGCCCGATGCGCTGGAAGTCGCCGCACGGCGCCGCGTAGCGCTTGACCTCCGCGAGCGCCGCCTCGAGGGTCTGGACCTCGGCCTCCATCTCACGGATGCGCCTGAGGTTCTGGTACTGGCCGAACGACGACTCGATCCGCCGCCTGAGGGCCTCGGGCGGCGCGCCGGTGCCGAGGAGCAGCGCGGCGGAGCCGTAGCCGAGCTTGAACTGGCTCTCGATCGGCTCGGGCGAGCCGTCCACGACGCGCAAGAGATCCTCCACGCCGTCGCGCGCGTCGAGGGCGATGACGCACCGGCCCTCGGGGTCGATTCCGCGCCGGCCGGCGCGCCCCGCCATCTGCGTCAGCTCGTTGTGCGAGAGCGAGCGGAACCCGTGGTCCGTGCGCTTGGTGAGCCCCTGGAGCACGACGCTGCGCGCGGGCATGTGGATGCCGAGCGACATCGTCTCCGTCGCGAAAACCACTCGACAGACGCCGCGCTCGAAGAGCTGCTCGATGAGCCGCTTGAGGCTCGGCAAGATCCCGGCGTGGTGGAGACCGACGCCGAGCCGGAGCGCCTGGAAGATCGTCTGGTTCAGGGTGGACTCGGCGACGGTCGGGCTCTCCTGGATGAGCGCGTTGATCGCGTGGTCCACGTCGTCCTGCTGCGCTAAGGTGAGGAGGCCGCGGCCCTCCGCGAGGATGTCGTCGAGCGCGCGCTCGCAGCCGGCGCGGCTGAAGATGAAGTAGATCGCGGGAAGCCAGCCGCGCGTCTCGAGCTCGGGGATCAGGACGCCGGGGTCCACCACCCGGCGCGTGTACCAGCGGCCGCGGTCGTCGGGCCCACGCGACTCGTCGCCGACCAGCCGGGCGCGTCCGGCGCGTACCTCGGTGATCTCGTGGATCTCACCGGCGAGGTCCGCGACGGCGTACGAGAGCGGCACGGGACGGTGCGGGTGGAAGATCGGGACGATCGGCCGGTGCACGATCGAGATCCAGTCGGCGATCTCCTTCACATTCGCCACGGTCGCCGAGAGGCCGACGAGGAGGACGTCCGTCGGCGCGTTGACGATGATCTCCTCCCACACGGTGCCGCGCCCCTCGTCGCCCATGTAGTGGCACTCGTCGAGCACGATGAACCCGAGGTCGTCGAGCCCCGAGCCGTAGAGCGCGTTTCGCAGTATTTCGGTCGTCATGACGAGCACCCGGCCGTGCGCGTTCACCTTCACGTCGCCCGTGAGAATGCCGACCGTCTCGGCCCCGAAGGCTCGGGTGAAGTCGTTGAACTTCTGGTTCGAGAGCGCCTTGAGCGGCGTCGTGTACGCGATGCGCTTGCCCGTCGCGAGCGCCGTGTGGATGGCGAACTCGGCGATGAGGGTCTTCCCCGCCCCGGTCGGCGCCGACACGATGACGGACTGCCCCGCTTCGATCGCGCGGATCGCTTCGAGCTGGAAGTCGTCGAGCGGGAACGAGTATCGGGCACGAAACTGCTCGAGCAGCTCCATCACTCGACACAGTAACACGAGTGGTCGGCTGCCCCCGCGCTGCGGCTCGTCCCCGTGTCCGTGACGTGCTGCGGCGACGGCCTGGCCTGCCTTGACACCGCCGCCGGCGGGCGCCTACGCTGGCCGAGAGAAAGGGTTGGGCGCGCCATGCTGAAGCGTCTCTCGCCGGCCGCCGTCGAGGCATACCACGGTGACGGCTTCTACTTCCCCGTCCGGGCGCTGTCGGCCGACGAGGCCCGCGGGTACCGGCGGAGCCTCGAGGCCGTCGAGGCCGCGCAGGGTGGGCCGCTGCGCGGCGAGCTCCGCCACAAGGGCCACCTGGTCTTCACCTGGCTCGACGCGCTGGTACGACACCCGGTCATCCTGGATGCCGTCGAGGACATCCTCGGGCCAAACATCCTTTGCTGGAGCTCGAGCTTCTTTCTCAAGGAGGCCCGCGACCCCGCCTACGTCTCCTGGCACCAGGACGCGACCTACTGGGGGCTCAGCGAGCCCGACGTGGTGACCGCCTGGGTGGCCTTCACCGACGCCACCGTCGAGAACGGGGCCATGCGGATGGTGCCGGGGACGCATCGCGAGCAAGTGGTCCACCGTGACACGTTCGCCACCCACAACCTCCTCACCCGCGGCCAGGAGGTCGCCAAGGTGGTGGACGAGGCCCGGGCCGTGGATATCGTGCTCATGGCAGGCGAGATGTCGCTCCACCACGTGCTCATGTTCCACAGCTCGCCGCCCAACCGGTCCCACGACCGTCGCATCGGCTTCGCCATCCGCTACCTCCCGACCCGCGTGCGCCAAGTGGCCGGGTCGGGCGACAGCGCGCTGCTCGTCCGAGGGATCGACACGTATCGTCACTTCGAGGCCGAGGTGCCGCCTGCCCGCGACCTGGAGCCGGAGGCGCTCGCACGGCACGCCGCCATCATGAAGCGCCAGGCGGAGGTCCTCTACCGCGGCACCAGCGTGGAGCCGTTCCGCTGATGGCGCCGGGCGCGCCAGCGCCGTCACGCTGGCCGTCTGATCAGCGCCGCCGGCCCCGCCGCGCCCGGGCCCAGCGCCCGAGGAGCCAGCCGCTCACGCCCAAGAGCACGATGCCGATGAGAACCTTCACCCATCCGAGCCTGCCGCCGTAGGCGAGCGAGGCCAGCACCAGGACGGCGACGATCGCCAAGAGGATTGCGCCGTAGAGGTATTGGAACGGTGTGCCTTCGGCGCTCTCCGGCATCGTTTTCGCGCCCTCCTACCAGAGGATGAAGAAGAGGACGAAGCACACCACGACGATGTAGCCCCAGGCCAGGCGTTCGGGCCGCTGATACCAGGGTAGCCCTCTGGCCGGGACGGGGAACGGATACTTGGGCATCGAGGGCGCCTCTCGCAGCGTCTTCTGCAGCCAGGTCCCTTCCAGTACCTTGAGCCGGCGGGCGATGCTCTCCTTGAGCTGCCCGTGTGGCATCTCGCGGCTGGCGAAGAGCAGGCCTTCCAGCTCCTGGTCTCGCACCGGCCCCCGCACCCGGTCGATGATCGACGAGGCCGCCACCATGGTCACCGCCGGCAGCACGATGTTCCACACGTACGCCCACCAGGGGCTCACGTACCAGGCCGGCCACCCCCACTTGTTGAAGTCGGCCAGAATGGCCGAGAGCCCGTAGACGAGCCCGACCACCAGGCCGATGATCCCGGTGGCCCGGTGCACACGGGTGAACACGCCCATCAGCATCACGGTCATCAGCGGCACCGAAATGGCCCCGGCCAGCCGGATGTAGAAGGCGAACATCCCGGATGTCAGGAACGGCACGTAGACGAAGCCCAGCGCGATGATGACCGGGACCGAGATCCGGCCCACCAGCGCGTAGTGGGCGTCGGCGGCGCGCTGGACGAAGAAGCGGGAGTAGATGTCGCGGACGAAGAGGCTGGAGAGTCCGATGCCGATGGAATCGAAGGTCGAGTACGCGGCGGCCACCAGCCCGGCCACCACGATGCCCACCAGGCCGGCGGGCAGGTACTTCTTGATCATCAGCGGGTAGGCCTGGTCGATGATATTGAGGGCCGGGAAGTCGACCCTGGCCAGCGGGCCCATGGTGATGTTGAACCAGAGGGTGATGGCCGTGACCACGCTCGCCACCACCGCCGCCATCTTGTAATCCCATTCCGAGCGGGCGCCGAGGAAGCGGATGGCCTCATACTGATTGATGACTGCATACGCGATAAGCGCGACCACCATGCCGAAGACGACCACCGTCGGGGGGACGCCGCCTGGGGAGTAGCCGCCGACGTGGAGCAGTTGGGCGGGCAGCTTGGGGTCGATGGCCTGGAGCTTCGCCGAGAGCCCGCTCCAGCCGCCCACGCTCCACCAGACCGCGATGCCCAGCACGAACGAGCCCACGACCATGGGCACGGCCTGCAGCACGTCGGTGACGACGTCCGAGCGGAGGCCGCCGGTCCAGATATAGAGGACGGCAGTGACGGCCACGCCCACGACCACGGCCCACGCCCACCCGGGCGGTATCCCGGCCACCACGCTGAGCACCAGGAACACCGAGAAGTAAATGTTGCCCAGGACGTTGGTGCGGGACTGGAGGTTGATGAAGACGGCCAGGACGCGGGTGGCCGGCCCGAAGCGGAACTCCAGCCACTCGGCGTTGGTGTACATGCCCGTCCGGTACATCGCCCTAATCACGAAGAAGCTCAGCACGAACCAGCCCACGGCCAGCCCCAGCCACCAGAAGGCCAGCTGGGAGATCCCGAACCGGTAGGCGCCGCCTGCCACGGCGACGTAGTCGCCGGTGTCCACCGCGGTCCCGAACGCCGAGAGCCCGATCGCCCACCAGGGCAGGGTCTTGGCGGCCAGGAAGTAATCGAACGTCTGGTCCTTGCTTCGGATCATGACAACGCCGTAGATGACGATGCCGAGGTTGATGACGACGACCAGCAGCCAGTCCAGGGCGGTCATGGCGGTCCCTCCCGTCGCTTGGGGGCGAAGTGCCTAGAGCATATACTCGTCGGGACGCGCCATGATTGTCTTCCACGTCGCCATCACGGCCGCCCAGGATTACGCGACCCGGCGCGAGGCCTACCGGCGGAGCCACATCGAGCGGCTCCAGGGGCTTCGCGCCGCGTCGATCCTGATCGGCGGCGGGCCCGCCCCGGACGGCACGACCGCCGACATCTTCTATCGCTTGCAACAGCCGCATCAGCTCAAGAACGCGATCGAGGAGGATCCTTACTGGACGGGCGGCGTCTGGACGCGCTACGAGCCCCGGAGTTTCGCCCAGTTCGTCGAGCCCTGGGAGATGGTCCCCGTCGTCCTCGACGGCTCGCGCAGGGCCACCATCGTCGAGGGCCTCGCGGCCGACCACGACATGGCCCAGTTCGCGCTCATCGAGATGCGTGGCGGCGGGCGCCTGGCGTTTGGTGGCTTCTTCGAGGGCGGCCAGACGCTCGCGCTCGTGAAGTCGGCCGACCCCGCGGAGGCGCTCCGCTGGTTCGCGGAAACCGGGTTCTGG
>MNCR01000136.1:0-3828 GCA_001914535.1 Candidatus Rokubacteria bacterium 13_2_20CM_69_15_1
GCCATCAACCTGGCCGGTACACTCGCCCAGGCGCCCGACGCGCGAGTGTTGCTCGTCGACGCCGATCTCCGCGGCCCAAGTCTGGCCGCCAATCTCGGGCTGGGCGGCAGCGGCGAGGCCGGCCTCGTGGACGTGATCCTCGACTCGAGCCTGCCGCTCGAGAGCGTGACGCAGGAGCGTCCCGACCTCAACCTGTCGGTTGTCACCGCGGGCTGCAGTCCGGCCTCCCCGTACGAGGTGCTGAAGTCCCCTCGGGTGGGGACCATACTCGCCGAGGCCCGGGAAAGGTACGACTACATCATCCTCGACACGCCGCCTCTGGTCTCGGTCCCCGACAGCCGGGTCATCGGGAAATGGGTGGACGGATTTCTGATTGTCGTCGCGGCGCACCGGACTCCGCGCCCGCTCCTGCAGGAAGCCCTGAATCTCATGGGGCCGGCCAAGATCGTGGGTCTCGTATTCAACGGAGACGATCGTCACGTGTCGCGCGGCTTCTATGCCTCGAAGCAGCGGCGCGGCTTTCGGGGCATGACCAACGGGAAACAGACCGCCGTAGATGGGTAGCGCTCGTCACGGGCGGCTTTTCGTGACGAGAGTCGGTTCGGTTGATTCGTGTCGAAGGCGTGAATATGCACGACCGATTGGTCTTGCACCGGACACCCGGGATTGAGACCAAAGGGGGCGAAGCCTTGCCGGAGAGCGCGGAGACGTTGATCAAACCCTGGCGTGTCCTGTGGACGCACAGCAACTGCGAGCGGCTCGTCCACGATCAGCTCGCGGTCCGGGGCTTTGACCTGTTTCTCCCGACCACCGAGGCGTGGTCGCGTCGGGGCAGGGTGAGAACGCGCGCGCGCGTTCCGCTGCTCCGCGGGTACCTCTTCGTGCGCCACGACATGGATCGGGCGAGCTACCTCGAGGTCTGCAAGGCGCGCGGCTTGGTACGCGTGCTCGGGGAGCGCTGGGACCGTCTGGACGTCGTTCCCGACTCGGAGCTCGAGGCGATCCGGAGACTCGCGGACTCCGAGTTCACCGTCTTGCCGTATCCCTACCTTCGGCACGGACAGCGAGTACGAATCACCGAGGGGCCGCTCGCCAATATCGAAGGAATCCTGGTCGACACGAATCCCAAGAAGGGACTGCTCGTCGTCTCGGTCGAGCTCCTTCGTCGCAGCGTCGCCGTCCAGCTGGACTGCACGCTGCTCGAAGCGGCGTAGGTCATCCGAAGACCATGTGTGGAATCGTCGGGTACGTCGGTCCCAAAGACGCTGCCTCCTTCATCCTCCCGGGTCTTCGCCGGCTGGAATACCGCGGCTATGATTCGGCGGGCATCGCCACGCTTGGCGACGGCGTCCTCCACGTGAGGAAGACGACGGGCAAGATCGCGGATCTGGAGGCGCTGCTGGCCTCCGACCCGCTCGACGGCCGCGTCGGGATCGGTCACACGCGATGGGCGACTCATGGGAGGCCGTCGGACGCCAACGCGCACCCCCATGTCGATTGCCAGTCTCGAACCGCGGTCGTCCACAACGGGATCATCGAGAACTATCGTGAGGTTCGAAAGGTGCTGGCCGCGGAGGGTCACCGGTTCCGATCTCAGACCGACACCGAAGTCATCGCGCACTTGCTCGAGCGCCGCGAGGCGGACGGCCTCGTCGCGGCGCTCCTCGGCGCGACCCGCGACCTCCAGGGCGCCTTCGCGCTCGCGTGCATCGCACCAAGCGCCCCGAACACGCTCGTCGCGGTCCGGCGCGGAAACTCCCCGTTGGTCGTCGGGTTCGGCGACGGGGAGATGTTCCTCGCGTCGGACGTGCCGGCCCTGCTCGGCAAAACTCGGGACGTCCTCGTGCTCGGCGACGGGGAGCTCGCGGCGCTGACGGCGGACGGCATCTCCCTGTTCACCCTCGACGGCGAGCCGGTCCGGCGAAGCTCCCGGGTCGTCGACTGGGACGGCGAAGCCGCGGAGAAGTCAGGGTATCCGCACTTCATGCTCAAGGAGATCTTCGAGCAGCCCGAGGCTCTTCAGAACACGATCCGCGACCGCGTGGACGCGGAAACCCCCGACGTCAGGATCCCCGAGCTGGGGCTCCGGGATCGTGATCTCGCGGGTCTCAACCGACTCTGTTTCGTGGCGTGCGGGACCTCGTGGCACGCCGCGCTGGTCGGGAAGTACTTCGTCGAGGCCTTCGCGCGGCTCCCGGTCGAGGTGGATATCGCCTCGGAGTTCCGATACCGAAAGCCCGTCCTCGACGGCCGCGTGCTCACCGTGCCCATCTCGCAGTCCGGGGAAACGGCCGATACGCTGGCCGCGCTACGCGAGGCCAAGGATCAAGGCTCCCGAGCCGTCGCCATTTGCAATGTGGTCGGCAGTTCGCTGGCCCGAGAGGCCGACGGCGTCATCTACACGCGGGCCGGCATCGAGATCGGCGTCGCGTCGACGAAGGCCTTCACGGCTCAGCTCGCGGCGGTCGCGCTCCTCGCGCTCAAGCTCGGTCTCGCGCGCGGCTTCGCGGAGCCCGCGCTCGTGCGCCAGGTGATCAAAGGACTGGCGGAGCTCCCGGATCTCCTGGCGGTCGTGCTCCGGCAGAGTGACGCGATTCGAAAGATCGCCGAGCGCTTCGCCCACCACGCCCACTTCCTCTACCTGGGCCGGGGACTCAACTTCCCCCTCGCGCTGGAGGGAGCGCTCAAGCTCAAGGAGATCTCCTACGTCCACGCCGAGGGCTACGCGGCGGGCGAGATGAAGCACGGACCGATCGCCCTCATCGACTCGCGCATGCCGGTCGTCGTCATCGCCCCACGGGGCGCCGCCTACGAGAAGATCACGAGCAATCTCGAAGAGATCAGGGCGCGCGACGGGATCGTGATTGCCGTCGCAACCGAGGGAGACGATGCGATCGGGGCCGCGGCCGATGTCGTGATCCCCGTGCCGCCGAGCCTGGAATGGCTCCAGCCGCTGCTGGTGGCGCTGCCTCTCCAGCTGTTCGCGTACCACATGGCGGCGCTGCGTGGCTGCGACGTGGACCAGCCGCGAAATCTCGCCAAGAGCGTGACGGTGGAATGATCGTTCGCCCTCTCCTTCGCGTGGAGCAGTCCCGATGATCCTCAGGCTCGCGATGCTGGAGGCGGTGGCGATCTTCGCGGCGGTCTGCGGGACGATCGTCCTGTGGGGCACGCCGCTGCTGACCCACTGGAGTGACGTCGCGCTCGTCCTGGCCAAGGCGCTCGCGATCGCGCTCTGCTGGGCCGTCTCGTTCTACTACAACGACCTCTACGACCTGCGGATCGTGCGGACCTTCGCCGATTTCGCGCCGCGCCTGGTCCAGGCCTTCGGCGTGACGTTCATCCTGCTCGCGGTCCTCTACGCGCTCTTGCCGGACGTCAAGATCTCCAGCGAGCCCTTTCTGGTCAGCGTCCTGGCGGTCCCGGCGATCCTCCTGCCGCTGCGCGCGATCTGCCACCTGGTGGTCCGCGGGAAGTCATTCCAGGAGCACATCCTCATCCTGGGCACGACGCCGCTCGCTTCGACCCTCATTCGGGAGATCACGAACCGGCCGGAACTCGGCTACGCGATCCTGGGCGTCGCTGACAGCGCGTCGGCCCCCGCCGGATTCCCGCTGCCGGAGACCGCGCTGAAGCCGCTGGAGCGCCTCGGGCAGATCCTCGAGGAGCTCCGGCCTCACCGCGCGATCGTCGCGCTGGCGGAGCGGCGGGCCCGCCTGCCGGTTCGCCAGCTCCTGGAAGCGCGCATGCGCGGTTGCGTGGTGGAGGATGGGGTGAACGTCTATGAGCGCCTGATGGGCAAGCTGGCGATCGAGGCGCTCACGCCGA
>MNCR01000136.1:3843-9761 GCA_001914535.1 Candidatus Rokubacteria bacterium 13_2_20CM_69_15_1
GCTCATCGCGCTGCTGATCAAGCTGAATTCGCCCGGTCCGGTGTTCTTCGTCCAGGAGCGGGTCGGCATGGCCGCGAAGCGCTTTCGGTTGATCAAATTCCGCACGATGCGTCTGGTCGACGGTCCGACATCGGAGTGGGCCTGCGACAACACGCAGCGAATCACCCGGGTCGGGAAGTGGCTCCGGAAGTTCCGGCTCGACGAGCTTCCCCAGTTCTTCAACGTGATCCGGGGCGACATGAATCTGGTGGGGCCGCGTCCGCACCCGGTCTCGAATTTCGAGCTCTTCAACGCGAACATCCCGTACTACTCGCTGCGGTCCGGCGTTCGCCCGGGGATCACCGGATGGGCGCAGGTTCGCTACCGCTACGCCAACAACCTCGACGAAGAAATCGAAAAGATGCGCTACGACCTCTACTACATCAAGCACCTGTCGATCTCGTTCGATCTGCGCATTCTCTTCGACACCGTCAAGACCGTTCTGTTCGGCTCACAGTCGGTGGACTCCACCGAGCGCCCCGTCGCGCCGGGCGCGGCCAATCGGATCAGCCATGTCGCGTCGCAACCCCCCTTGGAGGCGGCAAAGTGAACTATTCATCTCTTGCTGACCGCATCGCGGACCGAAGCGCCCGGGTCGCCATCATCGGCCAGGGGTACGTGGGTCTGCCGTTGGCGGTCGAATTCGCCCGCGCCGGCTTCGCGGTGACCGGTGTCGACAACGACCTCGATCGGGTTGGCGCCCTCCAGGCCGGCCAATCTTGCACGCCCGATCTGGAGAACGAAGATCTCCGCGCGCTGATCCGCGCGGGTCGCTACGAAGCGACGACCGACTTTGCCGT
This sequence comes from Candidatus Rokubacteria bacterium 13_2_20CM_69_15_1, assembly GCA_001914535.1. Lineage (GTDB taxonomy): Bacteria > Methylomirabilota > Methylomirabilia > Rokubacteriales > CSP1-6 > 20CM-2-70-11. The sequence goes on from MNCR01000136.1 coordinate 4,683, forward strand.
GCTCGAGCGGACCGACGTGGTGATCATCTGCGTTCCCACGCCGCTGCGAAAGTCGAAGGACCCGGACATCTCCTATATCGTCGCCGCCGGATCGGAAGTCGCGGCGCGCTACCATCCGGGGCAGCTCGTGGTGCTCGAGAGCACGACGTATCCAGAGACCACCGAGGAGCTCCTGCTCCCGATCTTTCGTCAGCGGGGCGCCACCGTCGGCGAGGACTTCTTTCTCGCCTTCTCGCCGGAGCGAATCGATCCCGCGAACCCGAGCTTCAAGGTCAGCGACATTCCCAAGGTCGTGGGCGGCGTCACGCCGGCGTGCACGCGCCTGGCCGCCGCGTTGTACGGGCAGATCGTCCCGCGCGTCTACCAAGTCTCGAGCCCCAAGGTCGCCGAGCTGGCCAAGCTCTATGAGAACGTCTTCCGCAACGTCAATATCGCGCTCGCGAACGAGTTCGCTCTGATGTGCCGTCGTCTGGGCGTGAGCACCAAGGAAGTCATCGATGCCGCCGCGACCAAGCCGTTCGGCTTCATGCCGTTCTATCCGGGGCCGGGCATCGGGGGACACTGCATTCCGGTCGACCCGCTCTATCTGTCGTGGCGGCCATGCCCGCCTATGTGGTCGAGGTGACCGCCGAGGCCTTGAACCGTCAGCGTCGGTGCCTCAACGGCGCGAAGATCCTGTGCCTGGGCGTCGCCTACAAGCGCGGGGTGGGCGACATCCGCGAGTCACCGGCCCTGGAGATCCTCAAGCGGCTCCGTGAGCACGGCGCCGAGATCTCGTACGCGGATCCGCGCGTGCCGTCGGTCGTCCTGGACGCCACGGCGATGAAGGCCGTCGAGGCCACCGCCGAGGCCCTCGCGGCGACCGATTGCGCGCTGATCCTGACCGACCACCCGGAATTCGACTATCGGCAGATCGTGGCCCAGGCACCGCTGGTGGTCGACACCCGTAACGCCACCTGGGGCATCGCCGCGCCGGACGGCAAGGTCGTCAGACTGTAGACATCCGATGAATGCGAAGGCTGACATCCTCAATGCGCTGAGCATCGACGTGGAGGAGTACTTCCACGCCCGAGTCTTTCAAGAGGGGATCGGCGGCGCGGTCGCCGGTCTCGAAAGCCGTGTGGAGATGAGCACCGACCGGGTCCTCGCGCTGCTGGCCGCGGGAGGCGCCAAGGCGACCTTCTTCGTTCTCGGGCAGGTGGCGGCCGCTCATCCGGGTCTCGTTCGCCGGATCGCCGAGCAGCATCACGAGATCGCCTGCCACGGCGACGGTCACGAGCTGGTCTCGCGGCAGACGCCCGACGAGTTTCGCACCGATGTGCGGCGCGCGAAGGCCGTCCTCGAAGACGTGACCGGCAAGCCCGTGATCGGCTACCGGGCTCCCAACTTCTCGATCGGCCGTGCCCAGGCGTGGGCGTACGACATCCTGCTCAGCGAGGGATTCCGCTACGATTCCAGCACCTACCCCATCCTCCACGACAGCTACGGCGACCACACGGCGTCGCGCTTTCCCGTCGAAGTGTGGCGGCACGCGGACCAGAAGCGGCGTGGACGCTCGCCGGGATCAAGCGCGTGAACGTCCATGAGCGACGGCCGATGCTCTTCTACTTCCACCCGTGGGAATTGGACCCGCATCAGCCCCGCCCTCCGATGCCGTGGCGTCACCGGGTTCGTCACTACGTCGGGATGGAGCGCGAGGAGCGGAAGCTCGCCGGCCTCCTGCGCGACGTGAAGTTCACGACGATCCGAGACATCCTCGCGATCTAGCGATCGCCATGCACATCCTCAGCATCGTCGGCGCGCGCCCCAACTTCGTGAAGATCGCGCCTCTCATTCGGGAGATGACGCGTCGGCCGGCGTTCACCTCGACGCTCGTGCACACCGGCCAGCACTACGACGCCGCGATGTCCGAGCGCTTCTTCCGGGATCTGGAGATCCATCCGCCTCACTTCAATCTCGAGGTCGGTTCGGGGGCTCACGCGATCCAGACGGCTCACGTGATGGAGCGTCTGGATCCGATCCTCGAAGAGGTCCGGCCCGACATCGTGCTCGTGGTCGGCGACGTGAACTCCACCCTGGCGGCATCCATCACCGCGGTCAAGCGAGCGATCCCGGTCGCCCACGTGGAAGCCGGACTTCGGAGCTTCGATCGCTCGATGCCCGAAGAGATCAATCGGGTGCTGACCGACGCCGTCTCCGATTTCCTCTTCGTGACGGAGGAGAGCGGACGCGACAACCTCCTGCGCGAGGGCGTGAGCCCCGAGAAGATTCACTTCGTCGGCAACGTCATGATCGACGCGCTCGAGAGCTCTCGGCACCGCTGGCAAGGCTCGGCGATCGCGCAGAGCCTCGGCCTCGATCCGGGGGCCGGCTACGCCGTGCTCACGCTGCACCGCCCGTCCAACGTGGATGATCCGCGGACCCTGGCGAATCTCCTCGAGCCGCTGCAGATGCTGTCGCGGCATATTCCGATCATCTTTCCGGTCCATCCGAGGGTCCGCCAGCGCCTCGTCCAGCAGGGGTGCCGCCTCGGCGACGCGCCGCAACCGCTCGAAGGCAAGGCAATCGCGTACGTCGATCCCCTCGGGTACCTGGACTTCGTCGCCCTCGTCAGCCGGGCGCGCCTGGTCCTGACCGATTCGGGCGGTATCCAGGAAGAGGCCACCATCCTCGGGGTCCCGTGCCTGACGCTCCGCGACAACACGGAGCGCCCGGTGACCATTACGCACGGAACGCACGGGGCGCCGCCGCTCTGGGACGGCCACGCCGCCGAGCGGATCCTGGATGTCCTCGACGACTATCGCCAAGGGAAAGGGCCAGCATCAGCATGACACCCAATTGTCTGTTCTGCGGGGCGCGCTTGCGTCACACCCTCGTCGATCTGGGGATGTCGCCGCTGTGCGAGAGCTATCTCGCCGCGGACCAACTCAACCAGATGGAGCCGTTCTATCCCTTGCACGTGTGGGTCTGCGAGCGGTGCTTTCTGGCTCAGGTGCAGGAGTACGTGCGGCCCGAGCAGATCTTCACCGACTACGCGTACTTCTCCTCGTATTCGGACAGCTGGCTCCGCCACGCCAAGGCCTACACCGAGTCGATGGTGAAGCGGTTCGGTCTCGATCGGCGGAGCCAGGTCATCGAAGTCGGCAGCAACGACGGCTATCTCCTGCAGTATTTCGTGACGCAGGGGATCCCCGTGCTCGGCATCGAGCCGGCGGCGAACGTCGCGCGGGTGGCGGTCGATCGGGGGGTGCGGACGCTGACCACGATGTTCCGCACCGAGGTCGCCCGCGAGCTGGCCGCCGCCGGCACCCAGGCCGATCTCCTCTGCGGCGCCAACGTCCTGGCCCAGGTCAGCAACCTGAACGACTTCGTGAGCGCCCTCAAGACCCTGCTCAAGCCGCGGGGCGTCATCACCATCGAGTTTCCCCATCTCATGCGTTTGATGGAGGAAAACCAGTTCGACACGATCTATCACGAGCACTTCTCGTACTTCTCGTTCATCACCGCCGAGCGGATCTTCGCCGCGCACAGCTTGACCCTTTTCGACGTGGAGGAGCTTCCGACCCACGGTGGCTCGCTGCGGATCTACGCCCGGCACGTCGAGGACACGGGCAAGCCCGTCGGCGGGCGCGTCCTCGAGCTGCGCGCGCGCGAGGAGATCGCGGGCTTCACCCGGATCGATCGCTACTCGGCGTTCGGTGAGCAGGTGAGGGAAACCAAGCGCAAGCTCCTGGAGTTCCTGATCACCGCGAGGCGTCAGGGCAAGTCGGTCGCCGGCTACGGTGCGCCCGGGAAGGGCAACACGCTGCTGAACTACTGTGGGGTCCGGACGGACTTCCTCGACTACACGGTGGATCGCAGCCCGCACAAGCAGGGCAAGTTCTTGCCGGGAACCCACATCCCGATCTTCCACCCGGACAAGATCCGCGAGACTCGACCGGACTACGTCCTGATCTTGCCGTGGAACATCAAGGACGAAGTCATGGAGCAGATGGCCAACATCCGGGAGTGGGGCGGCCAGTTCGTCGTGCCGATCCCGGAAGTCAAGGTCTATCCGTGATCTTCGCGGAAACGCCGCTCAAGGGCGCGTTCGTCATCGAGCCGGAGCGCCGCCACGACGCGAGAGGCTTCTTCGCGCGCACGTGGTGCCAGCACGAGATGGAGGCCCACGGGCTCAATCCACGGCTCGTGCAGTGCAGCATCTCGTTCAACCTCCGGAAGGGCACCCTCCGCGGCCTGCACTACCAGGCGGCGCCGCACGAAGAAGCGAAGCTGATCCGCTGCACTCGAGGGTCGCTGTACGACGTGATCGTCGATCTCCGTCGCGATTCCCCGACCTTTCTGGGCCACTTCGCGATCGTGTTGGGCGCGGGGAACCGCACCATGCTCTACGTTCCCGAGGGTTGCGCCCACGGCTTCCAGACGCTCGAAGACGAGACCGAAATCTTCTACCAGATGACGGAGTCGTACGAACCGGCTTCGGCCCGCGGCGTCCGCTGGAACGACCCGGCGTTCGGCATCACCTGGCCGGACGCCGATCGACTCATCAACGATCGCGACCGGACGTATCCGGACTTCACGGGCTGAGCGCCGCGATGAGGTCCCGCGTGAGCGACATGACGGACGCTGGCGAGATCGGTCGCGACATGCATCAGCTCGTCGCCGAGCTCTATCCGATCTGCCGGAGCATCACCGGCAATGGGCTCCGCGAGACCCTTCGTCGGGTGCAGAAGCACATCCCCCTCACGCTTCACGAGGTTCCGTCGGGCACTCCGGTATTCGATTGGACCGTGCCCAAGGAGTGGAACATCAACGATGCGTGGGTGAAGAACGGGCAGGGGGAGCGCGTCATCGACTTCCAGCAGTCGAACCTCCACGTGGTCGGCTACAGCGTGCCGGTTCGGCGGCGCGTCTCGGCCTCGGAGCTTCGGACGCATCTCCACACGCTGCCCGAACATCCGGCGTGGATCCCGTGGCGGACGTCGTACTACCACGAGACCTGGGGCTTTTGCCTCGCGCAGGATCGGCTGGCGGCCCTCACCGACGACGAGTACGAGGTCTGCATCGATTCGACCCTGG
>MNCR01000136.1:9857-12819 GCA_001914535.1 Candidatus Rokubacteria bacterium 13_2_20CM_69_15_1
CCGCGTCGTTACTCGTACCGGTTCCTGTTCATCCCGGGCACGATCGGGTCGATCACATGGCTCAGCCGGAACGAGCCGGCGACGTCGCGGATCCGTCACGGCCTCGTCCTCGCGTGCGTCGGCGACGCCGGCCCGGTGACGTACAAGCGGAGTCGCCGCGGAGACGCGGAGATCGACCGCGCCGTGGCCTGCGTCCTGCGCCACTCGGGCCGCCCGTTCGAGATTCTCGATTTCTCGCCGTACGGGTACGACGAGCGGCAGTTCTGCTCGCCGGGCATCGACTTGCCGGTCGGCTGCTTCATGCGCACGCCTCACGGACGCTTCCCCGAGTACCACACGTCCGCCGACAGCCTCGAGCTGGTTCGACCGGAGGCGCTGGCGCACTCGTTCGCCACCGCGGCAGAGATCCTGTCCACGCTCGAGCACAATCGAACCTTCGTCAACCTCAACCCGAAATGCGAGCCGCAGCTGGGCCGGCGCGGGATCTACCGCACCATGGGTGGAACCGATGCGGCCGTGAGCGAGCTCGCCATGCTGTGGGTCCTGAATCTCTCGGACGGTCGCCACTCGCTCCTCGACATCGCCGAGCGGTCCGGCTGCTCGTTCGAGGCGATCAAGCGAGCGGCCGACGTCCTGCGGGACCACGATCTGCTCGCGCTGGCCACCGGGTCCCAGTCGTGACCTCCCAAATTCACGCAGACCAGAGGATGGCATCATGAACGCGATCTACTTCGATTCCAGTGTGAACGACGACACGCGGCGCCGGCAGCTCTACGAGGGGCAGCTCTTCGTCTACTCGCCGTGCCCCAGCGCGACCGCGCTCTGCGAGTTCGCCCGGAACATGGCGCGGGACGCCTTCGCGCCCCTCGATCCGCGGACGGCGCAGTACCACCTCACGGTCGAGAAATACGCCGCGATCCTGGCCGAGCTGAAGCCGGCGTTCATCCACCATCCGACGTCCAAGACGCTCATCCAGGGGATCCTGCGCGAGGTCGGGTGCGACCTGACCAAGACCTATTTCGACGTCCCGCGGATGCGGACGGCCACGCATGGGGACTACCTCACCTCGGGGATCGCGTACGCCTTCCATCCGCATCGCGACACCTGGTACTCCGCGCCGTTCTGCCAGATCAACTGGTGGTTCCCGATCTACGACATCGAGTCGGAAAACTCGATGGCGTTTCACTTGAGGTACTGGAATCAGCCGGTGCGCAACGGATCGCGCGACTACAACTACGACGAGTGGAACCGCGTGAGCCGCAAGACGGCGGCTCAACACATCACGAGCGACACGCGAAAGCAGCCGCGGCCGGAAGAGCCGGTCGAGCTCGACCCGCAGATCAGGGTGGTCGCCAAGGTCGGGGGCCTGCTCCTCTTCTCGGGCGCGCACCTGCACTCGACGGTGCCCAACACGTCGGGGTACACGCGCTTCAGCATCGACTTCAGGACCGTCCACGTCGACGACGTCAGGGCCGGGGCGGGCGCCGCGAACGTCGATTCCGCCTGCACCGGGACCACGATGCGGGATTACCTCCGCGGCGACGATCTCGCCCACATCCCGGACGAGCTCATCGCCCTGTACGATACGCCGGCGCCGAGCGCCGAAGTCGCCGCGCTCGGAGCGCATGGGGCCTCGACGGCCTAGGCGGGACGCGATGACCGTCCATCGATTCCCGAATCAGAGGGTGCTGGTCACCGGGGCGTCGGGCTTCCTGGGGTCGCATCTGTGCGGCCGCCTGTCGGTGAGCGCCGCCGAGGTGCACGCCATCGCCCGGCACCCTCGCCCGGGAAGCGACGACGGCGTCCAGTGGTGGTGCGGTGACCTCGCCGACGCCGACGCCGTCGACCGGCTCGCCTTGGCGATCAAGCCCGACGTGATCTTCCATCTCGCCGGCCACGGCGTCGGCGATCCGGCCCTCGATCACGTCCTGCCAAGCCTCCGGAACGATCTGCTGACCACCGTGAACGTCTTGACCGCCGCCACCAGGCTCGGCGTCGGCCGCCTGGTCCTGGCTGCGTCGCTCGAGGAGCCGCGGCCCGATCAGCGCGACGTCGCGCCGGCGTCGCCATACGCCGCCGCAAAGGTCGCGTGCACGGCGTACGCCCGCATGTTCCACCAGGTCTACCGCACGCCGGTCGTCGCCGTCCGGCCGTTCATGACCTATGGACCCGGTCAGCGCGCCCACAAGCTCATCCCGTACGTCACGCAGGCCCTGCTGCGCGGGGAAGCGCCGAAGCTGTCGAGCGGGACTCGGCCCGTTGACTGGATCTACGTCGACGACGTGATCGACGGCGTTGTCACCGCGGCGCGAGCGCCAGGCGTGGAGGGCTCCACCATCGACCTCGGCTCCGGCGTCCTGATTCCGATCCGTGAGGTCGTGGAGCAGATCGTGCGACTCGTGGGCGGCCAGGCACGGCCCCAGTTCGGGGCCCTCACCGATCGACCGACCGAGCAGATCCGAGTCGCGGACGTCGCGGACGCCCGCGCAAAGCTCGGCTGGACCCCCGTCACGTCGCTCGCCGAAGGTCTGGAGCGGACCGTCGACTGGTATCGCCGTGAGCTGATGGCGGAGGGCGAGCCTCTCGTCCCCGTCCGGCGCATCAACGAAGAGGAGACCCTGCGATGAAAGTCGTGCTCTTTTGCGGCGGCATGGGGATGCGGCTGCGTGAATACTCGGAGACGATCCCGAAGCCGATGGTCAACATCGGCTACCGCCCGATCCTCTGGCACATCATGAAGTACTACGCCCACTACGGCCACAAGGACTTCATCCTGTGCCTCGGATTCGGGGCCGACTACGTGAAGAACTACTTCCTGAACTACAACGAGTGCCTCTCCAACGATTTCACGTTGTCCGAGGGCGGCAAGAGCCTCCGCCTCTTCAACAGTGACATCGACGACTGGCGCATCACCTTCGCCGACACCGGTACGACGTCCAACATCGGTCAGCGCCTGAAGGCG
>MNCR01000088.1 GCA_001914535.1 Candidatus Rokubacteria bacterium 13_2_20CM_69_15_1
ACGGGACGCGGTCGCCGCGATCAAGCTCCCGGTCGTCGAGGTCCACCTCTCCAACGTGCACGGGCGCGAAGAGTTCCGCCGTCACTCGGTGATCGCGGAGGTCGCGCGCGGCCAGATCTCTGGGTTCGGGCCGCAGAGTTATCTGCTCGGGCTCGACGCGCTCGCCACGCTTGCGCGAGCGCGTCGGTGAATCGCCGCATCCGCCCCGCCGTCTAACGGGCGACGGGCGGGCGCGCGCGGGCGATCCGTGCCGGACCTCGACGATCTCGCCCTGGTCGAGCGTTGCCGCGCCGGCGATGTCACGGCGTTCGAGCCCCTCGTCGAGAAGTACCGTGCGCGGGTCTATCGTCTCGCGTTCAACGTCTTGCGGGACGCGGAGGAGGCGCGCGACGTCGCCCAGGAAGCGTTCATCCGAGCCTGGGAGGGCCTCCCCGGGTTCCGCGGACAGTCGGCCTTTTACACGTGGCTGTTCCGGATCACCATGAATATCGCGTCCGATCGCGCCCGGCAGCGGGCCGCGCGCGGGCGGGCGTTCGGGACCGAGCGCGTCGAGGGGGAGCAGTGGGAACGCGAGCTGATCGACCCGGGCGAGGCGCCCGACGCGCGCGCCGGGCGCGCCGAGACGCGGCGCCAGATCGCGCGCGCGCTCGAGGCTTTGCCGCAGCATCACCGCGCGATTATCATGTTGAGTGATCTCGAGGGCCTCTCGTACCGCGAGATCGCAGAGGTGTTGGGGATCCCGATGGGAACCGTCATGTCGCGTCTGCACAACGCCCGCAAGCGCCTGCGCGCGGCGCTCGGCCGCCTGCTCGGTGTCGTGCTCGCCCTGCTGGCGCTCCTCGCGGCGACGCCCGTGGCGGCGCAGCCGATCGTCGGCTTTGGGACGCGCATCGTTCTCGCCAGCGACACGCCGCCGCCGCCGGGTATGCGGCAGGCGCCCGCGGGCCCCGACGAGCGCCTGGACAACTTCCTGCCGAAGCTCCGCCAGCTCTTCCGCTACAAGGAATACACGTCGCTCGAGCGCTACCGGGCCGAGGTGCCCGTGGGCTCGACCCAGCGCTGGGCCGTTCCCGGCGACCGCCAGCTCGAGGTCACGCCCGAAGGCGTGGCCGGCGGCGCGGTCCGATTCCAGGTGCGCCTGACGCGCGGTAACCGCACGGAGCTGATGACGCATATCCGCGCGCAGGAAGGCAAATCGTCTGGCCGAATCCCAACCCCTGAGCGGAGGCGAGCGTGGCCAGCGGCGAGGAGCGGTACTTCCAGGAGCGGGCGCGGATCGAGCAGGGTCACGCGAAGTATCGCGAGAAGCTCCGGGAGGAAGGCAAGCTCTTCGTCCGCGACCGCCTGAAGCTGCTCCTCGATCCCGGCTCCGAGTTCCAGGAGGACTGGATCTTCGCGCGTTCCGAGGAGCCCGACACGCCGGCGGACGGCGTCGTCACGGGAGTCGGCCGGATCGGCGGCCGTCCCGTCTGCGTCATGGCCAACGACTACACCGTGAAGGCCGGCTCGTGGGGCGAGAAGACCGTGCAGAAGATCGTGCGCATTCAGGAAAAGGCCGCGCGCCTCCGCGTGCCGCTCCTCTATCTGGTGGACGCCGCGGGCGGGCGCATCTCGGAGCAGATCAAGATCTTCCCCGGGCGCTTCCATGCGGGGCGCATCTTCTACAACGAGGTGCAGCTCTCGGGCGTCGTGCCCCAGATTTGCATCCTGTTCGGCCCCTCGCCGGCGGGCTCGGCGTATCTGCCGGCACTGACCGATGTCGTGATCATGGTGGACGGCAAGGCGTCGCTCTACGTCGGAAGCCCGCGGATGGTCGAGATGGCGATCGGCGAAAAGACGACGCTCGAGGAGCTCGGCGGCGCGCGGATGCACTGCGAGGTCTCCGGGTGCGGCGACGTGCTCGCGGTGTCCGACGAGGAGGCGATCGAGCTCGCCAAGCAGTACCTCGCGTACATGCCGCAGTCGTACCGCGAGCTCCCGCCCGCGCGCGAGGCCGTCGAGGCCAAGCCCGGGCGCGCGATCGAGGCGATCGTGCCGTACGACCAGCGGAAGTACTTCGACATGTACGAGGTCATCGACCGCGTCGTGGACGCGGGATCGTGGCTCGAGATCAAGCGCCTCTTCGCGCGTGAGATCATCGTCGGCTTTGCGCGTCTCGGCGGCCGGGCCGTCGGGATCGTCGCCAACCAGCCGAAGGTGAAGGGCGGTGTCCTCTTCGTGGACTCCTCCGACAAGGCCGCGCGGTTCATCTGGCTCTGCAACGCCTACAACATCCCCCTCGTGTACCTCGCCGACGTCTCGGGCTTCATGGTGGGGAGCAAAGTCGAGCGCGAGGGGATCATCCGCCACGGCGCCAAGATGATCTTCGCAACCTCACAGGCGACCGTGCCGAAGATCTCGGTGGTCATCCGCAAGTGCTACGGCGCCGGGCTCTACGCGATGTGCGGGCCGGCGTTCGAGCCCGACGCGGCGCTCTCGCTCCCGCAGGGGCAGATCGCGATCATGGGGCCCGAGCCGGCGGTGAACGCGGTCTACTACAACAAGATCATGGAGCTGCCCGAGAGCGAGCGCGCGGCGTACGTGAAAGCCAAGCGCGAGGAGTACGCGCGGGACCTGGACATCCACAAGCTCGCCTCGGAGATGCTCGTGGACGACATCGTGCCGGGCTCGGCGCTCCGCGACGAGCTGCTGAAGCGCCTCGCGTACGCGCAGACGAAGGTCCACGAATTCCCGCAGCGCCGCAACGGAGTCTATCCGGTCTAGCGCCTCCTCAGCCGGGCCTCCTGCCGTTGAGCGCTTCCCAGAGCGCGTCGAGTGTGCGTTGGGTCCGTTGCAGACTGCCGCGCCCTGGTTGGGCGGTCACCGTGGCCAGTCGACCGACGCACCTTCGGGAACGTCGTGTAGTTCTCGCTCGAACAGCACACCCGCGACGCTCGGAAGGAGACCTCGCTTTACGCCGAGGAGGCAGACCGCGTCCGGCTGAAGGACTTGGATCTCGGCTCGCAGGTGCTCTCTGGCGCACGACAGGCTAGTGGCCCGTCTGAGAAGTCATGTCAGCGAGCACTCCGCTGCGATGGACACTAGGGGCCGGACCAGACGAAGGCGGAGTAGTGGCCGTTGCGACCGATGTTGTTCCAGACGAAGCCGTGGTCGCGATATGTCATGCGCGTGGCGCGCGCGGCCGCCAGTCGGCTCGAGACCGGGTGGCGGACGTTGTCGATCCAGCACTCGGTGCCCGGCGCTCGGCCCTCGATGCCCTCGATCTCGACGTCGAGGATGTCACCGATGCGCGCCCAGCGCCGCCGGCCGTTTTTGCCGAACTCGATCGGCGCCATGCGCGTTGGCAATCGCTTACCCGCCAGCGTCCAGATCACGCCCGGAATGCCGCCGGCCTGGCCGGTGAAGATTTGCTCGAGCACCTGCCGCTGATCGTCGCGAGCCCGTCCGTCCACGTACGCTCCGACGGTCCAGTTCCCATCGCCCATGGGGCCCGGCGTGTAGACGGCGAGCGCGGCAGCCGTGCCACCAAGGTCCACCGCGCCGTAGCTGCCCCGCGCGATCTGGAAGACCAGGGGGACGTCGCAGTGCCCCTCGGTCGGTCGGGCGGCGGCGCCGCCCTTCGCGTTGCGCGGCCCGAGCAGGCACGGGCACAAGACCTCGCAGTTACAGTTCTCGAGGTACTCACCTTCGATGCGCCACGACTCCGGCATCGTCGTCTCCTACCACGCCCAGAGGACCGCGCTCGCGCGCGAGACGCCGCGATTGTCGCCGCGCGCCCGGGCGCGTGTCAACGGCCGGCGTCACCGTGCTAGCATCGCCGCGTGACGAGCCTCGTCCTCGCGGTGCGCTACCTGACGATCGTGCCGCTGCCCGGGCGCACCGCGCACGGCACCCCGGCGCTCGGGCGCGCCGCATCCTGGTTTCCATTCGTCGGGCTCGGCCTCGGGCTCGTTCTAGCCGGCGTCGAGCGCGTAACGAGCGTCGTGTTCCCGCCACCTCTCGCCGCGCTCCTCACGGTGACCGCGTGGAAGGTGCTGACGGGCGGCCTGCATCTCGATGGCCTCGCCGACTGCCTCGACGGGCTCGCGGGCAAGGACGCCGAGCACCGGCTCCGCATCATGCGCGACAGCCGGATCGGCGCCTTTGGCGCGATCGGCCTCATCCTCTTCCTGCTCCTCGAGACCGTCGCGGTCGCCGAGCTTCCCGCCGGCGTGCGCTGGCGCGCGCTCCTCGTCCTGCCGGCGCTCGCGCGCGCGACGCCGCCGCTCCTGGCGCGGTGCTTTCCGCCGGCAAAGGCCGACGGCCACGGCGCCGCGTTCCACAGCGGCCTCCGCGCGGGCGCGGCCCCCGCCGCACTCGCGCTGGGCGTGGGCCTCGCGTGGGTCGGGCTGGGCGTCGCCGGACTCCTTGTCGCGACGGCCGCCGTCGCGGCCGCCCTCGCGCTCGCCGCCTTCATGGCGGCACGCCTCGCGGGCGTCACGGGCGACGTGCTCGGCGCGGCGATCGAGGTCAGCGAGCTGGCGGGGCTCCTCACGGTGTCGGCGTGGGCGCACGTGCGACCCTGATCTACCTCCTGCGCCACGGCGAAGTCGTCCTCGCCGAAACACGCCGCTTCATCGGCCACCTCGACGTGCCGCTCGGCGCGCGCGGCGAGCGGCAAAGCCGGGCGCAGGCCGCGCGCCTCGCCGGCGCCAAGCTCGCCGCGGTGTTCACGAGTGACCTCGCGCGCGCGCGCCGCACCGCGGAGATCATCGCGTCGCCGCACGGGCTCACGCCGACCGTGATCCCGCAGCTCCGGGAGATGGCGATGGGCCGCTGGGAGGGCCGGACCGCCGCCGAGATCCGGGAGAGCGACCCGACGGCGTTCGCGGACTGGATGGCGCGCATCGGCGAGTTCCCGTTCCCGGAGGGCGAGAGCGTGCCCGACCTCCGCGCCCGTGCCTGGCCCGCGTTCGAAGCGATCGTCGCCGCGCACGCGGGGGAGTCCGTCGCCATCGTCGCCCACGGGGGGACGAACCGCGCGCTGCTCTGCACCGCGCTCGGGCTCGAGCTTCGCCGGATCCTCGCCCTCGGTCAGGACTACGGTGCGCTGAGCGTGCTCGAGCGCGGCGCCGACGGGTGGCGCCTCGTCCGGCTCAACGAGCCACCGATGCTATAATGCGCGCGCTTCGACGGTCCGTGTCGATGGCGCCCACGAGCTGGAGGAACGGATGAAGCCAACGACGTTCGCGCTCGGCCTCGTCTCGCTCCTCGTCCTGGCCCCCGGTCTCCCGGGGCGCGCCGGCGCGCAAGAGCCACCGAAGGTCGGCGGCGTGCTGAAGGCGGCGATGATCGGCGAGCCGCCATCGCTCGACCTGCACTGGACGACCGCGGTCATCACCCAGCAGATCACGTGGCACATCTACGAGACGCTCTACACGTACGATCGCAACTTCGAGCCGATCCCGATGCTCGCCGAGGCGCACACGCTGAGCGACGGAGGTCGCCGATACGCGATCAGGCTGCGCCAGGGCGTCAGGTTCCACAACGGCAAGGAGATGACGTCGGCCGACGTCGTGCCCTCACTCAACCGGTGGGGTCGGATGGCCACCCCGGGCAAGGCGCTCTGGAAGTTCGTCGAAGCCGTGGAAGCCAGGGGCCCCTACGAGGTGACCATTCATCTCAAGGAGCCGAGCGGCTCGCTGCTCTACGGGCTCGCGCGTCCCAACAACGGGGCGGCGATCTATCCGAAGGAGGTCATCGACGCGGCGGGCGACGGGCAGGTCAAGGAGTTCATCGGCACCGGGCCCTATCGCTTCGTCGAGCACAAGCCCGACCGCCACATCAGGCTCGCGCGCTTCAAGGATTACGCGGCGCGGAACGAGCCCCCGAACGGCTACGGCGGAAAGCGCGGGGCCTGGGTCGACGAGATCCTGTTCATCCCGGTGCCCGACGTGGCGGTGCGCGTGGCCGGCGTCGAGACGGGCGAGTACCACTATGGCCAGCAGATCAAGCAGGACCAGTACGACCGGATCAAGACGATCGCCGCCGTCGTGCCCCGCGTGATCAGGCCGTACGGCTGGTCCACGGCGGTCCTGAACCACAAGCAGGGGCTCATGGCCGACAAGCGCCTCCGAGGCGCGTTCCAGGCGGCGCTCGACATGGACCCCATCATGGCCGCGGGCTTCGGTCACAAGGACTTCTATCGGACCGACGGCGCGCTCATGTTCCCCGAGCAGCCGCTCTGGTACTCGCGGGTCGGCGTCGACTCCTACAACCAGCGGAACCGGGCGAAGGCGCGGAGACTCCTGAAGGACGCCGGCTACGCCGGCCAGGCGGTCCGCTGGATCACGACTCAGGAGTACCAGTGGATGTACAAGAACGCGCTCGTGGCCAAGCAACAGCTCGAGGAGGCGGGCTTCACGATCGACCTGCAGGTGGTGGACTGGGCGACGCTCGTCCAGCGTCGCAACAAGCCCGAGCTCTACGACGTCTTCTCGACCGGCTTCACCTTCAACGTCGACCCCGCGCTCGCGACGTCGGTCCAGTGCAACTGGCCGGGCTGGTGGTGCCTCGAGGAGAAGGAGCGCGTCATGGAGGCGCTGGCCAAGGAGACCGACCCGAAGAAGCGCAAGGCGCTGTGGGAGCGGGTGCAAGCGCTCTTCTACGAGGACGTCGGCCGAATCAAGTTCGGCGATTACTTCTCGCTCGACGTCGTGCGGGGCGAGCTCAAGGGATTCGTATCGACGCCGGAGCTGCACTTCTGGAACGCCTGGCTCGGGAGCCGGTAGCTCCGACGGAGCGTGAAGACCTACGTCGCCCGCCGATTCCTCGCGCTGATCCCGGTGGCGCTCGTGGTGGCCACGGTGGCGTTCGTGCTGATCCACCTGGCGCCGGGCGACCCCGCGTCCGTCATCGCGGGCCCCGACGCGACGCAAGAGGACGTGCGCAAGATCTCCCGACAGCTCGGGCTCGACGCGCCGCTCCCCGTGCAGCTCCTCCAGTGGTACGGGCGCCTGCTGCAGGGCGACCTCGGCCGATCGATCTTCCTGCGCAAGCCGGTGACCGAGGCGATCCTGGACCGTGTCGAGCCGACGCTACTCCTCACCACATCGGCGATCGTCATCGCGGTCCTCATCGGCGTGCCGGCGGGCGTCCTCGCGGCGCGCTACCACAACTCGGCGACCGACCAGGCCTTGATGGCGGCCGCCCTCGTCGGGATCTCCGTGCCGAACTTCCTCGCGGGGCTCCTGCTCGTGCTCTGCTTCTCGGTCTGGCTCGGGTGGTTCCCGGTCGCCGGCTACTCTCCGCTCGAGGACGGCTGGCCCGCGACGCTGCGCTCACTCGTCCTGCCGGCGCTGGCACTCGGCGTCGTGCAGTCGGCGCTCATCGCGCGCATCGCGCGTTCGTCCATGCTGGACGTCCTGCGCGAGCAGTTCATCATCGCGGGGCGCGCGAAGGGGCTCGGCGAGCGCGCGGTGATCTACAAGCACGCGCTGAAGAATGCGATGATCCCGACGGTGACGATCATCGGCATCAGCTTCGCCGTGCTGATCTCGGGCGCCGTCGTCATCGAGACCGTCTTCAACATCCCCGGGCTCGGGCGCCTGATCATCTCGGCCGTGCTCCGGCGCGACTACCCCGTCATCCAGGGGGTGGTGCTCTGTGTCGCGGGAGTCTACATGCTGATCAACCTGGCCGTGGACCTCTCGTACGTGATCTTCGATCCGCGGGTGAGGTACCAGTGAGCGTCATCGCGCTTCCCCACGAAGCGACGGCGGCGCGCGCCACGCCGCGGTGGCTCGTGCTGCTGGCACGGCGGCGCACGACGCTCGTCGGCGCAACGCTCATGGTCGCGGTGATCGTGATCGGGCTCGGGGCGCCCTGGCTAGCGGGGAGCCCGACCCACATGGACGTGGCCGCGCGCCTCACGCCGCCGAACCGAGCCCACTGGTTCGGCACCGACGACGTCGGGCGCGACGTGTTCAGCCGGGTGGTCTACGGCGCGCGCCTGTCGATCCTGGTCGGTGCCGCTGTCGTCATATTCTCGGTCGTCGTCGGGGTGCTCTGCGGCCTTTTCGCCGGCCACTACCACCGGCTCGACAACCCGATCATGCGGGTGATGGACGGACTCATGGCCTTTCCGGCCATCGTCCTCGCGATCGCGCTCATGGCGTCGCTCGGGCCGAGCGTCCTGAACGTCGTCACCGCGATCGGCATCGTCTACTCGCCGCGGGTGGCCCGCGTCGTGCGCGGCTCCGTCTTGGTCGTCCGCGAGACCGCCTACGTCGAGGCCGGCCGCGCGCTGGGCGCCTCGGACGTCACGCTGATGGGGCGGCATATCCTGCCGAACTGTCTCTCGCCGGTGATCGTGCAAGGGAGCTTCGTGTTCGCCGCCGCGGTCCTCACCGAGGCCGCGCTCTCGTTCCTGGGCGTGGGCGTGCCGCCCTACGTGCCGTCGTGGGGAAACATCCTGTCGGAGGGACGCCTGTACATCCAGCAGGCGCCCTGGCTCGTCCTGTACCCCGGCGCGGCGATCATGCTGACCATCTTTGCCCTGAACCTGTTCGGCGACGGCCTGCGAGATTTGCTCGATCCGAAGATGCGCGGGCGAGACGCCGAACGCCAACGCGCCACCTGAGGAGCCCGTCATGCCACCACACAAGCGAGCCTATCGTCCGGTCGTCATGGGAACCCGCGGCGCCGTCGCCTCCGCGCACCCGCGCGCGTCGATGGCCGGGATCGAGATGCTGCTCGCCGGGGGCAACGCGGTCGACGCGGCGGTCGCCGTCGCCTCGACCCTCAACGTCGTCGAGCCGTTCATGTCGGGCGTGGGCGGGATCGGCCTCATGGTGATCTCGCGCGGGTCCGAACGGCACGTCCTCGACTTCATCGGGCGTGTGCCGCGCGCCGCCGATCCGGCGAGGTGCACCGACGACGACCTGGCCGGCGGCCCGAGGTCGTGCGCGACACCGGGAAACCTCGGGGGCTGGCTCGCCGCGCTCGAGCGGTTCGGCTCGATGGACCGGGCGCGCGTGCTCGGACCGGCGATCGCGCTCGCCGAGGCGGGCGTGCCCTTGACCGGGAAGAACGTGGACTTCTTCGAGGCGGCGCGCGCCACGCTCGCGCACTCGCAGGAGGCGCAGCGCCTCTATCTCGGCAACGGCGGGCCGCGGGCCGGCGCCGTCGTCACCTACAAGGAGCTGGCCGCGACCCTCCGCCAGGTCGCGGAAGGGGGGAGCGACGCCTTCTATCGCGGGCCCATCGCCAAGGCGATCGCCCGCGCGGTGCGGGAGGCGGGCGGCTGGCTCGACGAGGCGGATCTGGCGGCGCTCACGCCCGAATGGCGCGAGCCCGCGACGATCGCGTACCGCGCGTACCAGGTATCCTCGGTTCCGCCGCCGTTCTCGGCCTTCCAGATGCTCGAGACGCTGAACGTCCTCGAGGGGTACGACCTCAAGGCGTGGGGCCACAACTCTGTGGACTACCTCCATCACCTGATCGAAGCGGTGAAGCTCGCCTCCGCCGACCGTCTCGCCTACGCCTACACGCCCGACGTCCCGATCGCGGGACTCCTCGGCAAGCCGTACGCGGCCTCGCAGCGTGCGCGCGTCGATCCCGTCCGGGCGGGCCGGAGCGAGGGTGAGCGTTGGAACCGTGAGAAGCTTCCGACTCAGATCCTCGAGGGTCACCCCGCGCAGTTCATGAACGAGCACACCACCCACTTCGCCTGCGCCGACGCGGGGGGCACCGTCGTCACCGTCACGCAGACGCTCGGTGTGCCGTTCGGCTCGGGCTTCGCCGTGCCAGGTACCGGCATCGTGCTGAACAACATTCTGAAGTGGATGGACCGCGCCCTCGAGTCGCCCAACGTCCTGGGTGCGGGGCGAAAGGCGGGAACCATGATGTCGCCGACTCAGGTTTTTCAGGACGGCGCGTTCGTGATGTCCATCGGGACGCCGGGCTCATACGGCATTCTCCAGACGACGCCGCAGATGCTCCTGAACGTGCTCGAGTTCGGCATGAACATCCAGGAGGCGATCGAGGCCCCGCGCGTGCGCGTCTACCGCGACCGCCTGATCGACGCCGAAGCGCGCATCCCCGCGGACACGCGCACGGCGCTCGCGGGGCGCGGCCACCAGGTCAACGCGATCGACGAGTGGTCGTGGGTCGTGGGCGGTGGGCAGGGGATCGTGCGCGACCGCGAGTCGGGCGCCCTGATGGCGGGGGCCGACCCGCGTCGCGACGGCTACGCGCTGGCGATCTGAGCGGCGCGCCCGCCCGTCAGAGGCGCGGCAGGAGCCACTCGATCAGCGCGGGCGCGCGGAGCGAGACCCCCACCGCCTTCTGCGCGACGAGGAGCGCCCCCGCCGCGAGAAGGGCGAGCAGGGCTCCGAATCGGGCTCGCCGCGACCAGCCGCGCGCACGGCCAGCGAATTGCTCGATCGCGATCGCCCGAGGCTTGTCCCTGCGCCGCGCCTCCGATCGGCGACGCTCGAGGGTCCGACGGCGTTCCTCTGCAGTCAGTTGGCTCATCGCGTGGGCCTCCTTCTGCATTGCAATGGGACCGCCAAATGCCAAGTACCCTTGCATCCTGACAAGCCGACCGATGGGTGTGAACATGCCCTCCCAACCTGGCTCGATTCGCGCCAGCCTGGCACCGCAGGCGCCGGGTAGTGTGACCGACAGAATGGGCGTCCGACCGAAGGGCACTGCTCATGCGGCCTCGGCGCGAGGGGCGGCGCGCGGCCTTCCCCGCGATCAGGCTTCGACGGCGCCCCGCCGAATCTCTACGCGGACCGGTCGACGCGGGCGCGGTGGGCGCGGTACGCGGCGAAGACCTTCTCGTTCATCTCTCGGCACGCGGCCCGCGCTCGCGCCTGGGCGGCGGGCGACTCGGCGAGCAGCGTGAGCGCCTTCCGACCGATCGCCGCGTGGCGGTACTCGTCCGGGAGGATCCGCGTGCGGTAGAGCTCGGCGGTTTCGAGATCCACGTCCTCCGCGAGCGCGATCAGCGTCTCGAATCCCTCGCACGACTGCGTCTCGCCCGCGAACTGGAACATGGCGAGCTTCTCCAGCGTCGGCCGGGTCCGGCAAGCCACGAGCCAGTCGAAGAGCGCCTCCCACTCGGGAAGGGGACGGTAGGCGTCCGGGTCCTCGCCGAGCTCGATGAGGCGCCGGCGCAGGAGCTGGTAATGGCGCTGCTCGTCGTCGAGCTGGCCCGGCAGGAGCTCGCGGAGCTCGCGCTCGGGCACGAACGGGATCCACGCGGCGATCAGCTCGGCGGAGCGCAGCTCGTTGTAGACGCCCTGGCGCATGCGGTAGCGGATCTGCTCGCGCCGCACGGCGGACGGCGCGCCCGGGTCGACGCGTACGTCGCGGCCGCGCCAGAAAGCCGCGTTCTCCTGGGCGAGCTCCCGCACGAAGTCGCGCGCGGCCGTCACGGCCGCTTGAAGGCGATCGCTCCGAAGAAGGACTCGGCCGAGGAGTTCGTGTCGTCGGAATCGATCGAGATCGAGACGCCGCCGGGGTTGTCCGGCGCCTCGTCGTAGATCTTCTTGTAGTCCTCGACGACGTTCCGCCGCTCGGTGAGCCACTTCCCGAGCTCCGCGGCGCCGGAGCGGACGACGACGTAGGTCACCGTGCTCGTCTTCTCGCTCTTCACGACGAGGCCCGCGGGGGCCCGCGTGTCCCAGATGTAGCCGATGATCCGCGAGCGGAACTCCTGGGGGAAGCGTGGCCACACCACGTAGAGCTGCGCCGCCTGGTCGTCGGTGTGCTTGCTGCGCGAGTCGCCGCCCTCCGGGAGCGTGACCACCTTCCACCGCCACTCGAGGATCGGCGTCGCCTTGAGGTCGACCTTCCCCTTGATCTCCTTGCTGATCATCGAGCTGTCGCCGTCGCTCCGGAGGTGCAACACCCGGTGACCGCTGTTCTCCATGACCGTGAAGTCGTACTTCGGGAAGCCCCAGCTCTGGCCGCCCTTCCAGCCGTCGGGGACGCCCTTGGCGCCGAGCGCGACCTTGGTCCAGTCCTCGATGAGGACCACGTCGGCCGCTCCCGCCGCGGCGACCAAGAGGAGCGAGGCGGCCAGACCCAGGGCGCGCGCAGATCGCGTGGACGTCTTCCAGGCCATGGCAGGGCCTATGATACCGTTTTGGGCGTGGCGGATTCCCCGGATTCGCTCCGCGTGGACAAGTGGCTCTGGGCGGCGCGCTTCTTCAAGACGCGGAGCCTCGCCGCTCTGGCGTGCGCGGGCGGCAAGGTGGACGTCAATGACGACGCGGCGAAGCCGGCCAAGCTCGTACGCGTGGGTGACCGGCTCCGCATCACGCAACGCCAGGGCCGGAGGGTCGTGAAGGTGCTCGCCCTGGCCGACACGCGCGGGCCCGCGCCGGTGGCGCGCGCCCTGTACGAGGACCTGACGCCCCCGACGCCGCCGCGCGCGCGCCCGGCGCCGCCGTGGCGTCCTCCCGGCGCCGGCCGGCCGACCAAGCGCGAGCGCCGCGAACTCGAGCGCCTGAGGGGGTTCTGAGATGGCCACCGCCGACCTCGCCGTGAGCCACGCCGACCGCGAGCGAAAGGGAGCGTGATGGAGCTCATCGGGAAGATGTTCGACTCGTTCCGGGTCCCCCGCGACGAGAAAATCACCCACCTGGAGCGCGTGCCGCTCTTCGAGGACTGCAGCCTGCGCCAGCTCCGCGCCGTCGCCGACATCTCGACGGTCGTCGAGGTGCCCGAGCGCACCGTCCTCACCCGCGCGGGCGAGCCGGGCGACGAGTTCTTCGTCATCATCGACGGCACAGCGCTCGTGATGGCGTCGTCGCAGAAGCGGCGCCGCATGCATCCCGGTGAGTTTTTCGGCGAGATGAGCCTGCTCGACGGCGAGCCCCGGTCGGCGACCGTGAAGGCGGCGACCGACCTGCGACTCCTCGTCATCGACCGCACTCACTTCTGGCGGCTCCTCAAGGAGGTCCCGGGGCTGACCGAGAAGATCCTCGTGACGCTCTCGCGGCGGGTGCGGCAGCAGGAAAACCCGTCCCGCACCTGAGGGACGGCTCCAGGGGTGGCGGGATTGCGGGCTCCCGCTCACCTTCACTCCGACGACGCTACTCGCCGGAGCCTCGAAGATACAAGGGGGGCGAAGCCCCCCTCCGAGGCTTTAGAAGGTTTGCTTGTCGCCCGGGCTCAGTGGGAAGACCTGCGTCGGACTCTGACCGAGCGCCGCCTGGTACTCCTGAGGCGTGCCGCGGAGCACCGGGAACGTCCCGTAGTGGATCGGAATCGCGAACTTCGGTCGGAGCATCTCTTTCGTCGCGTACGCCGCGTCGCGCGGGTCCATGACGAAGTGGCCGCCGATCGGGATCATGACGAGGTCGGGCTTGTAGTACTCGCCGATCAGCCGCATGTCACCGAAGAGTCCCGTGTCGCCCATGTGGTAGAGCTTGAACCCGTTCTCGAACTCGACGATGAAGCCGCACGGCTCACCGCCCGGATAGGTCGTGCTCTTCTTCGTGACGGGATCGACGACGGTGATCTCCGACGAGTGCTCCGCGCGCACCTGGGTGATCGTGATCTGGGGGCCGAGCGGGTTCACGCGCCCGCCCTTGCCGAAGCGCACGGCCTTGTCCGGGCTGACCCAGCCGAGGTCGACCATCGTCGCGATCAAGCCGGCGGGACCGAGCACCGGGGCGCCTGTGCGGCGCGACAGCTCGGCCGCGTCGCACGAGGCGTCCGTGTGGCCGATCGTGCCGACGTGGTCGCCGTGGCCGTGGGTGACGAGGATCACGTCCACCTTGCCGAGTGCGTCCAGGTTCTTGTACTGGGGCGGCGTCTTCGGGTTCCCGGTGAGGAACGGATCGATGACAATCACTTTGCCGGTGAGCGTCGTGAGCTTGGTCGTCGCCTGGCCGAGCCAGTGCACCTCGACCTTCGCGGTCTGCGGGAAGGCGGGCTCGGTGGCGAGCGAGTAGGTGAGCGCGCCGGCGGCCAGCTTCAGGAAGTCGCGACGCTCCATCTCCATGACGTGTTCCTCCGTGCGAGTGAGAAGGCTGACAGACATTATCACGAGTCGCCGCTATCGCGATCAACGCGCACCAGGCGCCTCGGGTTCCGTTGCGAAGCGCATCCGGATCTGCTACCGTCACCGCCAGTTCGCGCCCCGGGGTGCCCAGAAGGGCCCAGGGAAGGCGGTTCAAGGCCGCCGCGACCCCGTCACTGTAATCGGGGACGAAACCCGCGAGAGAGCCACTGGCCGCGAGGCCGGGAAGGCGCGGGGAGTAGGACGATCCGAGAGCCAGGAGACCTGCCCGGGCGCGCACCAGAACACCCGGTCTTCGAGGGAGGACCCGGAGGATGGTCTCATCGCTGTTCATCCTCGGGGGCGCGCGCAGCGGCAAGAGCCGTTTCGCCGTCTCCGATCCCGCGCTCGCCGGCCGCGTCGCCTTTGTCGCGACCGCGCGCGCGACGGACGGCGACATGGCGCGCCGGATCGTGCGCCACCAGGCCGAGCGGCCCCGCCACTTCGCGACCGTCGAGGAGCCGTACGAGCTCGTCCGGTCGCTCACCGGGCTCGAGGCCGCGTACGACGCGGTCGTCGTGGACTGCCTGACGCTCTGGGTCTCGAATCGCCTCCTGCGCGGCGACACGGACGACGCGATCCTCGACGAGGCCGAGGCGCTCGCCAAGTTGATCGGCCGACGTGCGACGTCCGTCACGGTCGTCTCCAACGAGGTCGGCGAGGGCGTGCACCCCGAGACCGCGATGGGGCTTCGCTTCCGCGACCTCCTCGGGCTCGTCAACCAGAAGGTCGCCGCCGCGTGCGACCGTGTCGTGCTGATGGTGGCCGGCGTGCCGCTCACGATCAAGTCCATCGCCCCGCCGAAGCCGCTGTCGGTCCACGCGCGGCCCGACGATGCTCTCCAGTCTCCGTAGCGCGATCGGTGCGCCGCCGGCCGAGGGCTTCGCGGCGGCGCGCCGCCACCTCGACCGCCTGACGAAGCCGCCCGGAAGCCTCGGACGGCTCGAAGAGATCGCGGCGCGCCTCGCCGTGTTGCGCGGCGGGGCGCCGCGGGTCGAGCGGCCGGTCATCTTCGTCTTCGCCGCCGACCACGGCGTGGTCGCCGAGGGCGTGAGCGCCTATCCCCAGATCGTCACCGCGCAGATGGTCGAGAACTTCCTGCGCGGGGGAGCCGCCGTGAACGTTCTCGCGCGCCAGGCGGGGGCGCGCGTCGTCGTCGCCGACTTCGGTGTGGCCAACCCGATCGCCGGCTCGCCGGAGCTCCACGCGTGCCCGATCGCGCCCGGTACCGCCAACATGACGCGCGGCCCCGCGATGACGCGCGCCCAGGCCGTGCGCGCGATCGAGACGGGCGCACGACTCGCGGAGCACGCGCTCGACGCGGGAGCCGATCTTCTCGCCACCGGCGAGATGGGAATCGGCAACACCACCGCGGCGAGCGCGATCACCGCGGCGATCACCGGCGCGCTGCCCGAGCGCGTGACGGGCCGCGGCACCGGTGTGGACGATGCGGCCGTCGCCCGCAAGGTGGACGTCGTCGGTCGCGCGCTCGCGGTGAACGCTCCCGACGCGCGCGATGGCCTGGACGTCCTCGCCAAGGTCGGCGGCTTCGAGATCGCCGGCCTTGTCGGCGTGACCCTCGCCGGCGCCGCCCGTCGCGTGCCCGTGGCGCTCGACGGGTTCATTGCCGGCGCCGCGGCGCTCGTCGCGGTGACGCTGGCCCCTGACGCACGCCACGCGCTCTTCGCCTCGCACCGCTCGGCCGAGCCGGGCCACACGGTGATCCTCGAGCACCTCGGGCTCACGCCCTACCTCGACCTCGCGCTGCGTCTCGGGGAGGGAACGGGCGCCGCCCTATTCATTCACCTCGCGCGCGCCGCCGCGCTGGTCTGGAACGAGATGGCCACGTTCGAGTCTGCGGGCGTCAGTCAATCGGAGGGAGCGTCTGACCGACGGGCTCCGCCCTCTGGGGCCCCCTCCGAAGCCGGGGGAAGCGCTCCCGAGAGGGAGCGAACCCCCAGTGACAGGGTTGCGCCGGCGAAGCCCGCGCGCGAACGGCGGACATGACGACCCGGATGGTCGTCGTGGCGGGGGTGGCGAGCGGCGTGGGCAAGACCTCGATCACGCTCGGCCTCCTCGAGGCCTACCGACGGCGCGGTCTCCGGGTGCAGGCGTTCAAGGTGGGACCGGACTTCATCGACCCGGGCCTGCACGCGTTGGCCACGGGACGCCCGTCGTACAACCTCGACGGCTGGATGTGCGGGCGCGACGCCGTGCGCGCGTGCGTCGCGCGCTACGCCGCTCAGGCCGACCTGGCGGTGGTCGAGGGCGTGATGGGGTGCTTCGACGGAATCGATGGCACGAGCGAGGAGGGCTCGACGGCTCAGATCGCGAAGTGGCTCGACGCTCCCGTCGTGCTCGTGGTGGACGCCTGGGCGTCGGCCCGCAGCGCCGCGGCCGTGGTCCGCGGGTTCGAGAGCTTCGATCCCGCGCTGGGCCTGGCCGGCGTCGTCGTCAACCGCGTGGCCGGCGATGGACACGGCCGCATGGTGCTCGACGCGATCGCCGCGACGTGTCGGGCCGTCCCGCTCGGCGCGATCCCCCGCGACGACGCCCTGACGCTCCCGGAACGGCACCTCGGATTGGTGACCGCTGCGGAGGGCGTGCTCGACGCCGAGAGGCTGCGCCGCCTCGCCGACGCCGTCGAGCGATCCGTGGACTTGAACCGGCTCCTGTCGCTCGCGCGCGAGGTGCCGCCGTTCGCCGAGTCGGGAGGGGGCGGGCCCGAGAGCGAGTGTCGTACCGAGCGGCGCGGGCCCGCCCCGTCGCGACCTGTCCGTATCGGTGTCGCGCGCGATGCGGCATTCCAGTTCTACTACGCCGAGAATCTCGACTTGCTCCGCGAGGCGGGTGCGGAGCTCGTGTTCTGGAGCCCGCTCGGTGACCACGAGCCGCCGGACGCGGACGGCCTCTACCTGGGCGGCGGCTACCCCGAGCTCCACGCGCTGAGACTCGCCGGGAACGCGGTGTTGAAGAAGGCGGTGAGGCGGTTCGCCGAGGCGGGGCGGCCGGTGTACGCCGAGTGCGGCGGCCTCATGTACCTCGCCGAGACGCTGGAGGACGCCGACGGCATGGCGCATCCGATGGCAGGCGTGCTTCCCGCCGCCGTGCGGATGAGGCCACAACGCATGGCGCTCGGCTACACAGAGGTCGCGTTCACGCGCGACACGCCGATCGGCCCAAAGGGCGCCGTCGCGCGCGGCCACGAGTTCCATTACTCGACCCTCGACCCGGTCCCCGATGGGATCGAGCGCGTCTACCGGATCGCCCAGCGGGGCGCGCCGGCGCGCGCGGAAGGCTACCTCGTCGGCCGGACGCTCATGAGCTACGTCCACCTCCACTTCGCCTCGAACCCCGAGCTGCCGCGCGCCTTCGTCGCGGCGTGCGCCGGGTCGCGCGCGTGAGAGCCGCCGCCCTCGCCGTCGGGCTCGTCCTCGCGGTCTCGCCGCCCGCCGGAGCGTTTTCGGCGCGCGACATGCTCGGCCGCGAGGTGGAGCTCGCGGCGCCGCCCGCGCGCATCGTCTCGCTCGTCCCGAGCGTCACGGAGGCGCTCTACGCCCTCGGCGCCGAGGCGCGGCTGGTCGGCGTCACCGACTTCTGCGATTACCCGCCGGCGGCACGCGGAAAGCCCAGCGTGGGTGGCATGATCAATCCCAACCTCGAGGCGATCGTCGCCCTCCAGCCCGACCTCGTCATCGCGACGACCGAGGGCAACCGCGAGGAGACCTTCGCTCAGCTCAAGCGGCTCGGCATCCCGACCTATCTCGTCGCCGCCCACCGCGTGCGCGACGTCACCGACCTCATCGCACGCCTCGGCGCGTTGACGGGGTCCCAGCACGCGGCGGGCCCCTTGCTCGCACGCTTCGAGCGCCGGATCGCGGCGGTCGCGCAGGCGGTCGCGCCGCTGCCGCGCCCCCGGGTCCTCTACGTGCTCTGGCCCGAGCCGCTCATCGTCCCGGGGCGTGAAGCGCTCGTGACCGAGCTGATCCGCCTGGCCGGCGGGGAGTCCGTCACCGCCGGCGAGGCTGACGCGTACCCGCGCTACAGCCTCGAGTCGGCGGTGGCGAAGGCGCCCGAGGTGATCCTCCTCGCCAACCACGGCGCCAACACGGGACCGATCGACGAGCCGAAGTGGCGGCGCCTCACGAGCCTGCCCGCGGTCCGCGCGGGGCGGCTCCATCGTGTCGAAGGGAACCTCGTCCACCGCTACGGCCCGCGCGTCGTGGACGGCCTCGAGCAGCTCGCGCGCGCGATCCACCCCGAGGCGTTTCCGTGAGTCCGCAGGGACGGCTCGCGCTCACGGTGGGCGGCCTCGCCGCGCTCCTCGTCGCCGTCGCCGCCGCGGCGCTCTTCCTCGGGAGCGCCGCGATCTCGCCCCGCGGGGTGATCGGCGCCGTGGCGGGACGCGCGGCGGCCGAGTCGGTCGAGAGCGTCGTGATCCTCTCGATCCGTCTGCCGCGGATCGCCGTGGCCGCACTGGCGGGCGGCGCGCTCGCTGTGGCCGGTGTCGCCTTCCAGGCGCTCACGCGCAACCCGCTCGCCGAGCCCTCGGTGCTCGGCATCTCGGGCGGCGCCGCATTCGGCGTCGTCATCGGCCAGAGCCTCGGGCTCGGGCTCACGGTGGTCGAGGCGGTGGGGCTGACCGGCTTCGCCT
Organism: Candidatus Rokubacteria bacterium 13_2_20CM_69_15_1; assembly: GCA_001914535.1. Classification (GTDB taxonomy): domain Bacteria; phylum Methylomirabilota; class Methylomirabilia; order Rokubacteriales; family CSP1-6; genus 20CM-2-70-11. Next base: position 18,714 of record MNCR01000088.1, read on the forward strand.
TCGCCGGCGCGCTCCTGGCGGCGGCCGCCGTCTACCTGATCGCCGCGGCAGGCCGCGGAGTGATCCAGATCCAGACCCTCCTCCTCGCGGGCGTCATCGTCGGGATCTTCAGTGCTTCGGCGATCACCGTGATCATCTCCCTTCTCGACTTCAACCGGCTCGGCGGCGTGATCCACTGGCTCCTTGGCAACGTGGCGCCGATCCCGCCGGGCGCGCTTGGGCTCTTTGCTATCCTCCTGGGGGCGGGCTTCGGGCTCGTGCTGCGCCACGCGCGCGAGCTGAACCTCCTGGCCCTCGGCGAAGAGTCGGCTCAGCAGCTCGGCCTGAACGCCGATCGGTTGAAGCTCACGATCTTCACGGGCGCGGCGCTCCTCACCGCCAGCGTCGTCGCCTTCGCCGGTCCCATCGGCTTCGTGGGGCTCGTCGTCCCGCACATGCTCAGGATGCTGCTCGGTCCCGACAACCGGCTCCTCGTGCCGACCTCCCTCGCCGGCGGCGCCATCTTCCTCCTGGTCGCCGACACGGTCGCGCGCAGCATCGTGGCGCCGGCGGAGCTGTCGGTGGGGGTGATCACCTCGTTCTGCGGCGCGCCCTTCTTCGTCTATCTCCTCCGCACGCGCTACCGGGGACTGATGTGACGCCGCTCGTCGAGTTCCGCGCCGTCGGCTTCGCGTATCCCGGGGCGGGGAGATCCCGTGCGCGCCCGTTCAGGCTGACGAGCGTCTCGTTCGCCATCGAGCCGGGCGAGATCGTCGGCGTCATCGGTCCGAACAGCTCCGGCAAGACCACCCTGATCCGGCTCCTCACCCGCGTGCTCGAGCCCGTCGAGGGCGAGATCGCGCTCGAAGGCAAGCGACTTCAAAACTGGGGACGGGCGGAGCTCGCGCGCCGGGTGGCCGTCGTCCCGCAGGGCGTGCCGCGCGAGTTCCCGTTCACGGTCGAGGAGCTGGTGCTGATGGGCCGCTACCCGCACGCGCCCGGGCGGTACTTCGAAAATCCTGCAGACGTGAGCGCCGCGCGCGCCGCGATGGACGCTACCGGCGTGCGCCACCTGGCATCGCAGGCGCTCGCGTCGCTCGGCGGCGGCGAGACCCAGCGGGCGGTCATCGCGCGGGCGCTCGCCCAGGAGCCGCGCCTGCTCGTGCTGGACGAGCCGACCGCCCATCTCGACCTCCGCTACCAGGCGGAGACCGCCGCGCTCCTGCGGCGCCTCAACCGGGAGCGCGGGGTGACGATCTTGCTCGTCTCCCATGATCTGAACCTGGCCGCCGAGGTGAGCGACCGGCTCCTGCTGCTCGCGGAGGGCAGGCTCGTGAGGCTCGGGACACCGGACGAAGTGCTGGAGGAGTCCACGCTCACCGCCGTGTTCGGCTGCGAGGTGACGGTCGAGAAGAGCCCGACGACGCACCGCCCGCACGTGCAGCTCGTCTGGCCTGACGGAAGGAGGTGAATCAAGCCGACTCGCGGTCTGTGTGAGCTCCGGATGAAGGGAAGCTGGTGAGCCCCGACGGTCGCGATCGGGGCGAGGCCGGCACGGTCCCGCCACTGTGAGTGGGGAGCACGCACCCCGATGAACGCCACTGTCCGAGTCGCGGATGGGAAGGCGGGGCGCGCGCGACGATCCACGAGTCAGGAGACCTGTCCGGATGCTCGGGCGTCCAACCCTTTCGAGGAAGAAGGAGCGGAGCAGTGAGACGAGCACGCGTGCGTGTCGCCGTCATCATGGCCCTGGCGGTCGCCGCCGGACCGGTCGGGGCGCAGGAGCAGAGGGAGCTGGAGCCGGTCGTGGTCACCGCAACGAAGATCGAAACGCCGGCCGCCGAGGTCGGCGCCAGCGTGAGCGTGGTCACCGAGCAGGACTTCCGCACGTACCACTATCCGACCGTCGACGAGGCCCTGCGGAGCGTGCCCGGCGTCGAGATCCGTCGCTCGGGCGGCTTCGGCAAGACCTCGTCCGTCACGATCCGCGGCGCCAACCCGAACCAGGTTCAGGTGCTGGTGGACGGCGTCCGGGTGAAGAGCACGACGACGGGCCAGGCCGAGCTGTCCGACCTCTCACCCGACCTGATCGAGCGGATCGAGGTGATCCGTGGGCCGCAGTCCACGCTCTACGGCGCCGACGCGATCGGCGGCGTGATCAACATCATCACGAAAAAGGGCAAGGGGCCCTTGTCCGGCAGCGTGCAACAGGAGGCGGGCAACGACGACACGTACGCGACCCGCGCGAACGTCGGCGGGAGCTACGAGATCCTCGACTACGCGTTCGGGGCGTCGCACCTCGAGTCGAACGGCCGCTTCAAAAACGACGACTCGGAGCAGAACGCGCTCAACACGCGCCTCGGCCTCACGCTCCCGGGCCAGAGCTCGGTGAGCTACACGCTCCGCTACAGCCGCGCGGACACTGGGCTTCCCGTCAAGTTCGTCTCGACGAACTCCGGCCCCCTGCCGATCGACCCGATCATCGACAGCAACAACCGCCAGACGAGCGAGACGTTCGTCATGTCGCTCGCGGGTCACACTCGCCCTGTCACGTGGTGGGAGAGCGACCTGCGACTGGGGCGCTACACGAACACCATCGAGTTCATCGACCTCCCCGACACGGCCGACCAGTGCCCCTTCGGCGCCCTGTTCGGCTTCGCGTGTGAGTCTCCGGGGCGCTTCAAGGTCGAGCGGCGCGAGGTCGAGTGGGTCAACCACTTCCACGCGGGAACGTGGTCCACGAGCTCGTTCGGCGTCGAGGGACGCCGGGAGAACGGCCTCAGCATCGGCTCGTTCGCCTTCGAAGCGCACAGCCACACCTGGGCCGGGTTCTTCCAGGAGCAGCTCAGGTTCTTCGACCGGCTCTTTCTGACGACGGGCGTGCGCGTGGAAGACAACAGCACATTCGGCCGAAACCACACCGAGCGCGGCTCGCTCGCCTGGGTCGTCAAGGAATCGGGGACGCGACTCCACGGCGGTGCGGGCTCGGGCTTCCGCGCGCCGACCTTCAACGAGCAGTTCTTTCCCGGCTTCTCCGACCCCACGCTCAAGCCCGAGGTGAGCTTCTCGTGGGACGCGGGCGTGGACCAGAAGCTCTGGCGCGACCGCGCGCGCCTCGGGCTGACGTTCTTCCAGAACGCCTTCGAGAACCTCATCGCGCTCGAGACGATTTCCACGCCGCCGTTCGTGAAAGGCGTGAACTCGGCGAAGGCGTGGGCGAACGGCATCGAGTTCACCTCTGAGGTGGACGTGCTCGAGAACCTCGTCGCGTCGCTGACCTACACCTACACGAACAGCCTCGTTCTTAAGACCCGCCACCCGATTCCGCGCGAGCCGGCCCACCGCTGGAACATCGGCCTCACCTGGGAGCCTTTCAAACGCCTCTCGCTCTTCAGTCAGGTGCACGTCGTCACCCAGCAGTGGGAGGCGTCGGACGCGCTCGGCGCTGGCGTCTACAACAGCGGCCACACGCGCGTGGACCTCGGCGGCACCTATCGCCTCCTGAACCGCTACGCCTTCATCCAGTCGGTGGACCTGACGGCCCGAATCCAGAACCTCCTGAACGAGGGGTACGCGGAGGTGCGCGGTTTTCCCGCGCTCGGCATCACCGGCTTGCTCGGGCTGCGGGCGACGTTCTGAGCCGATGATCGACGGCGTCGAGGTGGACTCAAGAGCGAAATAGAGCCGACGAGAGAGGTGAGGCATGGACGGTCTTTGGTCTCGGCGGCTGCGCCCCTGGTGCGAACAAGATTCAGGTGTCGGTGGTCGTCGACTTCGGTCCGGCTTTGCAATCGCCGGACGAGAAGACGGTCGTGCTGTCGGAACGAAGCACAGTCTTCGAGGCCCTTCGGGCGGCGTTTCCCGTCGCTACCTCGGGCCGGTGAGGGGTCGAGTATTTCGTGGAAGAGATCAAGAGCGTGAGAAGCGACGTCGAGCAGAACCGCTGGTGGTACTTCGAAGTGAACGGTTACCGCTCCAACGTCGCTGCCGAGAGATACCTGGTGAAGAACGGAGACCGGGTCAGGTGGCTCTACCTCGCGACTCCGAAACGGTCTTCCACGAGACCTTCGCAGGCTGCGGAGGTTGCTGACAGCCAGTTACTGAAGAGTGGGATACCCACGGCCGTCTGCCGGCTGGCAGAGAGGGACCGATGATGACACCGCTGGTCACCGAGAGAATGCCGTTGAGGATCTGCTCCTTGCTTCCGAGCGCCACCGAGATCGTGTTCGCGCTGGGGCTCAACGATCACCTGGTCGGCGTGACGCACGAATGCGACTTCCCACCCGAGGCGAGCCGTTTACCGGTCGTGACGCGAAGCTCGCTACGTCACGGCACCCGCGACAGCCTCGAAATCCACCACCACATCTCGGCGGCCCTGCATACGGGGAGCAGCATCTACACCCTCGACCAGGAACTGCTGGAACGCCTGGACCCCGACCTCATCCTCACGCAAGAGTTGTGTGATGTGTGCGCCGTCTCGTATGGGCTGGTCAAGCAGGCCGCGCAGCGGCTGGAAGGTAAGCACCGCGTGCTGTCCCTCGAGCCCACGACGTTGTCGGGGATTCTGGCCACCATCGAGCACGTCGGCGATGTGGCCGGCGTTCTCGAGCGAGCCGCGACGGTGGTTTCGGATTTGCGACTACGGATCGCGGCGGTCTCCGGGAGAGCCGCGAAGGCCACGAGATGTCCTCGCGTCTTCGTGATGGAATGGCTCGATCCGCCGTTCACCGCTGGCCACTGGGTCCCCGAGATGGTGCGCCTCGCAGGCGGTCGAGACACCCTTGGGCGGGAGGGCCGGCCGTCCGCGCAGATCCCCTGGTCTCGCATCGTCGAATACGACCCCGAGATCGTCGTACTGATCCCCTGTGGCTTCACGCTCGAACAGACCGTAGAAGGGGTGGAGAAGATTCACCTCCCTGACGAGTGGAGAAGGCTGACCTCGACCCGGGAGGCACGGGTCTATGCCGCCAACGGGTCGGCGTACTTCAACCGACCAGGCCCGCGAATCGTGGACGGCCTGGAAATCCTCGCTGAGATCCTCCACCCCGCGTTGTTCCCGCCGCGATGGCAAGGCATAGGGTGGCAGCGAGTCCACGAATGACCGTGCTCGATGGCCTCGGGCTGCCGGCCGCATGAGTGAGCGGGATCAATCTTTGATGGCGGTCGCGGCCGTCATCATGACGTGTGGCTTGCCGGCCTCCGGTAAGACCACGACGGCGGTGCGTCTGCACACACATCTCGGCGGTGTGTTAGTCAGAAGCTGCGATATCTACAAGGAGCTCGGCATCGTGCTCTCCGAATGGGTGAGCCGGACGCAACAATTCACCAGCAATGTCTCCGAGTACGATCGGCTGCGTGACGAGGCGTACGACGAAATGGCGCGACGCGTGACCACTTGCCTCGCCTCCGGATCACGAGTCGTCATTGTCGATGCGGTTCACGGCGAACTCGACAAACGCAGAAAGCTCTATGAAATCTCCTGCGCGGCAGGGGCCGCGCCGGTTGTCGTTCTCTGCCTCTGTGACGAT
>MNCR01000059.1:0-6170 GCA_001914535.1 Candidatus Rokubacteria bacterium 13_2_20CM_69_15_1
GCCAGGGGCGATGCGCGCTTCCAGTTCCTCGATCTCGAGCTTGAGCCATTCCATGGTTGGTTCTCTCCTGTCGTTTCGGTTAGGGTTCTCAGACGATTGCGGTCACCCTCGTACGGTTTTGTCCTCCCGCTACGCCACCTCCCTTCTGGTCCAGGCTTCATCAGGGGTCCCACACCGCCGGGTGCGGCACGAAACGCGCCAGATGAGCCGTCTCGGTGAGGCGTTCCCGGCGCCTCCCGGAGGCCGCGTTGTTAGGAATATCGCGCCGTGTAGCCCTCATAGGCGACGGGGTCGTACACGTAGTCGAGCGTGGGCACGAGCCCGAGCTCGTGGCCACCGAGTTTCCGTTTGAAGACGCTGATGTCTCTCCACGAATGGTTCGGCTCGCCCTCCGGCGCGACTCCCCAGAGGTCGTACGACTCGTAGCCGAGTGCCCGCGCCCGGCGCATGATCTCGAAGTGCAGGAGATAGGGCGCCATGACGTTGCGGTGGACGTCGAGGGATCCCCCGAAGAAATAGGTCGCCCGGCGTCCGAAGTAGACGACGAGCGCGGTCGCGAGTCTCGTGGACCGGTACTCCGCGAAGAACACCGAGCCGCGGCCCGTGGCCGAGAGCAGCGGAATCAGGGCCCGAAAGTACCGCGGAGGTTTTCCCCGCAGGGTGTGGCGGCGCACCGTGTCCGCGTAGATGGTCAAGAAGTCCTCGAGACCGCGCGGCGACACGTCTTCGGTGACCGACACGCCGTGTCGTTGCGCGAGACGGACGTTGTAGCGCCCCTTGGGCTTCATCTGGGCGAGGACGGCCTCCTCCGAAGGGCGCAGGTCGATACAGATCGTGTTCCGGGGCTCCATGAACGTGTTGGCCGGGTGAAACCCGCGCACGAAGACCGGCGCGTGCTGCCAGCGCGGCTCGATGCGCAGATGGCTGACGACCTGCGCGTCGCTCGCCCGTCGCGTCTCGATGGAGTCGAGGATCCTGCGAAACGCCTGCTCGGCGCTCGCCGCGTCCGCCGGCAACACCGGACCTTCCGGGATGTAGTAGAAGCAATGCTCAGTCGTGTAGGCGAACTTCATCACCGTCGCACCGGCGACGATCGTGCTCCCGTGCTTGAGCATCACCCCGAAGGACTCCCATCCGGTCGTGGCGCGAAAGTCCGACCACCACGAGGACTGCATGAATCCCGTCGCGGCGTTCGATTCGAGAAAGCCGTCCCAGGCCTTCCACCGATCTGTGGCCTCGCCCGTCGGCGACGTCGCGTGATTCGCCTGCGTGTGCGGACGCGCGGTCGAGCGCTGCGGCCCGGCGATCACCGGAGCAGTCATCGCGACCCCTGAGCCCGCGGCTCTGGGCGCTTCCTCGGCCACCACGCCCTCCATGGTTTCCAGCACCGGAGTGGCATCGGCTCTCTCACGTTCGCGTCGGAGGAACGACGCATGCCATCACAAACCGTACGAGCCGTCGCGACCGAAGGAAATGCGAGGAAACCTGGAATGACCGGCGGAAAAGCCCCCAGGGCTTCCGGAAATTCGATTCCGAAAATTCTCGATGGTCCGAAGTCCGTGAATTTTAGAGGGGAGTGCGCACTCTCTCTGCGCTGCGGGCCGCGAGCCCTTCCGGCGGCCCGCGACCGATCACTCCCGGCCGAGGCGCGGATCGAGGGCGTCGCGCAGGGCGTCGCCGAGCAGATTGAACCCGAGCACGGAGAGCATGATCGCGGCCCCGGGGAAGAAGAAGACCCACCACGCGCCGCTGGTGAAGTACTTGTAGGAATCGGCGAGCATGGCGCCCCACTCGGGCGTCGGCGGCTGCGCGCCGAGCCCGAGAAAGCCGAGCGCGGCGGCCTCGAGGATCGCGAACGCGATCGAGAGCGAGGTCTGGACGATCAGGGGCGGCAGGCTGTTCGGAACGATGTGGCCCAGGAGAACGCGCCGGCCGCTTCCGCCCAGGCTCCGCGCCGCGATCACGAAATCCTGCTCGCGCAGGGCGAGCACGGCGCTGCGGCTCAGGCGGGCGTAGACCGGGATCGAGACGAGGCTGATCGCGAAGAGCGCGTTGCGCAGGCCTGGGCCGATCATCGCCACGACCGCGATCGCCAGGAGCGTGGCCGGGAACGCGAGCAAGATGTCCATGCAGAACATCAGGATCAGGTCGAAGCGCCGCCGGAGGTAGCCTGCCAGGAACCCGAGCGTCGAGCCCACGACGGCCGCGACCGCGACGGAGCTCACCGCGAGCCCGAGCGACACCCGCGTCGCGTGCAGGAGACGGACGAGGACGTCGCGCCCGAGCGTGTCGGTCCCGAACGGGTGGGCCGCGGTCGGAGGCTTGAGCCGCGCCACGAGATTCGCGTCCGTCTTGGCGTCGTAGTCGTGGACCGCGGGCGTCACCACCGCGAGCAGGACGAAGGCGCCGACCAGGACGAGCCCCGCGCGCGCGACCGGGCTCGCGACGAGCCGGCGCCAGGCCGCGCCGGCCGGGGTCGGGCCCCGGCCCTCCGCCGCCACCGCGCCGCGGACGGCGCCCACCGCCGTTCCCATCAGTCGTACTTGATGCGCGGATCTACCGCGGCATAGAGCAGATCGGTCATCAAGTTCACGCCCACGACGATCACCGCGATGAAGAGGCTCGCCCCCTGCACGATCGCGTAATCGCGGGACTCGATCGATTCGTACACCCAGAGCCCGATGCCCGGCCACGAGAAGATCGTCTCCGTGAGGATCGCGCCCGCGAGCAGATGGCCGACCTGGAGTCCGACCACCGTGAGCACCGGGAGGAGCGCGTTCCTGAGCGCGTGGCGAAGGACCACCGCCGCCTGCGAGAGCCCCTTCGCCTCCGCCGTGCGGATGTACTCGCGGGACAGCACCTCGAGCATGCTCGCGCGGGTCATGCGGGCGATGATGGCGAGCGGGATGGTGGCGAGCGCCGCCGCCGGGAGGACCAGGTGGCGCAGGGCGTCGGCCAGCACGGGCCAGTTCCCCTGCAGCGTCGCGTCGAGGATCACAAAGTTCGTCCACGGCGCGAATGTGGTCCCGGTGTCGAGACGGAAGCCGGTCGGCAGAACGCGGAGCTCGACGCCGAAGAACCACGCGAGCATGAGGCCGAGCCAGAAGATGGGCATCGACACGCCGGTCAGGGCCCACAGGCGCGCGAGGCTGTCCACGATCGAGTTCCGCCACACCGCGGAGGCGACCCCGATCGGAATGCCGAGCGCCACGGCCAGGACGATGGCCGCCGTCGCGAGCTCCACGGTGGCGGGGAAGCGCCGCAGCAGATCGGCGAGCACCGGGTCGCCACGAACGATCGACACCCCCAGGTCGCCGCGGACCACCCTGCCGATATAGATCCCGTATTGCTGCCAGATCGGGCGGTCGAGGCCGAGGCGGGCACGGACCTCCGTGACCTTCTCGGGCGTCGCGCGCTCGCCGAGCATGGTGAGCGCCGGGTCGCCGGGAATCAGATGGATGAACCCGAACACGAGGACGGAGACTCCGAGAAGGACGGGGATGACGGTGAGGCTGCGCTGGATGGCGTACCGCCTCACCGCCGCACCCTCCGTGGGGCGCGCAGCGTTACTGGACCTCGACCGTGTGAAAGTACTCCGATCCGGTCGGGTGGGGCACGTAGCCTTTCACTCGCTTCGAGAACGCGAGCGGGGGCTGGTTGTTGGCGATGAAGAGCCGCCCCACGTCATCGTGCAGCATCTGCTCGGCCTGCCGGTAGAGCCGCGCCCGCTCCACCTGACTCACAGCTTTCTGGGCGCGCAGCAGGACGTCGGCGAGCGCCGGGTTCGCGTAGAAGCCCTCGCGCGAGGCGCCCGGCTGGCAGAAGAAGTAGCACAAGAAGTTGTCGGGATCGCCGTTGTCGCCCGTCCAACCGAGCATATAGAGCGAGAGCTGGCCGTTCTTCCGCTTGTCCAGGTACACCGCCCACTCGGCCGTCTGGAGCTCTACCTTGATGCCCACCTTCGCGAGGTCGGCCGCCATGGCCTCGGCGATTTCCTTCGGGTTCGGGAAGTAGGGCCGCGAGCGCGACATGTACCAGAAGATCAGCGGCTCCTTCTTCCCGTCCTCCCCCGTGATGTCCGATAACCCCTGCGCAAAGCCGGCTTGTCGGAGAAGCTCCTGGGCCTTGGCCGGGCTGTACTCGAAATCTCTCAGCTCCCTGTTGTACCCCCACAGCGAGGGGGGCTGAAATTGCGTCGCGACGAGGCCGGTGCCGCCGTACAGCGCGTCCACGATGGCCTTCTTGTTGATGGCGTGCGCGAACGCGTGCCGCACCCGCTTGTCTTGGAACTCCTTGACCTTGTAGTTGAACGCGATGTAGCCGGTGGTGTTCGTCGGACGCAGGAGGAGCTGCAAGCTCGAGTCGCGCTTGACCACCGCGACGTCGTCCGGGTTGAGCCCTTCCATGGCGTGGATCTCGCCCGCTTTCAGGGCGCCGAGCCGCTGGGAGTTGTCCTTGATGTTGCGCACGACGACGCGCTTGACCTTTGGCTTGCCACCCCAGTAGTCCGGGTTCGCTTCCAGAATGACCTCCTGGTTTGGCTTCCATTCGACGAACTTGAAGGCGCCGGTGCCGACCGGGCGCTTCCCGAACTCCGTGCCCGATGTCTCGACCGCCCGCGGGCTCGCGATATCGAAGACGAACATCGCGAGGTTGGCGAGGAACGGAGCCTGCGGGTCCTTGAGGGTGATGCGGAGGGTGTGTGTGCCGACCGCCTCCACCTTCGTGACGACCGACTTGTCGTCGAAGCCACCGAACTGCGCCTCCCAGTACTCGAACGTCTGGCCGGCCTTGACCTGGTTCTCGTGCTGGGCGTGGCCGGACTTCCACCAGCGCTCGAAGTTCCAGACGACCGCGGCGGCGTCGAGGGGCGTGTCATCGTGAAACTTCACGTTGCGGCGGAGCTGGAACGTCCACACCCGACCGTCCCGCGACACCTCCCATTTCTCGGCCAGGGCGGGCTCGACCTCCGTGGTCGAGCCCCGGTACCTCACGAGGCCGTCGAAGATCTGGCGCGTGATGCGGGAGGAAATCCCGTCGGTGATCACCGCTGGGTCCAGCTGCACCGGTTCGCCCTGCGCGCCGAACACGAAGGTTTGAGCGAGCGCGGGCATGGGCGTGAAGCAGACACCGACGACGAGAAGGAGCGCGAGCCGCGAAAGCCGCATACGAGCCAACCTCCTTGATCCGGCAAGGAGCGGGAAGCGCACGTCGAGATGCGGCCATTATCCGCGGCCCACCGGCCTTGTCAATTCCGCCGCCCGCGGCGCGCCGTGTACCAGCCGAGCACGCCGACGAGATCCCGTGCGCGGAGCCAGCGTGCCGGAAAGAGCACGAGCGCGAGGGGGATCGGGATCATCGGCAGGAACTGGCCGAGGGCGTAGAGGTTCGAGAGCACGTCGAGGGCGTTCGGGACGCCGAGCATGGGCCGCCGATCGGCGACCTGGTGATAGGCAGGATCCTGACGAATCGGTGGGAACGCGAATGCGACCCCGGTCGCGGCGGCAGCGCCGACCGCGAGCAGGAGCGCCACGCGCCAAGCGTCGGGCCGCCCCCTCACCAGGGACCGATCCGGAGCGCGTGGAGGACCATGCGGATCCCGACCAGGGCCAAGGCGAGGGCGAGGATCCTCCGGATCGTCACCGGGCTCGTGCGAATGGAGAGACGCGCGCCGAGCTGGGCGCCGGCGAGGATCCCGGCGCCCATGAGGGCGACCGTGGGCAGATCGATGTGGCCGAGGGCGAAGAATGTCGCGGCGCCGACGAACGTGGAGATCGAGAGCACGAAGTGCGACGTGGCCGTGGCGATGTGTACCGGCAGGCTCAGCACGACGATGAGGAACGGCACGTGGATGATCCCGCCGCCGATCCCGAAGACGCTGGACAGGATGCCCACGAAGAAGCTGAGGATCACGCCTTTCCAGACGTCCACGTGGTAGACGTGCGCCGCGCCGTGCGCGTCCACGATCTGCCGTGCGTCGGCGCGCGCCGAGGGCGCCGCGGTGATCCCCGAGAAGAGGAGCGCCGCGATCAGAACCAGGAGCGCGCCGAACGCGAGGCTGAACGTCTGGGAGGACATCGCGCGCGTGAGGTACGCGCCGCCGACGGCGCCGGGCACCGTCGCCGCCGCGAACCTCCAGCCGAGCGAGAGGTCCACCCGTCGCTGGTGCA
>MNCR01000059.1:6251-15425 GCA_001914535.1 Candidatus Rokubacteria bacterium 13_2_20CM_69_15_1
CCGAACGCACCGACGAGGAGACCGAGGAAGACCAGCGCGGCGCCGAAGAAGACCGTCGCCTCGGGCGGCATCGCCCGAGGATAGCGTGAAGCGGCCTGGCGGGTCGTGAGAACATGAGGGCCATGCCGGTCACACCGCACGTCGAGCAGCACTTCACCGCGAGCGCGATCGTGCGGGACGTCGTGATCGGAATGTCGGACGGTCTCACCGTCCCCTTCGCGCTCGCGGCCGGAGTCTCGGGCGCCGTCGACTCGACGGCCCTCGTCGTGACCGCCGGCCTCGCCGAGATCGCAGCCGGCTCCATCGCGATGGGCCTGGGCGGCTATCTCGCCGGCAAGAGCGACCTCGAGCACTACATCAGGGAACGCGCGCGAGAGGAGCTCGAGATCGCGGAGAAGCCCGAGATCGAGGCCGCGGAGGTCATGGAGGTGCTCCAGTCGCACGGCCTCACCGCCGAGGAGAGCGAGCCGGTCGTCGAGGCGCTCCGGCGACGCCCCGAGGCGTGGCGCGACTTCATGATGCGCTTCGAGCTCGGGCTCGAGAAGCCCGACCCCGCTCGCGCCCGGACAAGCGCCCTCGTCATCGGAGGCGCGTACGTCGCGGGCGGGCTGATTCCGCTCGTGCCCTACATGCTGACGGCGAGCACGCGAAGCGCCTTGCCGTGGTCGGTCCTCGTCACGCTGACGGCGCTGGCCGTGTTCGGCTGGGTCAAGGGCCGCTTCGCGGGCACGCCACCGCTCCGGAGCGCGCTCCAGACCGTTCTCATCGGCGGCCTCGCGGCCGGCGCCGCCTTCCTGATCGCGCGCCTCATCGCGTAGTTCACTCGGAGGGGGGCGGAGCCCCCCTCCGACGGTCGTCGCGCGCCTCACGGCGCACTCCTCCCTGCCTCCCCGGAAGGGTTGCGCCAGCGAAGCTGGCGCTCGAAGCGCGGTTACCCAGACGCGCGCGGAGCGCCGACAGGCTCCGCGCGGCGCGTGAAGACGAGCTCCGTCACGCCTTGCTCCATCTTGTGCTCGCGCACCTCGCCGAATCGCGTGATGAGGTCGAGCATGCGGCGGTTGTCGGAGAGGACGTAGGCGCGGAACCGCCGCATCCCACGCGCGTCGGCGGCGTCGAGCACCTCACGGACCAGGATGGCGCCGAGCCCCCGGTTCTGCCAGGCGTCCTGGACGACGAAGGCGACCTCGACCGTGTCCGGCTCGTCCGTCGGCTCATAGCGCCCCACGCCGACGAGCTCGACCCCGTGGGGGCCGTCGTGCTCGGCGAGGAGCGCCAGCCGCCGGCGGTAGTCCACGGTCGCCAGGATGCGCGCCCAGTCGGGCGGCAGGCGCTTCATCACCGTGAAGAAGCGCTGGTAGGCGGTGTCGCGGCTGAGCCGGTCGTACAGCTCTTGAAGGCGCGGAGCGTCGTCGGGACGGATCGGGCGGATGTGGACGACCGAGCCGTCCCTCAACCGGGCGTCGTGCACGAGCTCTCGCGGGTACCCGGTGGGCGTCGCCACACCGGTATTTTATGCTTGCCCCGAGGGGGCGAGACACACGAGCTGTCTCGAGCCGCCGATGGTGTTCGGCGACGCTCCGGCGTAGAGTAGCGCCGGTGGCGACGCCGGCGTCGGGACGACAGCTCTTCCTGGACGGCCTCCGCGGGCTGGCCCTGATCTTCATGGTGCTGAACCATACGGGCCGGTGGTGGATCGAGCGCCCGATGGGCTGGCCCCGGTATCACCTGGTCTACCTCACGGTGACCCTCGCGGCGCCGATCTTTCTGTTCCTCGTGGGCTTCTGCCTGCCGCTCTCGTATCTCACCTCGACCGTCGCGCGCGGAGAGCGTTACGCGTCGGTCGCGTGGAAGTACATCCGTCGCGGCGCCCGGCTCGTCGTCGCGGGCTGGTTCCTGAATCTGCTCGTGTTTCCCGACGAGCCGCTATTCGGCGGCGGCGTGCTCCAGACGATCGGCCTGTCGATCATCGGCCTGACGCTGCTCCTGCCGGTGCTCCGGTCGAGCGCGGGGTGGTGGACGCTCCTGGCGGCGGCGCTGTGGATCCACGCGAGCTTCGCCCTCGCGCATCCGTTCCTCCGCCGGTGGCTGCCCCAGTATCCCGTCCTCGCCGACGTGTTGTTCTACGACTTCCCGCTCTGGCCGTGGTTCGCCGTGGCCCTCCTCGGGCTGGTGCTCGGGTGGGTGTGGGCCGAGGGGCAGCGCCGCGGCGACGACGACCGACGGTACTTCGAGGTGATGAGCGTCGCCGGCGTGCTGTGTCTGGGGGCGTTCCTCGGGCTCGAGCTCGCCGTCGGGACCACGCCGCACTTCTTCTCCGGACGCGATCTCGTCCTCAATCACCACTGGAACCCCGGCGGGTTGACGTGCCTCTGGATCCTCGGGATCATCTTTTCGTTGCTGCCGGCCGTGTACTACGTGATGAAGGTCCGGCGGGTCCAGGCGCCCTGGCTGGTCGTCCTCGGTCAGAACGCGCTGATGCTCTACTTCGTCCACCAGGTCGTCGCCCTGACCTTCCTCCGCCAACGCTTCGGCGTGCTCTTTCACTCCTGGTGGCCCTACGTGCTGGCCAACGCGCTCCTGATCGCGGCGCTCGTCGTTCTCGCGCAGGTGTGGCCCGGGTTCAAGCGGCGGGCGTTCGCGCTCGTGCGCTCGAGCACGCAGCCGGGCGCGTCGGCGGTCGAGCGCCGGGGCGAAGCCGGCTAGAGGGCGACGGCTCAACCGGGCGACGCAGAAGTCGGTGGCGAGGCCGACACGAGTCATCTCACTCGCGGCCGCGCGCGTCCGGGAGCAACCGCTCCACCAGGGCGCGCATGGGCTCGCTGTCCCACTCGCGCGCGCCGGCCGCCATGCCCACCACCTCGCCGCCCGGGCGGACGAGGAATGTCGCCGGCAGCCCCGTGACCCGCCAGGCGCGCGACGTCCGGAGCTCGGGGTCGAGCAGGATCGGGAACGTCAGCTTCGCATTCCGCACGTACGGCTCGATGAGCGCGCGCGGCGCTCGGCGGTCCACGGACACGGCGAGGACCACGAGGCCACGGTCGCGGTACTCGCGCCACAGCGCCTCGAGCGTCGGCATCTCGAGCGCACACGGCTGGCACCAGGTGGCCCAGAAGTTCAGCACGACCAGCTTGTCGGTGTGGTCGGCGAGCGCCGCCGTTCGCCCGTCGAGCGTCGCGAGCCGGAAGGGCAGCCCGTGCTGGCCCTCGGTGAGCTCGTGGACGCCGGCCTTCTCGAACGGGTCGAGCGGACGTTCCGCGTGCCGCGCATGATGACCGCCGTCCTCGCCGGGGCGCCGCTGCGGCAGCGCCCAGAAGAGGCCGCCGAGCAGGAGGACCGCGAGGGCCGCCCGCGCGAGCGTCTCTCGCCGACCCACGCCGATGAGACGAAGAACGCGTCGGGACCGCCGAGGCCCCCTCCGACTTTCTAGACGCCCAGCTTCTCACGCGTCACCGGACTCTCCCGCAGCTCCGTCGCGGAGGCCGCGAACACGATCAGTCCCTTCTCCATAATGTAGCCGCGGTCGCACACGGCCAGGGCGACCCGCGCGTTCTGCTCGACGAGCAGCACCGTCACGCCGAGGCGCTTGAGCTCCGCGATCATGTCGCGGATCAAGCGGATGAACGCGGGGGCGAGCCCCTGCGTCGGCTCGTCCATCAGGATGAGCCGGGCCCCGGCCATCATGACGCGCGCGATCGCGAGCATCTGCTGCTCGCCCCCCGAGAGCGTCTTGCCCGGCTGGTCCACACGCTCGCGCAGGCGTGGAAAGTGATGGAACACCTCTTCGAGCCGCGTTCGGCGGAGGGCCGTCGAGCGATCGGCGACGGCCGACAGGCCGAGCTCGAGGTTCTCCCGCACGGTCAGTCCTGGGAAGATGCGCCGGCTCTCCGGGACGAGCCCGATCCCGAGCCGCGCGATCGCGTGGGGCGCGAGCCGGGTCAGGTCGTGGCCGTCGAACTCGATCGCGCCGCGCCAGGGTCTGAGGAACCCCATCGCGGTCTTCATCAGCGTGGTCTTGCCCATGCCGTTCTTGCCGAGGAGCGCGACGGCCTCCGCGGGCCGGACCTCGAGCGACACGCCGAAGAGGATCGGCGTGGCGCCGTAGCCGGCGTGGACGTCGCTTATCCTGAGCACGTGACCGATCCGGTTCCCCCGTCCTCGGCGCCGCCCAGATAGGCCTCGATCACCTGCGGATCGTTCCGGATCGCCTCGGGCGTCCCCTCGGCGATCTTCTCGCCGAAGTGGAGGACCGCGACACGGTCGGAGATCCCCATGACGACCGACATGTCGTGTTCGATCAGGAGGACTGTGAGCCCGCGCTGGAGCGCGATCTTCCGGATCAGCGCGGTGGCGTCCTTGGTCTCGCCCGGCGTCATGCCCGCCGTCGGCTCGTCGAGCAGGAGCAGCCTCGGCTCGGTCGCGAGCGCCAGGCAGATCTCGAGGTACCGCTGCTCGCCGTGCGCCAGGTTCGCGGCCGGCTCGTCGCGCTTGGCGACGAGGCCGAACGCGTCGAGAAGCTCCGTCACCCGCGCCTCGACGTCGGGCACGCGCCAGAGTGAGCGGAGCCGCCCCGCATCCGGCGCCCGCGACTGAGCCGCCACGCGGATGTTCTCCCCGACCGAGATCGTCGGGAAGACGTTCGTGAGCTGGAAGGTCTTTGCGATGCCGAGCCGGCTGATTCGCTCGGGCGGAAGGCCGGCGATATCGCGTCCGGCAAAGCTCACCCGGCCACTGGTCGGCGCGTACAGCCCAGACACCACGTTGAAGAGCGTGGACTTGCCGGCACCGTTCGGCCCGATCACCGAGAAGACCTGGCCTTGGGACACCGCGAAGCCGACGCGGTGGAGCGCCGCGAGCGCGCCGAAGCTCTTGGAGATCCCGTCGACCTCGAGGATTACGCCGCCTGCCGCCATGGCCGGGAGCCCACCAGGCGCCGGAGGCCGAGGAGCCCCTTGGGCATGAAGAGCACGATCAGGACCAGGACCACGCCGATGACGATGAAGTACCAGTCGACGACCGAGGAGACCTTGTCGCGGAGCAGCGTGAAGAACACCCCGCCGAGGATCGGGCCGACGAGGGTGCCGAGCCCGCCGATCATCACCGAGATGATGAACTCGCCCGACTCCGTCCAGAGCATGAGGTCGGGCGTCGCGAAGGCCGACCGGATCGGATAGATCGCGCCGGCGAGCCCGGTGAGCAGCGCGGAGATCATGCACGCGGCCATCTTGTAACGCTGCACGCTGTAGCCGAGGAAGCGCGCGCGGTCCTCGTTCTCGCGGATCGCCACGAGGACGCGACCGAAGTGCGACGTGACGACGACGCGGCAGACCGCGTAGGCCACGGCGAGGTAGACCAGCACGAGGTAGTACTTCCGCTCGGGCGTGTCGATCGGCACGCCGCGCCAGAGCACGGCGTCCGGCAGGCCCTGGATGCCGTCCGAGCCGCCGAAGGTCTGCGTGTAGCGAAAGAACGTGTAGACGACCTCGGCGAAGACGAGCGTGAGCAGCGCGAAGTAGATGCCCCGGCGCGCCGTGGCGAAGTAGCTCACGATCGCCGCGTAGAGGGAGACCACGACGAACGCTCCCGCGAGGCACGCCCACACCGACAGGACGCCGCGCTCCAGGAGGATCGCCGTCGCGTACGCGCCGAGCCCGTAGAAGGCGGCGTGGCCGAAGGACACGAGCCCCGTGTACCCGATGAGGAGGTCGAGGCTCATCGCGATCGCGCCGAACAGGAGCGCGTCGAAGGCGAGGAGCAGGTAATACTTCGACGTCAGGGGCAGGGCCGGCAGCGCGGCCAGCGCTCCGAAGGCGACGAGCGCGCGCCACGTCACGACCCTACTCAAGGACGCCCTCCCGGCCGAAGAACCCTCGCGGGCGGACGATCAGCACGACGATCATGATCCCGAAGATCGCGATCGCCACGCGCTGCGGGTTCATCCAGAGCGCGAAGAGGCTCTGCGCGATGCCGATGACGAGCGCGGCCACGACGGAGCCGCCCATCGAGCCCATGCCGCCCAGGATCACGACGATGAACGCCAGCAGGATCATCTCGACCCCCATCTGGGGGTACACCGTGAACACGGGAGCCAGGAGCAGGCCGGCGAGGGCGGCGAGCGCCGCCGAGCCGGCGAAGGTGAGCGTGAAGAGGCGCGGGACGTTGACGCCGAGGCCGTCGAGCATCTCGGCGTCCTGCACGGCCGCCCGCACCAGAACCCCCGCGCGCGTGCGCGTGAAAAAGACCCAGATCGCCAGGAGCAACACGGACGACGCCCCGAGGAGGAAGAGGCGGTAGTTCGGGTAGGTCATCCCGAGGAGTGGCGTCGAGCCGGTGACGGGTGGCAGGATGCGTCGCATGTCGCCGCCCCAGATCTGCCGCGCGCCCTCGCGGAAGACGAGCGCCAGGCCGAAGGTGAGGATGAGGCCGTAGAGGGGCTCGCGGCGGTAGATGGGGCGGAGCGTCGCGATCTCGGTGACGGCGCCGAGGGCGGCGACGGAGAGGGGGGCGAGGATCAGGGCCACCCAGAACGAGTGGGTGAGCCCGACCACCGCGATCCCTGCGTACGCGCCCAGCATGTACAGCTCGCCGTGGGCGAAGTTCATGACGCCCAGCAGCCCGAAGATCACGGTGAGGCCCAGCGCCAAGAGCCCCAGCGCGGCGCCGAAGACGAGGCCGTGCAGGAGCTGCGGCAGCAGGACCGCGACGAGATAATCCAACGCGCGCTAGTTCTTTTTCTTGAGCTCCCAGGAGAACCCTTCCACCGGATCCTTGCCGACCATCGGCTCGCCGATCGAGTCGGTGCCGGCGATCCGCGCGATCGGGAGGTTCTTGCCGCCCTTCACCTGGTAGAGGTGCATGTCCATCACGACCTGGTGGTCTTCCTTGCGGATGCACTGCCGGCCGATGTGGGTGTTGTCCAGGCACATCCCCTCGTGGGCGAGGGCGACGCGGTCGGGGTCGAAGGACTTCGCCTTCTCGACCGCGGCCGCCCAGAAGTGGACGGCATCGTACGCGCCGGCCGCGATGTTGGCGTCCACGCCGAACTTCTTCTTGAACCGGGCGTTGAAGGCCTGCATGTTCGTGTCCGGGTTGTACGCGGAGAAGTGGTTGAGCTGGACGAAGCCCTCCATCGGCTCGGCGATGGACGGCAGGTCTTGCTGGAGCAGAAAGCAGTCGATCCCCGCCAGCTTGTACTTCCGCGTCATGCCGAACGAGTGGAGCTGGGTCATCAGGCGCAGCGAGTCCGTGCCGGCGAACGCGAGGAAGAGGACCTCGGGAGTGGCCGCGTTGATCGCGCCGAACCACGGGCTGAAGTCCTTGGTGTCGAGCGGCGCCCCGGCCACGCCGACGACCTCGCCGCCGAGCCGCTCGAGCGCGGTCTTGAACTGGCGGCCGTCCGACTGCCCCATGGCGTAGTCGGTGTAGAAGATGTAGACGCGCTTGCCCATCTGGTCGACGATGTACTTCGCAAGCCCGTTCGCCTGCATGCGGGAGTCGGGCTGGTTCGAGAAGTAGTACTTGTGGAACTTCGTCGTCCGCATGAACTCGGCGCACGAGACCGAGTTCCAGTGAATCGTCTTGTGCTTCTTGGTGACGTCCATCACCGCCATCGTCGCGCCGCTCGACACGACGCCGACGAGCAGCTTCACCTCGTCCTGGAGGATGAGCTTCTCCGCCTTGCGGACCGCGGGGGCGGGCTTGGTCTCGTCGTCCTCCGAGATGATCTCGACCCGGTGGCCGAGGACGCCGCCCCTGGCATTCAGCTCCTCGACGGCCATCTGGATGCCCATCGTCTGGTACTTCCCATAGCCCTCGAAGACGCCGACCTTGGAGCCGAGGTCGCCGATCCGCACGACCTTCGGCTGGGAGACGGCGGGCGCCGTGGCCCACACGAGGGCGGCGACCACCGCGAGCACGACGACCCCGGCTACACGCTTCATGACCCCCTCCTTGCTGGGGTTGACGATTCGATGAGGACCGAGAGGACCTGGGCGATCCGCGCGAGGGGTTCCCGCAGGCCGGCCGGCGCCGCGGTTCCCTTCGCGTAGCCCGCCGCCTCGTCGAAGGCGAGGCGGACGGCGACGGACGTCTTGTCGTCGCGCTGCGCGACGGCGAAGTCCACGAGATTGTAGTAGCGCCAGATCGCCTCGAGGAACCGCGCGCCGATCGCCGCGCGGGCGTCATGGGAGAGCTGCGGATCGGCTGTGCGACGCTCGGCGTCCAGCGCCAGGTCGCGGGCCAGCGCGGCGAAGAAGACCATGAGGCGGCGCTCGACCTCGGCGGCGTCGCCGGCCGCGAGGGCGGCGGAGAGCCCGGCCTCGAGCCCGCGGGGGAGCGACCCCGCCCTGGCGCGCATGTCGGCGCGGAGCGGGCCCGTCTCGAAGAACCGGAGCGCGACGTCGAACTTGCCCGCCTGGACGGAAAACTTGATCTGCTTGAAGTTCGTCGTGATCTCGTTGTCCGTCGGAACATACGCGCCGACGTGATGGGCGAAGGCCGGGGCCACGGCGGCGAGGACGAGCAGGAGCGCTCCACTCGGGCTCAATGGTGCCAGAGCCTCAGCGCGACGAGACCGGCGAGCCACCAGAGGGCGACGATCGTCGCGCCGCCGAACGGGATCCACACGAGCCATTCTGCGATCGTCTTTCCCCTCTCGAGCCCGTAGTAGGGAATCAGCCCGCTCCAGAGCAGGTAGCCGAGAGGATAGCCTGCTCCACCGACGGTGAGAAGGGCGATGATGGGCCGGCGGGAGGCCGGCGAACTCGCCAGAGTCGCGGCGACGGTGGTCATGGCGACGATCACGAGCCCCATCCCTTCCGCGTGCAGGTGGAAGAGGCGCAGGCCGGCGTCGAACTTCACGAGCGCCTCGTCGAGCACGCGCTCGTCCACGTCGCGCACACCGAGGAGCCCGTGCACCGCCGGGCGCGCCAGCATCGCATTTCGGGCCCACCGCGTCAGCTCGAGCTTGAAGCGCACCATCGAGGCGCCGCCCGCCTCCGCGCAGACGATCAGCACCACCGCGGTCAGCAGCACAGGGACGGGGGGCACGCGCCACTGGACCGGGGTCCGCGAGGCCGGGATCATTGGACCGGGGTCCGCGAGGCCCGGATCATTCGTGGGTGGCCTGAGACAGGCACGCCCCGGTTCCGTATGTGCGCCCCGGCTGTGTTCCGCCAG
>MNCR01000059.1:15526-27646 GCA_001914535.1 Candidatus Rokubacteria bacterium 13_2_20CM_69_15_1
CGTACTCGCGAAGAAGAGGATGAGGCCGACCCCCTCGGCGTGCGTGTGAAAGAACGACAGCCCGGCTTCCACGCTGAAGACGGCGCGGTCGCGAACCGCCTCGTCGTACTCCGGTGCGCCCGAAAGGCCGTGCGCCTGCGCGTTCGCGGCCACGCGGGCGCTGGCGTAGCGCTCGACCTGCGGGCGGAAGCGCGACATCGCCGCACCGCCGGTCTCGCCGAGCGCGATCATGACGACGGCGACGAGGACGACCGCCAGGGGTGGACGTGTCAGATCCGGCGCCTCCCGATCCGAAGTTGCGAGACACTAGCACCGGCCACGGGGTTTGTCATGACGCGGCGCCTGTGGCAAGGTTGGCGCGTGCGAACGGGAGCCACCTACATCGCCGCCCTGCGGGACGGCCGCGCGGTCTACCTCGACGGCGAGCGGGTCAAGGACGTCACGAGCCACGCGGCGTTCGCCGAGCCGATCCGCCGTATCGCCGCGATCTACGACCGCGCCCACGCGGCGGAAGCCGACCCCGTGCTGACCTTCGCCGATCCCGCGACGGGGACGCGTCACAGCACCATGTGGCTCGTGCCGAGGTCCGCCGAGGACCTCGGGACGCGGCGACGCGTGCACCGCTTCTGGGCGGAGCCCTCCTACGGCCTGATGGGGCGCACCCCCGACCACGTCGCGTGCGTGCTCACGGCGTTCGCCGCCTGGCGACAGCTCTTCGACCGGGGCGGCGTGCGGTTCGGCGACAGCGTCGTGCGTTTCTACGAGCGCGCGCGCGACGAGGACCTCTACCTCGCCTACGCGATCGTCCCGCCCCAGGTGGACCGCTCACAGCCCGCCCACCGCCATCCGGAGCCGTTCCTCCATCCCGGCGTCGTGCGGGAGACCGACGGCGGGATCGTCGTGCGCGGGGCTCAGGCGATCGCCACGTCGGCGACGATGGCCGACTGGCTCTTCCTCTCCTACATCACCCCGCTCGTCCCGGGTGACGAGGACTACGCCATCTCGCTCGTCGTGCCGATGAACGCCGAGGGGCTCCGGCTCTACCCGCGCCGCCCGTACGCGACGACGGCGACGAGCGTCTTCGACTACCCGCTCTCCTCGCGGTTCGACGAGGTCGACACGACCGTCGTGTTCAACGACGTCGTTGTGCCCTGGGAGCAGGTCTTCGTCTATCGTGACGTCGACCGCGTCAACGCCCAGTTCCACGAGACGCCCTCGCACACGCTGGCCAACTTCCAGTCGCTCGTCCGGTTCGGCGTCAAGCTCGAGTTCATGGCCGGCCTGGCGCTGCGGCTCGCCGAGGTGCAGACGGCGGAGGGCGACCCGAACGTCCAGGCGACGCTCGGCGGGGAGCTCGCCGCCCTCTGCGCGGCGTTCGACGCCCTCGTGCGAGCCGCCGAGCGCTTCCCGCTGATCTCTGGCGGCGTGGCGCGGCCGCACCCGCAGTACGTGTACGCGGGCATGGCCCTTCAGCGCCGGCTGATCGTGGACATGCTGCGCACGCTCCGCGAGCTCGCCGGCGGCGCCTTCCAGGCCGTGCCGTCCTCGGAGGCCGCCTTCACGAGCGAGGAGACGCGGGCCAACACCGAGCGGTACTACCGTTCCGCCGCCGCCCCGGCGCGCGAGCGCGTCAAGCTGGTCAAGCTCGTCTGGGACTTCGTCGGCACCGAGTTCGGCGGACGCCAGCTCCAGTACGAGATGTTCTACTCGGCGGCGCAGCCCGTCGTGAACCGCCGCATGTTCCACGCGTACGACTGGCAGGCGGCCAAGGCCATGGTGAGCCGCTGCCTCGGCGAGTACTGATGGCGACGCTCGGCCTCGTCAACATCGGCGCCATCGCAACCGGCATCCTCGCGTCGCCTCGGCTCGAGGCCGAGGCGATCCTCGTGGAGCGCGGAGCGATCAGCGCGATCGGCGGAGCTTCCAAGACGGGCGCGGCGGCCGCCGACGTCGTCGTGGACTGCCGGGGGACGACCGTCATCCCTGGACTCATCGACTCCCACTGCCACGTCGTGCTCGGTGACTACACGCCGCGCCAGAAGACCGTCGATTTCCTCGACTCCTACGTCCACGGCGGGATCACGTCGGTCGTCTCCGCCGGCGAGGGCGTGCACGCGCCGGGCCGGCCGCACGACCCCGTCGCCGCGAAGGCGCTCGCGATCGCCGCCGCGAAGTGCTTCGCGCACTTCCACCCCAACGGCATGAAGGTCAACGCGGGCTCGGTCGTCCTCGAGCCGGGCCTGACGGACGACGATTTCGCCGAGATGGCGCGCCACGGCGTCCGTCACGCGAAGTACGGGTTCGGCGGCTACGCCCACCCGAAGGACGGTGAACCTGAGATCCGCCGGGCGCAGAAGCACGGGCTCTGTGTCATGTCCCACTCGGGCGGCACCTCGATCCCGGGCTCGAGCGCGATCACCCACGACGTGCTCCTTCATCTCCGGCCCGACGTCTGCGGTCACGTCAACGGCGGGACGACGTCGCTCGACGAGGCGGGGCTCGACGCGATCATCCGTGAGACGCCGATGGCGCTGCAGGTCGTGCAGGCGGGCAACCTCCGCTCGGCGCTCTACATCGTGAAGCGCTGCCGGGAGGCCGGGGCGCTCGCGCGTGTTTCGATCGCGAGCGACACGCCGACGGGGACCGGGGTCATGCCCCTGGGCGTCATCAAGAGCGTCTGCGAGCTCGCCTCGCTCGGCGAGCTCCCACCGGAGCAGGCGGTCGCGCTCGCCACGGGCAACAACGCGCGGATCTTCCGGCTCGAGCGCGGCACGGGAACCATCGCCGTCGGCGCGCCCGCGGACCTCGTCGTCTGCGACGCGCCGGCCGCCTCGCTGGCCCGGAATGCGCTCGACGCGATCACGCGCGGCGACATCCCCGGCGTCTCGTGCGTCGTCATCGACGGTGAGGTGAGGGTCGGCCGGAGTCGCAACACACCGCTCGCCACGCGTCTGGCGACACTCACGGGCGTGTCGGTCGCGGGCCAGGAAGGAGGAGGGCGGAGTGCAAGGCATTCCTTATAAGAAGTACCTGATCCGACCCGACTCGCAGTCGCTGCGATCCAAGGGATGGATGCCCAGGGCGTGGGTCATCCTCCAGGCCGGGCCACGCAGAGCCCAGCAGGCCATCCTCCCGGACAAGGAGACTCGCCCGACTCGGGAGCAAGCCAACCAGTACGCCGTCGAGCTGGCCAAGCGATGGATCGATGAGCAGGGCTGAGCGTTGGATCGGCAAGCCGGTGAAGCGCGTCGAGGACGCGCGCCTCCTCACCGGGCGCGGGACGTACATCGACGACCATCCGCCCGTCGCGGGCCTCCACCACGCGGCGATCGTCCGCTCGCCGCACGCCCACGCGCGCATTCTCGGCTATGACCTCGAAGCCGCGCTCGCGGTCGACGGCGTGGTGGGCGCGATCACGGGCGAGGACGTCCTCCGGCTCACGAAGCCGTTCTCGGTCGGCGTCGCGGCCCCCGTGCGCTACTACTGCGCGGCGACCGACAAGGTGCGCTTCGTCGGCGAGCCCGTGGCGGTCGTCGTCGCGAAGACCCGGTACGTCGCCGAGGACGCGGCCGACCGCGTGCGCGTGCGGTACGAGCCGCTGCCCGCGGTCACCGATCCCGAAACGGCCTTGGAGCCCGACGCGCCGATCCTCCACGACGCCGTCGGGACGAATCTGGCGGGCCACCGCCGGCTCGTGTACGGCGACCCCGACCGCGCGTTCCGTGAAGCCGACGTCGTCATCAAGGAGCGCTTCCGGTTCCCGAAGTACAGCTCGACCCCGATCGAGACGTACGGCGTGATCGTGAAGTGGGACCCCCTCGACGGGGTCTGCACGGTCTGGTCCAACTTCATGGGGCCGTTCATCATGCACCCGCTCACGGCGCGCGCGCTCGGCGTGCCCGAGAACAAGCTTCGCTTCATCGTGCCACCCGACATCGGCGGCTCGTTTGGGATCAAGACGTCGATCTACCCTTACATCGCACTGATCGCGTTGACGGCGCGGCTGACGGGTGTCTCGGTCAAGTGGATCGAGGACCGCCGGGAGCATCTGCTCGCCTCCTCGAGCGGCACCGACCGGATCGCGGACCGCGAGCTCGCCGCCAAGAAGGACGGAACGATCCTCGGCATGCGCTTCCGCTGGCTCGATAATGTCGGCGGCTACATCCGGAGCCCTGAACCGGGTTGCAGCTTTCGTCCGACGGGTAACTTTGTCGGCCCATACAGGTTTCGGCATCTCGAAGTCGACGCCTCGACCGTCATGACCAACAAGAGCCTCACGGGGCCGAACCGCGGCTACGCGTGTGGCCACCTCTACTTCGAAACCGAGGGCATGGTCGACCGGCTCGCCGATGCGCTCGGCATGGATCCCGCCGAGGTGAGGCGGCGCAACCTGATCCCGTCCGCGGAGATGCCATACCGGACGCCGAGCGGCGGGCTCTACGACTCGGGCGACTATCCCAAGGCCTTCGCGAAGGCGCTCGAGATCGCGAAGTATGCCGAGCTCCGCCGCGAGCAGGCGACGGCGCGGGCCGCCGGCCGCTACGTCGGGATCGGGCTGGCGCTCGCGGTGGACCCGTCGGTCTCCAACATGGGCTACGTCGCGGCGGCGCTCGACCCGCAGTTTCGCGCCAAGCCCGAGTATCTGCCGAAGTCGGGCGCCGTGGACTCGGCGACTGTCAAGATCGACCCGCTCGGGCGCGTCATCACGATCGTCGGCACGGCACCGCAGGGCCAGGGCCACGCGACGGTCGTCTCCCAGATCGTCGCCGACGAGCTCGGGCTCACCCCCGAGGAGATCACGGTCGTGGACGAGATGGACACGTTCACGCGGGTGTGGTCCATCTCGTCGGGCACGTACTCGAGCCGCTTCGGCTCCGTGGGGACGAGCGCCGTCGCCCTCGCCGCGCGCAAGCTCAAGGCCAAGCTCGTCGAGTACGCCGCTCACCTGATGGACGTTCCTCCGGACCGGCTGGAATTCCGGGACGGGGCCGTGCGGGTGCGGACCGGCAAGGGGCCGTCCTACGCCATCAAGGATCTCGCGGGCCGCGCCCACTGGAACACCGAATCGCTCCCCGACGGCATGGAGCCCGGTCTCCAGGCGACGGCGGTCTTCGGCTTCACCGGCTCGAAGGCGGTCGACGCGGAAGACCGCGTGAACTCGTCGAACACCTACGGCTTCATCGCCGAGGTGATGGCCGTCGAGGTGGACCCGGAGACGGCCGCGGTCAAGATCCTCCGCTATGTCACGATCCACGACGCCGGGACGATCATCAACCCGATGATCGCGGAGGGACAGATCTATGGCGGCGCGCTGCACGGTCTGGGCGGGGCGCTGTACGAAGAGCTCGCCTACGACGCAGACGGGCAGCTCCTGACCGGCACGTTCATGGACTACCTGGTCCCGACGGCCAATGAGGCGCCGACGATCGACATCGCCCACGTCGTGTCGCCCTCGCCGCTCACGCCGCTCGGCTCGAAGGGCCTCGGCGAGTCGTCCTCGATGACGGTCCCGGCCGTCATCGCCAACGCGGTGAGCGACGCGCTCTCGCCGCTCGGCATCCGGATCACCGAGCTCCCGATGACGCCGACGAGACTCTACGAATTGATCAAGAAGGCGCGTCAGGCGTGAAGCCCGTCTCGTTCGACTACCACGCCCCGGCGAGCCTGGAGGCGGCCGTGGCGCTGCTCCAGCGCTACGGCGGCGAGGCGAAAGTCCTCGCCGGGGGCCAGAGCCTCATGCCGCTCCTTAACTTCCGCCTGAGCCGTCCGGCCGCGCTCGTGGACCTCGGCCGGATCCCGGGCCTCGCCTACATCGAGGAGGGCGATGGGCAGGTGAGGCTCGGCGCGATGACGCGCCAGCGGACGATCGAGTTCTCTCCCGTGGTCGCGCGAAGGCTCCCGCTCCTCGGGGAGGCGACGAAGTGGGTGGGGCACCTGCCGATCAGGACGCGCGGCACGATCGGCGGCTCGATCGCCCACGCGGACCCGTCCGCGGAGTACCCCGCGGTCCTCACGGCGCTCGGCGGCGCGGTGGTGGCGCGCGGCCCGAAGGGCGAGCGTGTCGTGCAGGCGAAGGACCTCTTCGTGACGTACCTCACGACCAGCCTCGAGCCCGACGAGGTCCTCGCCGAGGTCCGCTTGCCAGCGATGGACCCGGCGGCCGGCTTTGCGCTCGAGGAGTTCGCGCGGCGCCGCGGCGACTTCGCGATCGTCGCGATCGCGGCGATGGTGGTCCGCGACGGCGCGCGCTGCGCGCAGGCGCGCCTGGCCACGGCGGGAGCCGGGCCGGTGCCCGTGCGGCTGTCCGCGGCCGAGGAGATCCTCGAACGCGACGGCCTCACCGACGCAGCGATCGCCGCCGCGGCCCGGCGCGCCGCCGAGCTCGTGTCGCCAGACTCCGACCTCCACGCCTCCGCCGACTACCGCCGCCACCTCACCGAGGTGCTCACCCGCCGGGCGCTCACGCGCGCGATCAGAGGCGCCCGTGTCTGATCCCGTCACGGTCCGCGTCACGGTGAACGGCGTCGCGCACACGGGACGCTGCGAGCCGCGCAAGCTCCTCGTGGACTTCCTCCGCGAGGACCTCGGCCTCACGGGCACGCACGTCGGCTGCGAGCACGGGGTCTGCGGCGCGTGCACGATTCTCTTCAACGGCGAGGCCGCGCGCTCCTGCATCATGCTCGCCGTCCAGGCCGACGGTGCGGAGCTCCTCACGATCGAGGGACTCATGCAGGACGGCCGGCTCCATCCGTTGCAGGAGGCGTTCCGCGAGCATCACGGCCTGCAGTGCGGCTTTTGCACTCCGGGCATGCTCCTGACGGCGCTCGACCTGCTCCGGACGAACCCGTCGCCTACCGAGGACGAGATCCGCGAGGGCGTCTCCGCCGTCCTCTGCCGCTGCACCGGCTACCACGGCATCATCAAGGCCGTCGAGGCCGCCGCGCAGAAGATGCGCTGAGCGCCGTGCGGAACGGAGCCGCGACGCACCTCGTCTCGGGCCACCCACCGAAGGCGCCGACCCCGCGGCTCCGGTCCAGTGGAATGAATGGCGACATGCGGGACGCAGCCGGGGCGCACCTCGTCTTGGGCCATCCACCGAAGGTGCCGGCCCCGCGGCTCTCGATACAGTGACGCTCATCGGCGCGCCCGTGCGCCGCGTGGAGGACGGGCGCCTCCTCCGCGGGCAGGGCCGGTACGTGGGCGACCTGACGCTGCCCCGGACGCTGCACGTCGCGTTCCTTCGGAGCCCGTACGCCCACGCCCGCATCGTCTCGATCGACTCGCGCCGCGCCCGCGAGCTTCCTGACGTCTCGGCGTGCGTCACGGGGGACGAGCTCGCGCCCCACGCGCGACCCCTGCGCAGCGAGTCCCGGATGACCGGCTATCGCGCGACCGAATTCCCGCCGCTGGCGCGTGGCAAGGTGCGCTTCGCCGGCGAGGCGGTTGTCGCCGTCCTCGCCGAGAGCCGTTACGTCGCCGAGGACGCGGTCGAGGTGATTCAGGTCCGCTACGACACGCTGCCCGTCGTCGCGACGCCGGAGGCGGCGATGGCGGCAGGCGCCGAGCTCGTTCACGACGCGGCCGGCAGCAACGTCCTCCTGTCGCGCGCCTTCGTTCAGGGCGACGCCGACGCGGCGATGAAGACG
Source organism: Candidatus Rokubacteria bacterium 13_2_20CM_69_15_1 (assembly GCA_001914535.1). Taxonomy (GTDB): domain Bacteria; phylum Methylomirabilota; class Methylomirabilia; order Rokubacteriales; family CSP1-6; genus 20CM-2-70-11. The sequence goes on from MNCR01000059.1 coordinate 23,173, forward strand.
GCCGCCCTGATCGTCGCGGACCGCTTCCGCGTTCACCGCCATGCCGGCGTCACGCTGGAGAACCGCGCCTGCCTCGCGCACTGGAACGCGGGCACGGCCGAGCTGACGCTCTGGTCGTCGACGCAGGTCCCGGGTCTCCTGCGCGAGGCGCTCGCCGACCTGCTCGACCTGCCCGTGCACCGGCTCCGCGTCGTCGCGCCCGACGTGGGCGGCGGCTTCGGCGTGAAGAGCGCGCTCTACCCCGAGGAGGTCGCCGTCTGCGCCCTCGCGCGGCTCACGGGTCGGCCGGTCAAGTGGGTCGGCGACCGGCGCGAGGATCTCTTGACGAGCACGCAGGCGTGGGACGAGACGATCGACGCGGAGCTCGCGCTGAACGCGGACGGGACGATCGCCGGCCTCCGCGCGCGCGCGGTCGCGGACGTCGGCGCGTACTCGATCTACCCCTGGACCGCGTCGATCGAAGTCATCCAGGTGATCAGCTTCCTGCCCGGCCCCTATCGCGTGCCGCACTACCGGGGCGAGGGGTGGGGCGTGGCGACGAACAAAGCCCCGATGGGGCCGTACCGTGGCGTCGGCCGCCCCGTCTCGACCTTCGTGACGGAGGCGCTCGTGGACCGCGCCGCGCGCCGCCTGGGGATCGATCCGGTCGAGCTCAGGCTCCGGAATCTCCTGAGACCGGACGAGCTGCCGTACCGCTCGCCGTCGGGTTTGGTGTGGGACAGCGGAAGCTTCGTCGAGTCGCTCGAGCGGGCGCACGAGGTCCTAGACTATGCGCGCGTCAGAGCCGAGCAGCGCCGCGCGCGTGACGCGGGACGGTACGTGGGCGTGGGCGTCGCCTCCTACGTCGAGCTGACTGGCGTGGGCTCGGCGATCTCTGCCTCGCCGGGCGCGGCCATCAATACCGGCACCGAGGGCGCGACGATCCGTGTGGATCCGGGCGGGACGGTCACGGCGAGCTTCGGCCTCGCGTGCCACGGGCAGGGGCACGAAACGACGCTGGCCCAGGTCGTCGCCGAGGAGCTGGGGGCGCGGCTCGAGGCGGTGCGGGTGATCCACGGCGACACGGCCGCCTCGCCCTCGGGGACCGGGACCTACGCGAGCCGGAGCGCGGTCATCGGCGGCGGCGCCGCGATCCTCGCGGCGCGCGCGCTCAAGACGAAGGCGCTCGCCATTGCGGCGCATCTGCTCGAAGTCTCCGCCGGCGACCTCACGCTCGCCGACGGCCGCGCGACGGTGCGCGGCGCTCCCGACCGGGCGCTCACCCTCCGCGCGATCGCGCAAGCGGCGTACGGAGGCGCCAAGCGCCTGCCGAATGGGATGGAGCCCGGGCTCGAGGCGACGCGGTTCTACGATCCGTACTTCGGCACCGCGTCGAACGCGACGCACGTCGCGGTGGTCGAGGTCGATCCCGAGACGTGCGCGGTCACGGTACGCCGCTTCGTCGTCGTCGAGGACTGCGGCCGGATCATCAACCCGCTGATCGTCGAAGGCCAGGCGATCGGCGCCGTGGCGCAGGGCATCGGGGCGGCGCTGCTCGAGGAGATCGTGTATGGCGAGGACGGCCAGCTCCTCACGGGTAGCCTCATGGACTACCTGGTCCCGACGGCTGCCGAGGTGCCGGCGATCGAGGTCGTCCACCTCGAGCGCCCGTCGCCCACCACGCTCGGGGGTTTCAAGGGCGTGGGCGAGGGCGGTACGATCGGCGCGCCCGCCGCCATCGCGAACGCGATCGCCGATGCGCTGGCGCCGCTCGGCGTCGAGATCACGGAGCTGCCGGTGACGCCCGAGCGCCTCTTCAGGCTGATCGCACGCGCGCGGCAGACGGAGCGCTGATGCGCGCGTCACCCATGCGGCTGGTGTATTCCGTGACCTGTCTCACCGGCGGTGCTCATTCCGTGGCGAGCGTCGCGCGTCGTCCGCGATGGTATTCGGCCAGCTTGGCGTTGGCCGAAGCGATCGTCTGGGCCTCCTCGGCGATTCGGGGCAGATCCTTCCCAGGAACTGTGACGTACAGTTCGTCCTCTCCCACGTCGGTGTAGACGCGGTTGCCGATACATCCCGTGCTGGCGACGATGCCGTCGGCGAGGGCGGCGGGGAGCGCCATGCACGTCGGGCGGCCCCAAAGCGGAACCTGCGCGCGCACACCCGCGCGCACGGCGGCCTCGTGCAGGAGCATCACGCGTCCGGGCCGACCCGTGAAGAGCACCACGTCCGGCTCCACCGGCGTGTCTGCGAGGGGCGCGTAGATCACGACGCCCGGCGGCCGGGGCAGGCGGGGGATCCTGGGAACCTCCTCCATCTTGATATAGCCGATCCCGGCCATGAGCGAGAGCGTCTGGTCGAGCTCCTGGCTGCGGTCGTGCGGGAGGGCGAGGTGATGCGTGTAACTACCAATCGGGCAGTTGTAATGGTCGCTCGCGACGGTGTAGAAGGTCCGTCCGCCTGCCGCGATCCGCCAGAAGCTGCACCCCGAGGGCTCCGTCCCTGTGAACTTCGGTACTCCGACGGGCGGCGTCTCCCGGAACGTGACCGCGACTGGACGCCGCGGGAGGCCGAGAGTGTCGGCGAGCCGCGCTTCTATGATGCGATAGTCGGTCATCCCATCCTCCGTATGTGGGTTCTGCACCTAACCTCCTCGAAGAAGGGTCGCCAGCAGCCACTCGCGCGCCGCCCGCGTCGCTTCCTCTGGCCGCTCCAGCGTCGGAAGATGACCGCAGCCGTCGAGAACAACGAGACGCGCTCCGGGGATACGCGCCGCCATATCGTGGCCGTGCTCGACGTCGGCAAAGCTGTCCTCTCGGCCCCATACCAGCAACGTGGGGCAGGAGATGCGTGAGAGGTCGCCGCGCCGGTCGCTTCGCTCCATGAGCGCCGTGTTCTGGCGCAGGAGCAGCGTTGGGCCTGCGCGCCGCGCCATGGACCGAAACGTCGCCATCGCCGGGATCGCATGCGGACCGCCTCGGGAGACCACGGCCTTCGCGAGTTCGTCCACGACGGCGTCGAACTCTCCGGCTTGCACGCGCGCGTTCAACCCGCGTTCGACCGTCTGGCGATATGGCCCCGGGTCGCAACCCATGAGCCACAATCCGGCGACGCGCGCAGGTGCGGTCGCCGCCACCTCGAGGGCCAGGCTGCCCCCATAGGAAGTACCAGCAAGAAAGAAACGCTCGGGAGCGTGACGCAAGACCGTTGCTGCCGCGGCGGGCATGCTCGGTTCCGCGACGACCAGCAGAAGCGGTTCGACGAGATCGCGCAAGCGCTCGATCTGCGACCGATAGAGGTCCTCGTCGCACAGCATCGCTGGAAGGAAGACGAGGCACGGCCGACCGCTTGCCATCCGGCGCCGAACGCCTCAGTTCGAGGTCATCGGATATCCCGCGGCGCGCCAAGCCTCCACGCCGCCGCCGAGGGCCTTGGCGTGAGAGAACCCCCGCCCGAGGTACTTCGCTGCCTGACCGGCAGCGGTCGCCTCGGCCGGTCAAGCGCAGTAAAAGATGACTTCCTGGTTCCGACCGAGGCTCGGCACCCGCGCTTCAAAACTCTTCAGCGAGATGGCGCCGTCAAGCTTGATCGTGTTGCATTTCGCTTCGTCCTCGTAGGCGCAGACGAGGAGCGCGCGGCCACCGGTCACCTTCTGCCGTGCCTCCTGCGCCGGAACACGGGCAACCTCTGCCATGTTCTGTTCCTCCTTGTCGCTGGTCTCAGTCATCATACTCGCGGATCGCGCGCCGGGTGTTGACTTCGCCGCGCCCCGGATGACACCATGCGGCGGCGCGGCGCCGCGGAAGCCAACGCCGGCGTGCGACCGGAGGGGCGCATGGAGAACGATGGCACAGGGGTGAGTCGCAGGGAGTTCCTCGAGTGCGCGGCGGCCGGCGGGGCGGGGCTCGCGCTGGCGGGGCGGTGGGCGCCGGCCTGGGCCGCCAAGGGGACGGTCACCCTCGCGGACGTCGGCGTCGGCGACCCGGGCGGCGACTGGTCGAAGTTCAGTGGGCCGACGGGCTGGGACGTCAAGCTGGTGGCGATGGGCAACGCGCCGTCCGGGGTGCTCAACGTCCTCATCGCGGGCGGCGGCACGCGAATCTACGACATCGTCAACATCGTCGGCGGGATGCAGAAGCCGCTGGTCGAGAACAACCTGATCGAGCGGATCGACACCGCCCGCATGCCGAACTGGTCCAGAGACACGTACGTCCGCGAGTTCCTCGCGCCGGGCAAGCCGGGCTTCGACTTCATCGGCTACAAGGGCAACGTCTACGGCGTGCCCACCGTCCTGCAGGGCGACTCGTTCGCCTACCTGCCGGAGAAAACGGGTCCGCTCGATTCCTACGGCGCGCTCTTCGATCCGAAGTGGAAGGGCTTCGTCGCCCTCGAGGACAACTTCACGACGACCGGGCAGAAGACGGCCCTCTACCTGCAGCAGAACAAGCTCGCCTCGATCAAGGACCCGGCCAACATGACGCCGGCCGAGATC
>MNCR01000078.1 GCA_001914535.1 Candidatus Rokubacteria bacterium 13_2_20CM_69_15_1
GCCGCCGCCGTGGACGCGCGGACGATCGCTCACCGGGCCCGTGCGCTGCGCGAGCTCGCGCGCCGGAAGAGCCTCGACTTCCGTCGCCGGCTCGTCGGGGGCGTCGAGGAGGTGCTGGTGCTCGCGACGCGGGAGCGCGGGACCGGGCGGCTCACGGGCCTCACGGGCCACAACGTCGAGGTGCGCTTCGAGTCCGCCGACGCGTTGACGGGTCGCCTCACCCGCGTGCGCGTGACCTCCGCAGAGCGCGATCGCACCCTGGGGGAGCTCGTGGCCACGTGAAGGCGAGCGAGCCGGCCCTCGGGGTCATCGGCGGCAGCGGGCTCTACGAGCTCGAGGGGTTGACCGATGTCCGGTGGCGCCGCGTACGGACGCCGTTCGGCGAGCCGTCGGACGCCTACTGCGTCGGGCGGTTCGCGGGGCGGGGAGTGATCTTCCTGCCGCGACACGGCCGTGGCCACCGGATCATGCCCACCGAGCTGAACTTCCGCGCGAACATCTGGGGGTTCAAGGCGCTGGGCGCCGAGTGGGTGATCTCGATCTCGGCGGTGGGCAGCATGAAGGAGGCGATCCGGCCGCTCGACCTCGTCATCCCCGACCAGTTCGTCGACGCGACCCGCCGGCGCGTCTCGTCGTTCTTTGGCGACGGCATCGTCGCTCACGTCGGGATGGCGGAGCCCGTGTGTCCCCACCTCGCGACGGCCCTCGAGAAGGCCGCGCGCCAGACCGGGGCGACGGTTCACCGCGGCGGCACCTACATCTGCATCGAGGGGCCGCAGTTCTCGACGCGGGCGGAGTCGCGCGTCTACCGCGCCTGGGGGGTCGACGTCATC
>MNCR01000119.1 GCA_001914535.1 Candidatus Rokubacteria bacterium 13_2_20CM_69_15_1
AACGCCAGCGCCTCGAAGCGGAGGTCGGGGCGAGGCGCCCGCGGCTCGAGCCGCCTGGCGAGTGCCCGGTCCAGCGTCGCGATCGAGAAGTTCACCGAGACCTCTGAGCGAGCGGCGATCGCCTGGAGCAGCGCCAAGTCCCGACCCACGAGGGTCGATTTCGTCGTGATGGAGAGGCGCACGCCCTCCACCTTCGCCGCCGCCTCGAGCACCCGCCGGGTCACCCCGAACTTGGATTCCGCGGGCTGATAGGGATCCGTGGCGGTCCCGAGCGCAACGAGGAGCCCACTCCGTCGAGCGCGCTTGAGCTCGGCGACGAGCGAGCCCGGGTCGGTCAGCTTGACGTAGATGCGCCGCTCGAAGGCTTCGGACTCGTTGTGGCCGAGGAACTCGTGGGTGTAGCGGGCGAAGCAGTAACGGCAGGCCATCTCGCAGCCCCGATAGGGGTTGAGCGTCCAGCCGAACGGCATCGGCCTGGCGTTGAGCCTGTTTACGAGCTTCGCGGCCCGAAGTTCACGATATTGCACACCGCGCCGCTCGTCGAATGTCGGCCCCATTCGCTCTCTCATCCCCGGCGCCGCGATTCCAGGCTTGATCTTCATAGTCGTCATGTGTTGAGTATACAATACCAAGAAAAACCCGGGGACCAGAAGGCGTCCCCGGGTCGTTGTCTACCGGCGCCAGCCTCCGCCGCCGCCAGGCCCCCCGCCCGGACGCGGGCCTCGGTCGCCGCGCGGCCCACCGGAACCGCGCTGCGGCTGGGGCCGAGCTTCATCGACCACGAGATTCCGATCGCGGAAAAGGCGCCCGTTCAGCATCTCGATCGCTTTCGTTGCCTCTTCTTTGGTGGCCATCTCGACAAACCCGAATCCGCGCGGCCGCCCCGTGAACTGGTCGGTGATGATCCGAACCGTTTCGACGGTGCCCGCCTGCGCGAAGAGTTCGCGGAGGTCTTCCTCCGTGGCCTGGAAGGAGAGGTTACCGACGAACAACTTAGCGGCCATCGCGTGACCCTCCTAGCCCTGACGAAAGCGGCAGAAATAAGGACACTTCACCGACAGAGTAGTGACAGCGGGTGACGCATGTCAAGGGAGCCCCTGACGCGGACCGCCATCGGAGGCCTCAAAGATAGACGCCGCGCGTCGCTCCGCCGTCCACCGTGATGCAGATCCCGGTGAGGAACGAAGCACGCGCAGAGGCGAGGAAGCAGACGAGATCGGCGACGTCCTCCGGGCGCGCGATCCGCCTGAGCGGATACGTCCTCGCGACCTCGGCGCGGTACTCTTCGAGCGATTTTCCGGAAACGGTCGCCTGCTGGGCCATCAAACGCTCCCAGCGCTCGGTCGCCGTCGCGGCGGGCGAAACCGCGGTGACGAGGATCCCGTGGGGCGCGGCTAGATCGGCCAAGCCCTTCGTGAAGTTCACCAGCCCGGCGTTGGCGACGCCGCCCGGCAGGTAGCCGGCGCTCGGGTTCCGCGCCGCGGCGCCGACTATATTGATGATCCGTCCGCCTCCCTGGGTCCGCATCAGGTCCACCACCGCCCGCGCCATCCGGATGTAGCCGAGGAGCTTCAGGCTCCAGTCGTCCGCCCACTGCGCGTCGGGGATCGTGAAGAAGTCGCCGCCGCGGATCGCCCCCGCGTTGTTGACGAGGATGTCGATCCGGCCAAAGCGGCCATGGACCTCCCGCACGACGCGCTCCACGTCCTCGAGCCGACTGAGGTCGCCGGCCACGCTGACCGGCTCGGCGCGGGTCTCCCGCGCGATCTCCGCCGCCGCAGTCTCAAGCGTCGCCTTGTCGCGCGCGCACAGCACGACGCGGGCGCCCTCGGCGGCGAGCCCACGAGCGATGGCGCGGCCGATGCCTCGGCTCGCTCCGGTCACGAGTGCGATCTTGTCCTTGAGCTCGAGGTCCATGGCCGGCCTCCTGTGAGGTCACTCCTTCCGCGCGCGCGGAAACGGCGCCACGTCCGACTCGTCGAGATCGGCGAGCCGGTCCAGCGAGCGGGTCACCCCCCGCGCGAAGGGCTCGAGGTCGAGCCCGAGCGCCCGCCCGCGCACCCGACCGCTCCCCTCCTCCAGGAGCGCTCGCGCGCCGCGGAGGTTGCCGTTCGCCAGGTGCTGGTAGCCCACCGCGATCTGGATCAGACCCTGCAGCGCCTCCTTCGTTTCGCCACCCGCCCGCGCCCAGTGCGGCTCGAGCAGCTCGTGGACCTCGAAGTGGAGCCCAGCGTCGTAGAGCGTCGCCGCCGCGTCGAGCGCCGCGGCGAGCGACGGCTCCGGGCTCGCGAGCGGCAGCGTGGCGAGGGCTTCGCTCGCGCGGCGTGCGCGCGCGCGGAGCGCCGCTTGCTGGAGCGGCTCGTCGGCGCCCAGCCACTCCTCGACCAGCACCCTCCCGTCCGCGCTGGCCAGCGCCCCGAGCTCGTGGCGCGCGCCCGCGTCGGAGAGCGCGGTGAGGATCAGCGCCGCGAGCCGGTTGCGCGGCCCGAGGGGCAGGGTCGGGATCACGCGGCCCCGGAGGTGCCCGGCTGGTCCACCGGCGCCGCCGCCCGGGGTTCCGCCGGCGCATCGGCGACTCGCGCGCGGCGCAGGCGCTCGACTCGCGTGCCCGCGATGAGATCGTGCAGCGCGCGCTTGTCGTGACGGAGAGCCGCCATCGCGTAGCCGAGCCCGAACGTCACGCACGACGCGAAGTACGCGGTGTAGCGCAAGAGCGACGCGCCGAACCCCGGCGGGACGCCGTCCTCCCCGACCACGACGCGCACGCCCGCGATCATCTTGCCGATCGTCTGGCCGAAGAGGGCGTGGAGCACGGTCGTGTACACCGCCGCGAACACGAACGTGAACGTCCAGAGCGTCGGCGCCAGCGCCCAGGCGTCCCGGACCTGCGTGCCCCAGACCAGGTGTGCCAGCGCGCCGTACGAGGCCTGAACCAGCAAGAAGATCGCGACGTCGACCGCCGCCGCGAGCGCGCGAATCCAGAAGCCGGCAGGCCGAGTCTCGACCATGGCGCGTATCATAGCGCCTTACAACGGCGTTGATCAGACCGTCAAGCGGAGACGTCGGCCCCACCGACGACGAGCCGGTGAACCGCCCCTTCGAGCTCGCGGACATTCCCCGGCCAGGAGTGCGCCCTGAACCTGGCCATCGCCTCAGGGCACAGCTCTGCCTCCCGACGGTACCGGCGGTTGAATCGCTCGAGAAAGAACGATGCGAAGGCGGGGATCTCTTCCCTTCGTTGCCTCAGCGGAGGGATAGAAATCTCGACCACGTAGAGACGGCGGAGTTCCTGCCAGAGGTCGTCACGGTCTCTGGCCCCGATGCCCTCGACGGTGGATCCGATGGCGCGCACGTCGACCCGGATGAGCTCGCGGCCGCCGGTGCGCGAGAGTTCCCCCGTTCGCAGCACATGAATGAGCTTGGGGAACAGAGCGCGCGGCAGGGCCCCGATCTCGTCCAAAAAGATCGTGCCGTGGTTCGCGAACTCGAAGCTCCCGAGCCGCCGCCGGGTCACCACGGGCGACACTCCCTTCTCGTGACCGAACAGGTCGGCCTCGAGACGGTCGCCGGTGTGCACCGCGCAGTTCACCTTGATGAAGCCGTAAGGCCGGCGCGCCGAGGTCGTGTGGATCAGGCGTGCCAGCGTATCCTTGCCCACGCCGGGTTCACCCCGGATCAGCAGGAGCGTTCCGGGGGCCGCGCTCTGTCCGATCACCACGAGATCGAGGATCCTGGCGGTCGCCAGAACAGTCGGTCCATTGTCGGTCGTCGCCTTCACAAGTGATATCGCCATCACGCTCGAGACCGCCAAGCCCCTTTAGCCCAGGCTCGTTTGAATCGGGCAAACCAGTCGTCGAGCTCCAGCGGCCGCCAGCCCAGCCCGATCCATTTCCGAGCCGTCACCGTCGTGCCCTTGCCGAACTCGGAGCGGATCTCGAACTCATCCATGAGGCGACGGACGCCCGGCAGGCCCAGCCCGAGGCTCCCGGAAGTGGAGAAGCCGTCCTCCATGGCCAGCGCGACGTCGCGGATCCCAGGCCCGGCGTCAGCGGCCAAGACCTCGACCCCGCGCTTGTCGTAGTCGTCGACCAGCCTCAGGATGATCACGCCGCGCGCCGCATAGCGGAGGATGTTCCGCGCGAGCTCCGAGATAGCGGTGGCGACGCCCACGAGGTCGGTGCTGGGGAGGCCGTAGTGCGCTGCGAGGTCGCGACCGCTCTGGCGGACCGCCACGATGTCCGTGTCGGAATCGATCGCCACCCGCACTTCGTCAGCGATCAGCGCGTCCTTCATGCTCGCACCAATAGGCAACCGCCATGCCAGAGGGATTCGCGTGGTGGAAGGCGGCTTCGTGGGCGCACGCGTGGGCGCTCGAGGCGTTCGGAGGTCACTTTCGCCCCTTCAAAGGGGGCTCCGGGCGTCAGAGGGGTCTTCCGGCGGCCCTGACGAGGAGGAATGGGGGCCCGGCGACAGCTTCGCCAGCGAGTGGCCGAAAATTCGTCGCCGGCTAATCTTCGCCAATCGCCACTAGCCTGCCTAGCTCCCGATGACGTAGGATACAGTCCGCGATGAACGGCCTGGGCGAACTGCTCGGGGAAAGCCCCGAAATCATTGAATTGCGCGAGACGATCCGGCAGCTACTCGCACGCTCGCACCGGTCTGGTCGGCACCCACCGATCCTTCTGCAGGGCGAGACGGGAACGGGCAAGGGCCTCGTTGCGAAACTGATCCACAGGGATGGTCCGCGGCGCGACGGCCCCTTCGTCGAGGTCAACTGCGCCGCGATCCCCGCAACCCTGCTCGAGGCGGAACTGTTCGGCTTCGAGAAGGGGGCGTTCACCGATGCTACGCGCTCGAAGGCTGGGCTCTTCCAGGCCGCGCACCACGGCACGATCTTTCTCGATGAAGTCGGGCTCCTCCCCGAGGCTCTTCAATCCAAGCTCTTGAAGGTCATCGAGGAGCAAGCGGTGCGCCGGCTCGGCAGCACGCTGAGCGAGCCCACCGATGTCCAGGTCATCTCGGCCACCAACGAGGACCTGGCGACCGCGATACGGGACCGGCACTTCAGGGAAGATCTCTACCACCGGCTGGCGGTGGTCACGCTCTCGTTGCCGCCCTTGCGTGACCGTCGCGAGGACATCGCGCTCCTCGCGGAGCATTTCCTCTCCCGCTGGTGCGCGGACTACGACCTTCCCCTGAAGGATCTGGCCGCCGATGCCCAAGCAGCACTCCGCGAATATCGTTGGCCCGGCAACGTCAGGGAGCTCAGCAACGTCATAGAGCGGGTGACGCTGCTCGCAGAGGCGCCGCTGATCACCGCGGCGATCCTGGGGCTCCCGAAAACCCGGCCTGCGGCTCCGAGCGAACCGACCGCGGCGGAAGAACCCGGTCTCTTCGACGATCGGCTGGCCAGGGTCGAACGCCAGCAGCTGCTCGAGATCCTGAGGGAGACAGACTGGAACATTACCCAGGCGGCCCGCCGCCTCGGCATCTCGCGCGGCCGGCTTCGCTACCGGATCATGAAGCAGAGCCTGCGCCCCGGCGGATCGGAAGCGGACACGCGTGCGAGTACCGACCGGCCGACGGAGCCATCAGCGGGAATTCCCACGACGGTGGCAGTCGAGGCTGCCCCCGTGCCCGGCGTACGATGGGAGCGACGTTACATCGCCTTCGTGCGTGCCGACCTCCTGACCCGATCAACACCAGACTCGCCGCTCCTCGTCGGCCGGACTCTGGCCGCCAGCACCGAGAAGGTCCAAAGCTTCGGCGGGCAGATCCAGGAGGTGAGTTCGACGACGATCGTGGCGGCGTTCGGTCTGGACCCGATCGAGAACGCGCCCGTCTGCGCGGCCCTGGCCGCGATGGCGATCGAGAACGCAGCGGAGCGGGCGCGATCCACCGACTCGGACGCTCCCAGTGTCAACGTCGCGGTGCACGTCGGGCCATCGATGGTCGCCCGGGTCCACGGGACCTTTCGGATCGATCTCGGGGACAAGCAGGCGGCGCTGACGACGCTCGCAACACTGGCGAGCCTGGCCGAAACCAAGAGCATCGTGGTCAGCGAGGCCGCCGCCCCGTTCCTGGAGCAGCAGTTCGAGCTCGTGCCGGCGCCGAGCGGCGGCGGTGATCTCGGGCGCTGCTATCGCCTGACGCGACGGGAACGCACAGGATTCGGCCTCGGCGGACGGGCCCTGAGCGTCTTCGTGGAGCGGGAGCGGGAGTTGGAAGCCCTGCGCGAGCGCTTCGAGGAAGTCGAGCGCGGCCAGGGACACGTGGTGGCGGTGGTTGGAGAGCCCGGGGTGGGCAAGTCTCGCTTCGTCTACGAATTGACGCGCTCCGACCACGTCCGGGGATGGCGCATCCTCCGCTGTGGCGCGGTTTCGTACGGGATCACGACACCGTCTCTGCCGGTCATCGATCTCATCAAGCGTTACTTCCTGATCGACGATGCCGAGGGGTCGCCCGGGATCCGCCAGCGTGTTACGCGGAAGGTCCTTCGCGAGGACCAGCTGCTCGGACCGTACCTCCCCGCCCTTCTGGCGCTCCTGGGCGCGCCGGTCGACGATGCGCAGTGGCGATTCCTTGACCCCACACAGCGCCGCCAGCGCACCCTCGACGCGGTCAAGCGCCTCTTCTTGAGGGAGAGTCAGACCCAGCCGCTTCTGCTGATCGTCGAGGATCTCCACTGGATCGACACCGAGACCCAGGCGCTCCTCGACAGCGTCGTCGAGAGCCTTCCGTCCGCCCGCGTGCTCCTTGTCGTCACGTACCGGCCCGACTACCAGCACGGCTGGGGCGGCAAGAGCTACTACAGCCAGGTGCGCTTGAATACGCTCTCGGCCGAAAGTGCCGCCCGACTCCTCCGCGCGCTCCTGGGGGATGATGCGTCGCTGGAGCCGCTCAAGACCGGGCTGATCGCGCGCACGGGCGGGAACCCCTTCTTCCTCGAAGAGAGCGTCCGGACGCTCGTGGAGACCAAGGCGTTGGTCGGCGAGCGCGCGGCGTATCGGCTCACTGAGGCTCCGGATCCGATCCAGATTCCCGCGACCGTCCAGGCGGTGCTGGCGGCACGGATCGACCGGCTACCGCCCGAGGAGAAGCACCTGCTGCAAGCCGCCTCGGTCGTCGGCAAAAACGTTCCGCTGGCCCTCCTCCAGGCGATTGCCGAGCTCCCCGAGGACGTGCTGCGGCGCGGGCTCACGCGCCTCCAGGCCGCCGAGTTCCTGTACGAGACGAGCTCGCTGCCGGAGATCGTCTATACGATCAGCCACGCGCTCACGCACGAGGTCGCGTACGCCAGCCTCGCCGAGGACCGCCAGCGAGCGCTCCACGCCCGGATCATGGACGCGATCGAAACGCTCTACCCCGACCGGCTCACCCAGCATCTCGAACGGCTGGGCTACCATGCTTTTCAGGGCGAACGCTGGGAGCAAGCGGTCCAGTATCTGCGGCAGGCCGGTGCCAAGGCGGTCGACCGCTCGGCCAACCGAGAAGCGGCGGCGTTCTTCGAGCAAGCGCTCGCCGCGTTGAGGCATCTCCCCGAACGCGCCGTGTGGGCCGAGGAGGCCGTCGATCTCCGCTTCCATCTGCGCGGTCCGCTCATTGCGCTCGGCGAGTTCGAGCGGCTCCTCGACTACCTCCTCGGGGCCGAGAGTCTCTCGGAGACGTTGGGTGACCAGCGCCGGCTCGGGCAGGTGTCCGCCTATCTCAGCCAGCTCTACATTCTGATGGGCGACCATGACGGGGCGATCCGGTCAGGGCAGCGGGCCCTCGCTCTCGCCGAGGTCATTGGCGAGCTGAGCGTCCAGGTCGTCGCGAACAACTGCCTCGGCGACACCTACTTCTCTTTGGGTGACTATCCTCGATCGATGGAGTTTCACGGGCGGAACACGAAATTGCTCCAGGGCGATCTGACCCGCGAGCGGTTCGGCCTGGCCGGGCTGCCCGCGGTGTTTTCTCGAACCTGGCTTGCCTGGTCGCTGGCGGAGCTCGGACGGTTCTCCGAGGGGATCGCCTGTGGCGAAGACGCCACGCGAATCGCGGAGGCGGTCGATCACCCCTACAGCCGGATCTTCGCCGATTTCGGAATCGGTGGTCTCTACCTCCGCCAAGGGACCTTCGACAAGGCGCTCACCCCGCTCGAGCACGGCCTCATGCTCTGTCAGGCCACGGGCATTCGCATCCTGTTCCCGTACATCGGGGGCTTTCTCGGGTCCGCGTACGCGTTCTCGGGGCGCCTCAGCGAGGCGGTGCCCCTTCTCGAGCAGGCCGTGCAGGCATTCGTCTCGATGAACGTCATGATGGGACGGTCCCTGCTGGTCAGTTTTCTGAGCGAGGTGTACCTGCTGGCCGGGCGCGTCGACGATGCGGTCGAGCTAGCCCGGCGTGCGCTCGATCTGTCGCGGGCGCACCAGGAGCGAGGATGGGAAGCGTGGACACTCAAGCTGCTCGGCGACATCGCGTGTCAGGAGCGCGCTCTCGACGTCGATCAAGCCGGCGCGTCCTACGGCCATGCTCTCGCGCTCGCAAACGAGCTCGGGATGCGGCCGCTGGTCGCTCACTGTCACTTCGGCCTCGGGAAGCTTCACCGGCAACGCGGGAATCGCGCGGAGGCAGACGAGCACCTCCGCACAGCGAGTGCGATGTTTCACGGGATGGACATGCGCTTCTGGGCGGAAGCGGCCGCTGTACAGTCGGGCGAGTTCCCCACCTCCGACCTCCGGACCCGCGCCAGTCGACAGACCGGCGGCGGGCATCCGGCGCTCGCGACCGGCCCGGGCGCGCCGGCCCTGCTGATCGTGTCGACGGAGCGGCCCGACCTCTACGACTACCTCCGCCAACGGATCGAGGCCGACGCGACCGGTCGGGTGATCGTCGACCGACGGCTGGGAGAACGGCGGCGGGGTTCGAAAGGGCACGAACCGGAGCGGCGACAGGCGGATCGCCGACTGCGACCCGGGGTTGAACCAGAGCTCAAGAGGCTGGGATTCGCGATCGTGAACCGGCGAGTGCCCCTCGAGGGCGGCAAGGCAGGGCCCGAGCCGCCACACTAGTAGGCTGCCCTTGTTGGTCTCTACCCTTATTGCTTTCTATTGGTCGGCCACAGGATCCAGGACAGAATCGCGACGGTGCCTCCAATGAGGACCGCCCACGCAGCGCCCCTCGCCTCGGCGATGAGATAGCCGATCGCCCCCGTGGCCGAAACCGCGAGGACGACGAGGATGTCACTCATGGCCAGCGCCTCACCAGCGCCCAGCCGTAGGTCTGGAGATCCTTGGTGACGTCCCGTTGGCGCCGGTCCTCTTGGCGCCGTTCGGCCCTTACCCCCTCCCAGCGTTGGCGCCGCTCCCCAAGCCGGCGGTCGAGGATCACGTCGACGGTATCCCCGGCAAAGACATGCTTCAGGTAGGTCAAGCGTGACGGTTCATTGCGCGAGACGATAAGGAACAGAATAGCCACGCGCCGCCTCCGCGAGCCGAAGGGCCTAGGAGCCCCTCTTGATCGAGGAGGGTAAACCTTGACGAATCTTTCCGGAAAACGGGGAAACACCGTACGTGGCCCATGGAAAAGTCCCGACCAGCTGCGAAAAACTCCAGGGCCCGGTTCGACGTTCTCTCAGGAAATGCGTGGTAACTCCACGGGTTCCGGTGCGGGAAGCCCGCCGCCGCGTATAATAACGCCATGATCTCGGTGCAGGACGGCCAGAATCGGATCCTCACCCAGATCGGCGAGGTCACGCCCCTCGAGTTCCTCCCTCTGGGCCGCGCCCTCGGCCGGGTCGTCGCCGAGGACGTGCGGGCGCCCTTCGACGTGCCCCCGACCGACAACTCCGCGGTGGACGGGTACGCCGTCGCCAGCGCGGACCTTCCCGCCGCCGGGACGCGTGACCTGGCCGTCGTCGCCGAGCTGCCAGCCGGCTCCGTGTTCGACGGCGCGCTTCTGCCCGGGCAGGCCGTCCGGATCATGACGGGCGCGCCGATCCCGCGTGGCGCCGAT
>MNCR01000035.1 GCA_001914535.1 Candidatus Rokubacteria bacterium 13_2_20CM_69_15_1
CGCTCTCGTTGCGCGTCGGGATCTTCGGCTCGGAGATGTGGTCCGACGAGCTCCGCGCCCGCATCGAGCGGGAGCTCGCGATCCGGAGCTTCGACATCATCGGGATGACCGAGACCGGCGGCCCCGGCATGGGGATCGACTGCGCGGCGCGCGCCGGGATCCACGTCTGGGAGGACCACTACCACGCCGAGATCGTGGACCCCGCGACCGGCGCCGTCGTCCCCGACGGCACCGAGGGAGAGCTGGTCGTCTCGACGCTCACGCGCGAGGGGTTGCCGCTCGTGCGCTATCGGACCCACGACCTCACACGCGTGGTCTCGCGCGCGCGGTGCGACTGCGGTCGGACGGCGCTCCGGCTGGATCGGCTCCGTGGCCGGACCGACGACATGGTGATCTTCAGGGGCGTGAACTTCTACCCACGGCAGGTCGAGAGCGTCCTTCTGCGCTGCTCCGGCGTGGGCCACGAGTACCAGATCGTCCTCGAGGGGGAGGGCGGCGGCGAGCGCATGACGGTCCACGTCGAGGTCGAGGCCGGATGCGATCCCGCCCTAGGGGCGCGGGTCCGCCGCGAGCTGTCCGACCTCCTGGCGCTCTCGCCGGAGGTTCGCCTCGCGAAGCCCGGTGAGCTCGAGCGGGCGCAGGGCAAGGCGGTCCGTGTCGTGGACCGTCGCACCGCCCGGTGACGCACGTGCTCGCGGGCATCACGGTTCTCTCGCTCGAGCAGGCGACGGTCCTGCCGTTTCTCACCTATCGGCTGGCGTGCGACGGCGCGCGGGTGATCCGCGTCGAGCACGTCGAGCGGCCGGACCCGAACCGATTCGTCGGCCGCGACCTTCTGGGCGAGCCGAGCATGCGGAGCTATTTCCTGCCGAACAACTTCGGCAAGGAGGCGGTCACGCTGAACCTCGCCGAGGCCGAGGGGCGCCAGATGCTCCGGGAGCTCGTCCAGGCGCTGCGCGTGGACATCTTCGCCACGAACCAGCGCCCGCGGAGCTACGCCAAGCTCGGCATCGACGACGCCACGCTCCGAGCCGTCAAGGCCGACTTGATCTGGGTCGGCATCACCGGTTTCGGGCCCGATCACGATGAGGCCGCCTACGATCCGATCCTCCAGGCGCGCGCCGGGTTCATGGAGCTGACGGGCGAGCCCGCCGGCCCGCCCACGGTGTTCGGCCTGCCGATGGTGGACCTCGGCGCGGCCGAGCACGGCTACGGCGCCGTCATGCGGGCGCTCTATCAGCGGGCCGTGACCGGGGCGGGCGTGCGGCTCGACGTCTCGATGCTGCGCAGCGCGATCTCGTGGATGGTCACGCCGGTTCTCCTGTCCGCGAGCCTGGGCGAGCGGATCACGCGCAAGGGCAACGCCCACCAGTTCTTCGCGCCCGTGTCGGTGTTCCCGACCCGCGACGGCCACCTCTACATCGCCGTCGGCAGCGACGCGCAGTGGGCCGCGCTGACGAAGATCCCCGCGTTCGCCGGCCTCGACCGGGCCGAGTGGGCATCCAACGCCGGACGCATCGCCGAGGCGGAGCGGCTCTGCCGGGAGCTGGGCGAGCGCGTCGCGCGGCTCCACACGGCGGAGGCGCAGGCGCTCTTCCGCGAGGCGGGCGTTCCGGTCTCGCGCGTGAACACGTTGGCCGACGTGGTCGCGGACCCCCTCGTGGCGCCGCGACTCGTCCGCGTCCGGGACCCGCGCACCGGTCTCACCGTGGTCCTGCCTGCGCCGCCGGTCGCCGATCCGCCACCGCTCGCGTTCCCGCCGCGCCTGGGCGAGCATAACGAGACGATTTATGGCGGGACGCTCGGATACCCGCCGGAGCGGCTCGCCGATCTCCGGCGGCGGCGGATCATCTGAGGAGATCGCCTCTGAACGACGCCTTCTACCTGACCGAGGACCAGCGCGCGATCCGCGACCTCGCGCGCAAGATCGCGCGCGAGCGCGTGGCGCCGCGAGCCGCGCAGTACGACGACGCCGAGGCGTACCCCGAGGAGTCCATTCGAGCGCTCATCGACGCGGGTCTGTACTCCATCTGGGTTCCCGAACAATACGGCGGAACCGATCTCGGGTGCCTCGCGCTCGCGCTCGTGTGCGAGGAGCTTGCGTGGGCGTGCGCGGCGACCGCGACGCAGTACCTCGACCAGGCGCTCGGCGGGCTGCCGATCCTCCTGGCCGGCACCGAGGCGCAGAAGGCGGAGTACCTCCCGCACCTCGCGACGGGCGCGCGGCTCACCGCGTACTCGCTCTCCGAGCCCGGCGCCGGCTCCGACGCCGCCGGCCTCAGAACCACCGCGGTGCGGAAGGGCGATCGCTACGTCCTGAACGGCTCCAAGCAGTGGTGCACCAACGGCGACCACGCCGACGTCGTCGTCGTCTTCGCCACGGTCGACCCGAAGCTCCGCGCGAAGGGCATCACCGCGTTCCTCGTCGAGAGGGGCACGCCCGGCTTCGCCGTCGGCAAAAAGGAGAAGAAGATGGGGATCCGCGCCTCGCCCACCGTGGCGCTCCACTTCACGGACTGCGCGGTGCCGGTCGACGCCCGGCTCGGTGGTCGGCAAAAAGGAGAAGAAGATGGGGATCCGCGCCTCGCCCACCGTGGCGCTCCACTTCACGGACTGCGCGGTGCCGGTCGACGCCCGGCTCGGTGCGGAGGGCGAGGGGTTCACGCTCGCGATGCGGACCCTCGACCTCACGCGCCCCGCGACGGGCGCGATGGCGGTCGGAATCGGCCAGGCGGCGCTCGATGCCGCGGTCACCTACGCGCGCGAGCGGCAGCAGTTCGGACAGCCGATCGGGGCCTTCCAGGGTGTCCAGTTCATGCTCGCCGACATGGCGATGCAGGTCCACGCGGCGCGGCTCATGATCCATCACGCCGCCCGTCAGGTGGACGCGGGGATCCGAGCCAACACGTACGAGGCATCGATGGCGAAGTGCTGGGCGGGCGACGCGGCCATGAAGGTAGCGACCGACGCCGTCCAGATCTTCGGCGGCTACGGGTACACGCGCGAGTACCCGGTCGAGCGCTTCATGCGTGACGCGAAGATCATGCAGATCTACGAGGGCACGAACCAGATCCAGCGGCTCATCATCGCCAAGGAGCTGCTCGGCGACTGAGCGCGGCGGCCCCCCGGGCGCCGCCGGCGCTCCCGAAGGAGGATGGGCGTGGCGAGACCCCGTCTGACCCGTCGGATGTTCCTCAGGCGCGCCGCGACGGGCGCGGCCGTGCTGGGCTCACCGGTCCCGCTCCGCGGAGAGCCTCCGACCTTCACGGTCGGCGTCATCCATCCCGTGACGGGCCTGCTCGCCGAGGCGGGCCGTGCGTGCCGTCTCGGGGCCCAGCTGGCCGCCGACGCGATCAACGCGGCGGGCGGCGTCAGGTCGCTCGACGGGATGAAGCTCGAGCTGTTGCTGGGGGACACCCAGACGACGCCCGACGTCGCGCGCCTCGAGGCGGAGCGCGTCGTCGGCCGGGGCGCGCGGGTGCTCATGGGGTCGTTCGACTCCGGCTCGACCGCCGCGATGGTATCGGTCGCCCAGCAAAAGCGCGTGCCGTTTCTCGTGGACATCGCCGCGGCCGATTCGATCACCGCGAACGTCGCCAAGTCGGTGACAGATGGGCAGGCGAAAGTCCAGTACGTCTATCGGAACTTCCCGACGGGCTCGAGCTTCGGCCGCCTCGCCGTCCGGTACTTCAAGGAGGTCTTCAACGCAGCGGGGGTCTCACCCAAGCGCGTCGTGCTCATGCACGCGAACGACCTTTTCGGCCAGAGCCAGTCGAAGGGGTTCATCGACGCGCACACGGCCGCGCGCCCGGCGTGGGAGATCGTCGCGGTGATCCCGTGGCCGGAGCCCCCCGCCGACCTCTCCGCGCAGGTCGCGCGGGCGAAGGCCGCGAAGCCCGACGTCATCGCGCCGATCACCCGCCTGGCGAGCGCGCAGCGTCTGCTGCCCGAGATCCGGAAGCAGCGCGTCGAGCTCATGGGCATCGTCGGCCCGGGAAGTCCCGGCCTCTACGAGGCGGGCCAGGTCGCGGTGCTCAAGGGGGACCTCGAGTACGTGATGGACAACGTGCCCTCGTGGCCGAACTTCAAGAGGGCGCGGACCCAGCAGGCGGCGGAGGAGTACCGCAGGCGATCGGGCGGCAAGGCCTTCGACGCGAACTCCGTCGCGTCGTATGACGGCATCCTGATCATCGCCGACGTCCTCGAGCGGGTCGGGAAGGCGGCGCTGTCGGAGGCGGACGGCCCCGAGGCGATCGTCGACGCGATGAAGACGACGAGCCTCAGGGACATCCTCGCCGTGGCGGCGGGCCCGGTCGTGTTCAACGAGATTGGCGACAACCCGAATGCCTCGACGGCGATGATCCAGATCCTCGGCCAGAAGCCGGTCGTCGTCTGGCCCAAGGACGCCGCGGTGCAGAAGTTCGTGTTCCCGCGGCCGAGCGCCGCTAGAGGCTGACGGCCGCGAGGGTCATGATCTCAACGGTCCCGCGCGAGCCGAGCTCCATCGAGATCCGCGCGATCGTTTCGTTGTCGCGCGCCTCCACCACGCTGATGTAGTCGTAGGGGCCGAGCACGGCGTACTGGGCGAGCACCTTACCGCCCATCGCCTCGATCTCCTTGTTGACCTCCTTCGTGCGCGCGGGCTTCTTCTTCACCGTTTTGCGACCGGCCTCGGTGAGCTTGCTCAGCATGACATACGTCGGCATGGCGCTGCTCCTTTCGACCCCGACGGGGCGGGGCGCAGGTGCGCCGACTCTAGGCGCCGGGCCCGGGGCTGTCAAGACGCGCGCGCGGTATACTGGCGCCGTGTTTAACCTCGCTGCGGCTTCGGAGCGAACCGTAACGTCCGCTCCCTCCGATTGACGACGGCCCCTCAGTGACGAGCCCGATCATCACCGAGGCCCTCCGCGCGCTGGTGGAGCGCCGAAACCTGACGCGGATCGAGGCCGCCGCGGCCATGGAAGCCATCATGTCGGGGACCTCGACCAACGCGCAGATCGCCGCCTTCCTCACGGCGCTCAGGATGAAGGGCGAGACCGTCGAGGAGCTGATCGGCTTCGCCCAGGTGATGCGCGCGAAGGCCGTCCGCATCCGCACGCGGCCCGACGACGTCGCGGGGCTCACCGGCACGGACCGTGACATGCTCATCGACACGTGCGGCACGGGCGGCGACGCGGCGGGGACCTTCAACGTCTCGACCGCGACCGCTTTCGTCGTCGCGGGCGCGGGGCTCCGCGTCGCCAAGCACGGGAACCGCTCCGTGTCGTCGCTCTGCGGCTCGGCCGACGTGGTCGAGACGCTCGGCGTCAACCTCGACCTCCCGCCCCACAAGGTCGCGCGCTGTGTGGAAGAGGTCGGGATCGGCTTTCTCTACGCGCCGCTCCTCCACACGGCGATGAAGCACGTGATGGCCGCGCGGCGCGAGATGGGCGTCCGCACGGTGTTCAACATGCTCGGGCCGCTGACGAACCCGGCCGGAGCCAACGCGCAGGTGATCGGGGTCTACTCGCCCACGCTCACCGAGCCGCTCGCGCGTGTCCTCGCCGAGCTCGGTACCCACCGGGCCTTCGTCGTCCACGGCGCCGACGGCCTCGACGAGATCTCGAACACCGGCGAGAGTCGTGTCTCCGAGGTCCGTGGGGGCGGGGTGCGCACCATGACCGTGCGCCCCGAGGACTTCGGGTTGACGCGCGCGTCGATCGCCGACCTGCGGGGCGGTGACCGTGAGCAGAACGCCGAGATCATCCGCACGATCCTCGCCGGCGAGCCGGGCCCCAAACGCGACATCGTCCTCATGAACGCCTCCGCCGCCCTCGTCGCGGGTGGGCGGGCGCGAGACCTCAAGGAGGGCGTCGAGCTGGCGGCCCGGTCTCTCGACGGGGGCGCCGCGAACGAGCGGCTCGAGCGGCTGGTCGCGCTCTCCCAAGAGCTCGCCCGGGAGGTCTGACCGTGCCCTTGCGTCCGCTCGGCTCCGAGCCATAGAATAGATCGTCGCGGCGCGCTCAAGTTCCCGTCGGCGTTGCGTTCGTTTCTTTCCTGGTGTCCGGGCTCCCGCGACAGACTGGTCCCCCGGTGTTCTAGAACACCAGGGGAAACACTGAGAGCGAGGTCGTGATGAACAGCATGGGCGGCGCCAACGGCCGGATCCCCCGGTATCAGGGGATTGCCGAAGCGCTGCGCACGCGGATCCGCGAGGGCGCGCTGCGTCCTGGGGCCCGGCTCGACAACCAGCGCCGGCTCGCCACGAGCTTCGGCGTGACGCTCATGACCCTTCGCCAGGCGCTCGAGCTGCTCGAGCGCGAGCATCTGATCTCGCGCCGCCACGGTCTCGGGACGTTCGTGGCCGCGCCGTCGATCGACTACGACATCCTCCAGCTCCGCCGCTTCGCCGGGGACCTCTCGGCCAAGGGCGAGCGCGTGGCGACGCGGCTCCTCGGCGCGAGGTTCGCGAGCCCCGACCGTCGCGTCGCCGACGCGCTCGGGCTCGGCCTGGGCGCGCGGGTGCTCGTGGTCGAACGGCTACGCTCGGTCGACGGCCATCCGATGAGCCTGCAGCGGTCGTTCCTGCCCGGGCGCATCGGCGACGACGTGGTCCGCGCGGACCTGGCGCTCACGCCGCTCCATCTGGTGCTCGAGCACGAGCTCGGCGTCGTCATCGCGCGCGCTCGCGAGACGGTCTCGGCGGTGCGCCTGGGACGGCGCGAGGCGCGCGAGCTCGGGTGCCCGGCCGGGGCGCCCGCCTTCGAGTCCGAGCGCGTCTCCTACGACGCGGCCGGCGCGCCGGTCGTCTTCGATCACGTCTTCATCCCCGGCGACCGCTTCCGCATCACCCGAGAACTCCATTACGAGGGGGCGACCTCATGAAGATCCTCGTGGCCGTCAAGCAGGTGCCCGACACGGCGACCCAGGTGAAGATCTCCGCCGACCCGCGGGCGATCGACACCACGGGCATCACCTGGATCGTGTCGCCGTACGACGAGTTCGCCGTCGAGGAGGCCCTGCGGATCAAAGAGAAGCGCGGCCAGGGCGAGGTCGTCGCGGTGTCCCTCGGCCCGGAGCGCGTGAAGGAGGCGCTCCGCTCCTGCCTCGCGATGGGTTGCGACCGGGCGATCCACCTGAACGACCCCGCGTGGAACGGCGCCGACACGCTCGCGACGGCCAAGGCGCTCGCCGCCGTGATCCAGCGGGAGGCGCCCGGGCTCGTCCTCTGCGGGCGGCAGGCGATCGACGATGACATGGGCGCCGTCCCGGCCCAGCTCGCCGAGCTGCTCGGCTGGCCGTGCGCCTCCTGGGTCATGGAAGCGACGGTCGACGGCGACGGCAAGACCGCCCGGGCCGCGCGCCAGGTCGAGGGCGGGCTCGAGGTCTTCGACCTGCCCCTGCCCGCCGTCCTCACGGCGCAGAAGGGGCTCAACGAGCCGCGGTATCCGACGCTGAAGGGCATCATGGGGGCGAAGAAGAAGGAGATCCGTGACGTGAAGGCGACCGACCTCGGTCTGGCCGTCGAGCCACCTCAGCTCTCCGTCGTCATGCTCGAGGCGCTCCCGCCCCGCCCGCCCGGACGCATCCTCCAGGGCGATGTGCCGACGGCGGTGAAGGAGCTGGTTCGTTCGCTGCGCGAAGACGCCAAGGCGATCTGAGAGGGCGGGAGAGTCATGGCCAACGCATTCTGGTGCATCGTCGAAGACGACCGGCAGGGGACGCCGAAGAAGGTGATGGCCGAGGTCATCGGCGAGGCCGCGCGCCTGTCGAGGGGGCAGACGGAGGCCGTGTGGCTCACCGACAAGGCGAGCGCCGCGGGCCTGAAGCAGCTCGCCGAGTGGGGCGCGACCAAGATCCGGCTCCTCGAGAGCGCGGCCTTCGCGCCGTACCGCAGCGAGGTCTGGGTGGGCGCCGCGGCCGAGCTCGCGGTCAAGGAGGCGCCGAGGGCGATCTTCGCACCGGTGACGAGCCGCGCGCGTGAGTTCGTCGCGCGGCTCGCCGCGCGCCTCGGCGTCGGGCTCGCCGCCGATTGCGTGGCGTTCGCGATGGACGGTGAGCGGCTCGTCGCGACCCGCCCGGTCTACGCCGGCAAGCTGCTGGCGAAGACGACGTGGGCGAAGACGCCGTCGGTCGCGACGCTCCGACCGAACGTCTTCCGCCCCGCCGAAGCCCAGCCGGGGCGGACGGCGCCCGTCGAGCGCCCGTCGGTGACGCTCCCCGCCGCGCAGATGAAGTTCGTCGAGCGGCGCGAGGAGGTTGCGACGGGGCTCCCCGAGCTGACCGAGGCCGAGATCGTGCTGTCGGGCGGCCGCGGCATGAAGGGGCCGGAGAACTACGTGATCCTCGAGGACATGGCGCACGTGATCGGCGCCGCGGTAGGCGCCTCGCGCGCGGCGGTGGACGCCGGCTGGCGCCCGCACCGGTTCCAGATCGGCCAGACCGGACGGACGATCTCGCCCAAGCTCTACATGGGGTTTGGCGTCTCGGGCGCGATCCAGCACCTGGCCGGCATGCGCACGTCGAAGGTGATCGTCGCGGTCAACAAGGATCCCGAGGCGCCGATCTTCAAGATCGCCGACTACGGCATCGTCGGCGACCTGTTCGAGGTCGTGCCGGAGCTGACGAAGGAGTTCAAGAAGCTCCTCGAGAAATGAGCGCATGAAGCTCGACCTGTCCGCCGAGCAGCAGATGATCCAGGCGCTGGCGCGGGAGTTCGCCGAGACGGCGATCAAGCCCATCGCCGCCGAGATCGACCGCGAGGCGCGCTTCCCCCACGAGACGGTGAAACGCATGGGGGAGCTCGGTCTCATGGGCATCGCGATCCCGGAGCGCTGGGGAGGCAGCGGCGTCGACGCCGTCGCCTCCGTGCTCGCCATCGAGGAGATCGCGAAGGCGTGCGGGTCGCACGCCGCCATCATGTCGGTGAACAACTCGCTCTACTGCGATCCCGTCTACAAGTTCGGTACCGACGCCCAGCGCGAGCGCTTCCTCAAACCGGTCGCGTCGGGCCACGCCCACGGCTGCTTCGCGCTCACCGAACCCCAGGCAGGCTCGGACGCGAGCAACCAGCACACGCTCGCCGTGCGCGACGGCGCCCACTATGTGCTGAACGGCCGGAAGCAGTTCGTCACGAACGGGCGCGAGGCCTCGTTTGCCCTCGTGTTCTGCGCGACCGACCGCGCGAAGGCGCACCACGGGATCAGCACCCTCGTGGTCGAGAAGGGGACGCCGGGCTTCCTCGTGCCGAAGACCGAAGACAAGCTCGGCATCCGCGCCTCCGACACCGCCGAGCTGGTTTTTGAGGACTGCCGCGTGCCCGCCGAGAACCGGCTCGGCGAGGAAGGCATGGGGTTCCCGATCGCCCTGGCGACGCTCGACGGCGGACGCATCGGCATCGCAGCCCAAGCCGTGGGGCTCGCGGCGGGGGCTCTCGAGCGCTCGGTCGCCTACGCGCGCGAGCGGAAGTCGTTCGGCGTGCCGATCGGCCACCACCAGATGGTCCAGTGGATGCTCGCGGACATGGCGACCGCGATCGACGGCGCGCGGCTCCTCACGCTCCGCGCGGCCGCGCTGAAGGACGAAGGCCGGCCCTACACGACCGCGGCGGCGATGGCGAAGCTGTTCGCGGCGGAGACGGCGATGAAGGTGACGACCGACGCGGTCCAGATCCACGGCGGCTACGGCTTCATCAAAGAGTACGAAGTGGAACGCTACTTCCGCGACGCGAAGATCACGCAGATCTACGAGGGCACCTCGCAGATCCAGAAGCTCGTGATCGCGCGCGACATCCTGGGAGGCTCTCGATGAGCGAGCGTGAGCGCTGGAAACGGGAGACGTACGGGCCCTTCACGCGGCGCGCGCCCGAGCGCCCGGTCCGGTTCGAGTCGCTCTCGGGCATCCCCGTCGAGCCGCTCTACACGCCCGAGGACCTCGCGGGCTGGTCGTACGGCGAGAAGCTCGGCCATCCGGGCGAGTATCCGTTCACCCGCGGCGTCTACCCGACGATGTACCGTGGCCGCCTCTGGACCATGCGGATGTTTGCGGGGTTCGGGCGGCCGGAGGACACGAACGCCCGCTTCAAGTATCTGCTCGAGCAGGGGCAGACGGGGCTCTCGACCGCGTTCGACATGCCGGCGCTGATGGGGTACGACGCGGACCACCCGCGCGCGCGGGGTGAAGTCGGGAGAGAAGGGGTGTCGATCTCGACGCTCGACGATTTCGAGCGGCTCTTCGCGGGAATCCCCCTCGGCGAGGTCACGACGTCGATGACCATCAACTGCACCGCGTCCATCGCCCTCGCCATGTACCTCGCGGTGGCCGAGAAGCAGGGCGTGGGGTGGGATCGCGTCGGCGGGACGATGCAGAACGACATGCTCAAGGAGTTCATCGCGCAGAAAGAGTGGATCTGTCCGCCCGAGCCCGCCGTGCGGATCGTCACCGATATGATCGAATTCACGTCCGCGCACGTTCCGCGCTTCAACCCGGTCTCGATCTCGGGCTACCACATCCGCGAGGCGGGCTCGACCGCGGTGCAGGAGCTGGCGTTCACGCTGGCGGACGGTCTGGCGTACGTGGACGCGGCGCTCGCGCGCGGCCTCGACATCGACACCTTCGCGTCGCGCCTCAGCTTCTTCTTCGACATCCACAACGACTTCTTCGAAGAGATCGCCAAGCTACGCGCCGCGCGCCGGATGTGGGCGCGGTTCATGAAGGAGCGCTACGGGGCGACGAAGGCCGAGTCGATGCGTCTGCGCACCCACACCCAGACGGCCGGCGTCTCCGCAACGGCCCAGCAGCCGCTCAACAACGTCGCGCGCGTCGCCCTTCAGGCGCTCGCCGCCGTGCTGGGCGGGGCGCAGTCGCTCCACACGAACTCCTATGACGAGACGTGGGCGCTGCCGACGGAAGAGGCGGTGACCGTCGCGCTGCGAACCCAGCAGGTCATCGCGGAGGAAGCCGGCGTCGCCCTCTCCATCGACCCGCTCGGCGGCGCGTACTTCCTCGAGACGCTGACCGACCGGGTGGAGGCGGCGGCGCTGGAGTACATCCGCAGGATCGACGCGATGGGCGGCATGGTCCGCGCGATCGACGCGGGTTACCCCCAGAAGGAAATCGCCGACTCCGCGTACCGGTACCAGCTGATGGACGACCGGGGTGAGAAGGTCGTCGTCGGCGTCAACAAGTACGTGATGAAAGAGGCGCACCCGATCCGCTACCTCCGGATCGAGGAGAGCGTGGAGCTCGAGCAGATCGAGCGCGTCGCGCGGTTCAAGGCGGCGCGCGACACGGGCAGGGTCGAGCGGCGCCTGAAGCAGCTCGCCGACGCGTGTCGGAACGGGCGGAACGTGATGCCCATCCTCATCGACGCCGTGAAGGACTATGCGAGTCTGGGCGAGATCTCGGACGTGTACCGGCAAGTGTTCGGGCTGTACCGCGAGCCGATCATCTTCTAAGCTGCGAGGGGAGCCATGAGCGAGCCGATCAGGATCACGCGTGCGGCGACGAAGAAGCGGAAGCCGAAGGACAGCGAGCTGACCTTTGGCACCGTCTTCACGGATCACATGTTCGTGATGGACTTCCAGGAAGCGAAGGGCTGGTACGACCCGCGGATCGAGCCCTACGGGCCGCTGAGCCTCGATCCCGCCGCGGCGGTCCTCCACTACGCGCAGGCCGTGTTCGACGGGCTCAAGGCCTTCCGCGGTCGCGACGGCCGGGTCCGGCTCTTCCGGCCGCAGAAGCACGTCGAGCGGCTCAACCACTCTGCGCGGCGGATGTGCATCCCGCCGCTCGACCCGGAGCAGGCACTCAAGGCGCTCGTCGAGCTGGTCGGTCTCGAGAAGGACTGGGTCCCGTCCACCGTCGGGACGTCCCTCTACATCCGGCCGACGATCATCGCCAACGAGCCGTTCCTCGGCGTGCGGCCGGCGAAGTCGTACATGTACTACGTCATCCTGTCGCCGGTCGGCGCCTACTACCCCGAGGGGATGAATCCGGTGAAGATCCTCGTCGTGGACAAGTACGTCCGCGCCGTGGAGGGCGGCGTCGGTGGCGCGAAGACCGGCGTGAACTACGCCGCGAGCCTGTACGCGGCCGAGGACGCCAAGCACGCGGGGTTCACGCAGGTGCTCTGGCTCGACGGGCGCGAGCGCAAGTACATCGACGAAGTCGGCACGATGAACATCATGCTGAAGATCGGTGACGAGGTGATCACGCCGCCCCTGAGCCAGGGCACGATCCTGCCGGGCGTCACGCGCGACTCGGCGCTCACGCTCATGCGCGAGTGGGGCCTCCGCGTCTCCGAGCGCCAGGTCGCGATCGACGAGGTCGCGCGCGCCGCCCGCGATGGGTCGCTCCGAGAGGTGTGGGGTACGGGGACGGCCGCCGTCATCTCGCCCGTGGGCGAGCTCGCCTACAAGGGGGAGCGCATCGTCATCGGCGGCGGGAAGATCGGCGAGCTGACCAAGAAGCTCTACGATGCGATCGTCGGGATCCAGTACGCGACGGCGCCGGACACTCACGGCTGGACGGTGCCCGTCGAGGGCCGGGCCACCTGACTTCGCCATGCTTCGTTCTCGCGCGGCGCCGCCCTCGGGCCTCGTCTGGCTCGTCATGTGGCCCGGCACGCTGCGGTCGCTCTCGGCGAGCACCCAAACCTCGTTGGAGGCGCTCTAGGAGGCCGCGATGACCGAGTGCGTCTTCTGCAAGATCCGTGATGGGCAGACCCCGGCGATGAAGGTCTTCGAGGACCAGCGGACGATTTGCATCATGGACATCAATCCGCTCAACCCGGGACACTGCCTGGTTCTGGCCAAGGCGCACGCGGCGACCATCTACGACGCCGAGGTCGTCGATCTCCAGGCTGCGATCGTGACCGCCAAGCGGATCGCCCTCGCCCTCAAGGCGTCGCTGGACCCGGAGGGCCTCAACGTCCTCCAGGCCAACGGCCCCGCCGCCTTCCAGTCGGTGCCGCACTTCCACCTGCACCTGATCCCGCGCTGGATGCGCGACGGCAAGGGCTTCGACTGGAAGCTCGTGCCGGGCGACCGCGAGGCGATCATGAAGGCCGGCGAGAAGATGCGCGCCGCGCTCACGCGAAAAGCATGACGCCCGGCCGGACGGTCCGCGTGGTCGTCGCCAAGCCCGGGCTCGACGGTCACGACCGCGGGGCCAAGATCGTGGCGCGCGCGCTGCGCGACGCGGGCTTCGAGGTGATCTACACGGGGCTCCATCAGACGCCCGAGCAAATCGTGGCGACCGCGGTCCAGGAGGACGCCGACGCGATCGGCCTCTCGGTGCTGTCGGGCGCCCACAACTACCTCTTCAAGCGCGTCCTCGAGCTTCTCCGGGAGAAGGGCGCGGAGGACATCGTGGTCTTCGGCGGCGGGATCATCCCGCCCGAGGACATCACGGCGCTCAAGGCGCTGGGCGTCAAGGAGATCTTCACGCCCGGCGCCCCGACCCAGGAGATCGTCCGCTTCGTCCGCGGGCACGTCCGCGCGGCGGTCTGACGGAGAGCCGGCGATGGACTTCGAGCCGACCGACGACCAGACGCGCATCCGTCGGGTCGCTCGCGAGTTCGCCGAGGGTGAGCTCGGAGACAAGATCGCGCCCTACGACGAGCGCCACGAATTCCCGCACGCGATCGTGAAGAAACTTGGGCCCCTCGGCTTCCTCGGGGTGCTGGTCCCCGAGGCGTACGGCGGCGCGGGCCTCGACCATGTCTCGTACGCGCTGATCGTCGAAGAGCTCTGCCGCGGCGACGCGTCGGTCGGCATCACCATGTGGGCGCACAACTCGCTGTGCGCGAACCACATCGCGTCGTTCGCCTCCGAGGCACAGAAGCGGCGGTACCTGCCGCGCCTGGCCTCGGGGGAGGTGCTCGGGGCGTGGGGCCTCACCGAGCCGGGCTCGGGCTCCGACGCCGCCGCCCTGCGGACACGCGCCGAGCTCTCCGGCGACGAGTGGATCCTGAACGGGAGCAAGGCCTTCATCACCAACGCGTCGGTCTGTGGAACGGCGGTGATCATGGCGCGGACCGGTCCCGAGAAGGGGTCCAAGGGCGTCTCGGCGTTCATCCTCGAGAAGGGGGTGCCCGGCTTCAGCGCGGGCTCGCCGTATCGCAAGCTCGGCCTCCACGCCTCGGACACCGCGGAGCTGATCCTCGAGGACGCCCGCGTGCCGGCCGCGGGCCTGCTCGGCGAGCGCGGGGCGGGCTTCGCCCAGGCCGTGCAGGTGCTCGAGGGGGGGCGCATCGCAATGGCGGCGATGGCGGTCGGGATCGCGCAGGCGGCCGTCGATCAGTCCGTGAAGTACATGAAGCAACGCACCGCCTTCGGCCGGACGCTCGCGGAGTTCAACGGCCTCCAGGGGATGATCGCCGACCTCGCCACGGAGGTGGAGGTCGCGCGCCTCCTCACGTTGCGCGCGGCGTACGCGAAAGACGCGGGACGGCCAGCCATGCATGTGGCCGCGATGGCGAAACTCTTCGCCTCCGAGACGGCGATGAAGGCGGCGACCCAGGCCGTGCAGATCCACGGCGGCGCCGGCTACATCACCGAGTTCCCCGTCGAGCGGATCTTCCGCGACGCGAAGCTCACCGAGATCGGCGAGGGGACGTCCGAAATCCAGCGGTTGGTCATCGCCCGGGAAATTCTCCAGCTCTCGTGACCGCGCCCCCGCGGCTCATCGCGATCGAGAACGTCACCAAGCGCTACTCGACCAGCTCGGGGCCGGTCGAGGCCCTCCGCGACGTCTCGCTCGCGGTGGGCGAGGGTGAGTTCTGCACGCTGATCGGGCCGTCCGGCTGCGGCAAGTCTACGCTGCTCGGCATCCTCGGAGGCCTCGTGCACCCGGACGGCGGGCACGTCCGGGTCGACGGTCTGCCGGTCACGGGCCCCGACCCGCGGCGCGTCGCGACCGTGTTCCAGGATCCTGGCCTCTTTCCCTGGCGGACGGCGCTCGCGAACGTCGAGTTCGGCCTCGAGCTCGGGGGCGTGGACGCGCAGCGCCGGCGCGCGATCGCCACGGGGCTCCTCGGCCCGCTCGGCCTCAAGGGATTCGCGGGCAAGTACCCGCGCGAGCTCTCTGGCGGCATGAAGCAGCGCGTCGCGATCGGCCGCGCGCTCGCGATCGACACGAAGATCCTCTTGATGGATGAGCCCTTCGGTGCCCTCGACGAGCAGACGCGCGTGCTCATGGGGGAGTGGCTCCTGGACATCTGGCGGCGGACGCGCAAGACCGTGATCTTCGTGACCCACAGCCTGCACGAGGCACTCTTCCTCTCGACGCGGATCGCCGTCATGACCGCGCGCCCCGGGCGGATCAAGTCGGTGCTCGACCTCGCCCTGGACTATCCGCGCTCGCTGGAGTCGCCCGAGCTCGTCGCGCTGCGCGCGAAGCTCTGGGCGGAGATCCGGGAGGAGTCGCTGCGGGCCATGCAATGACGCCACGGGCACCTGGCTCGGGCCACCCACGGTCGGAGCCGGCCTCGCGGCACTCGATCCAATGACGCCACGGGCACCTGGGTCGGGCCACCCACGGTCGGAGCCGGCCTCGGGGCATTCGATCCAATGACGCCACGGGCACCTGGGTCGGGCCACCCACGGTCGGAGCCGGCCTCGCGGCCCCCGTGACAGTGACCTCGCGCCCCCGTGTGGAATGGGAAGCGCCATGCGGAACGGAGCCGGGTCCGCACCTCTTCTCAGGCCACCTACCGATGACACCGGCCTCGCGGGACTCGTTGAAATGACCGTGGCCGTCGCCCGCGCGGGCGTGGTGCTGGTCGGGCTCCTCGTCTGGGAGGGCGTGGGCCGCACGTCGAGCCCGCTGCTCGGTGTCCCGCCGTCAGCTGTCCTCCCGGCGCTGGTGGACCTCCTGTGCCTGCGCTCGTACCCGGATCTGCCCGCTCACGTGCTGGTCACCCTGCGCGAGATCGCCGTCGCCTACGGGCTCGCGGTCGTCGCCGGCCTCGCCTGCGGCGGGGCACTCGGGATGCACCGCCTGCTCGGCAGCGTCTACGGTCCCATGCTCGGCGCGCTCTACGCCGTCCCCGCCGTCGTCTGGTACCCGTCGCTCATGCTCTTCTTTGGCCTCGACGCGGCGTCGAAGATCGCGTTCGGCTTCCTGCTCGGCTTCTTCCCCCTGGCGCTTGCCGTGCTCGCGGGCATCCGCCAAGTGAGCCCGCAGCTCGTGACGGTCGCGCGCGCCTACGGCGCGGGTCCGCTCACCGTGTTCGGACGCGTCATGGTGCCGGCGATGCTCTTCACGCTCGTCGCCGGCCTGCGGACGGCGCTGGCGCTCGCGGTCATCGGCGTGATCGTCGGCGAGATCCTCGGCAGCAAGCGCGGAATCGGCGCGCTCATCAACCACGCGTACGGGCTCCTGAGGACGGCGGACTACGTCGCGCTCGTGCTCGTGACGCTCGTCCTCGTCGTCGGCTCCGACGTCGGCGCGAGCCTTGCCGAGCGCCGCGCCCGGACGTGGAGTGAGTCCTGAGCCGGCTCCCCATCCGCGCATTGCAGATCGTCAGTGTCGCCGCGGCTCTCGCCGTCTGGGAGGGCGCCGCGCGCGCCGGCTGGGTGGACCCGCTCTTCGTGCCGGCGCCGAGCGCCGTCGGTGCCGCGTTTCGCACGATCGGTGGGGCCGCGCTCGCGGCGCTCGGCGACACGCTCGGCAAGGCGGCGATCGCCTATGCGTTCGCCGTGGTCCTGGGGGTCGCCGCCGGGCTCGTGGTCGGCTCCGTCCGCCTCCTCCGCGATGTGCTGAACCCGTTCGTTATCGCGCTCTACGGCCTCCCGAAGATCCTCGTCCTGCCCTGGATCGTGCTGCTGCTGGGCTACGGCACGGCGCCGG
>MNCR01000062.1:0-10405 GCA_001914535.1 Candidatus Rokubacteria bacterium 13_2_20CM_69_15_1
TCCGCCACTGGGCGCACGGGATCGGCGACCGCAACCCGCTCTGGGCGACGGCGCGCATCGCGCCGCCGACGATCCTCTTCGCGATGGACCGCATCGTGTCGGGCTACGTGACCGGTCTCCCCGGAATCCACGCGATGTACGCGGGCACCCAGTTTCGCTGGCGGCGCGCGATCCGCGAGGGCGACCGCGTCGTGGGCCGGAGCGTGCTCCAGGACCTCCAGGAGAAGGCGTCGACGTTCGCACGCCGTGCGATCAAGCAGACCTACCGCACGACGTTCGTGGACGGCGCGGGGGAGGTCGTCTGCGAGGCGGACTCCTGGTGTTTCAGGACCGAGCGCGACACCGCGCGCGAGCGAAAGAAATACGGCCCGCTCGAGCCCCACCGCTACGCGCCCGCGGAGCTCGAGCGGATTCGCCGTGCCTACGCGACGGAGGCGATCCGCGGCGCCACACCGCGCCACTGGGAGGACGTGGAGGTCGGCGAGACGCTCCCGGAGGTCGTCAAGGGGCCGCTCACGGTGACCTCCGTCATCGCCTTCGTCCAGGGGTGGGGGAGCCTCTACGTGCGCGCCCACGGCCTCGCCTTCGACCTCTTCGAGCGCCACCCCGCCCTCGGGATCCCGAACGAGTTCGGCGTGCCCGAGCCGCCCGAGCGCGTCCACTGGGATGAGGACCTGGCGCGCGCGGTCGGCGTGCCGGCGCCGTACGACTACGGCCCCGAGCGCGTGGCGTGGCTCGGCCACCTCGTGACCAACTGGATGGGCGACGCGGGCGCTCTGGTACGGCTCGACGTCCAGGTGCGGCGACACAACCTGATCGGCGACGCCACGTGGTGTCGCGGCCGCGTGGCGGCGAAGGGGCTGACGGAGGACCGCGGCGAGGTCACGCTCGACCTCACGGCGGTCAACCAGCGCGGGGAGGAGATCGCTCGGGGCCAGGCCGTCGTCGTCCTGCCGCGCCGACGCTTACCCCGGGTCTAATCGGTCACGGCAGCCTGACCGCGTGATAGTCGCCGATCGGCCCAGCGGGGCCGTCCTCGAGGACGAGTGGCAGCGCGGTCGCCTGCAGGGCCGTCCCGTCAGGCGTCGCCACGATCCGATGAAAGCGCTCCGTGAGGACGTTGTAGAGAACCTGGGGCGCCAGGAGCCGGTAGGAGACGAGCGCGTCGCCCGGGTCCGAGAGGAAGCGCGGGGGCCCGGCGCCGTCCAGCGGGACGAGATAGCCGCCGCCCTCGGCGACGGCCGACGCGAGTGCGGCGTGCGACGTCGCCGAGGCCAGGAACAGCCGCTCCCCCTCGGCGCCGCGCGGCGAGGTGTGCAGGACCTCCGCCCGTGCGGGCGCCGGGTCCCAGACGAGGATGGCATCCATAGTTCGTTGCCGCGCCATCGGCCCCTCGGCGATGAGCACCAGGCGCTCCGTTCCGGGCGCTGGACGTGCGCGCACCGCGTCGGCGAGGACGACCCACGCGGCCACCGGGCCGGTCTCGGGGACGCTGACCTCGAGACGCTTCTGGTCTGGCCCGGGGTCGCCGAAGGCGCGCGTCTCCGCGAGCGCCGGCTGGCCTGGCCCGAACTCGAGAAAGGTGCCCAGTGTGCTCGCCAGCTCTGCCCGGAGCACCCCGCTCGTCGTCTGCGCCGACCCCTGGTTGAGGGCGAGCGGGGTCAGAGTGGAAGAGGCCTCGCCGTCCCACGCGCGAAGGTGCTCGCCGCTCCAGCGGCGGTCGACGGTTCGGGGATCGTCCTGGCCCCCCTCATAGCGCTCGAAGTTGTGGCGGTAGATGATCGGCGTCGGACTCTGACCTGACCCCAGCCAGTTCGGCGCTTCGACGGCCGCGCGCGCGGCGATCGTGACCTGGTCGTCCGCAGTCCGGCCGAGCACCCGGCCGGTCTCCAGTTCGACCACCGCCCACAGCAGCGGTCCGACCGGGAACTCACGCACCACGCTGACCGTCAACGGGAAGCACGAAAAGGTGGAGCAGGTCTGCAGCACGATCAGACCTCCGTCGGCGTCGAGTCCATAAACCGGCTCACTCACGCGGGGCCAGCGGAAGAAGGGCGGCGGGGCATGGTCCACTCGGATCAGGCCAACGAGGCGCCCCGCGACGGTCACCGAGACGTCGCCGAGCGTCCAGGAATAGGTGGCGCCGTCGGTCGGTGACTGGCGGAGGTCGTAGTGGATCGGGTCGAGGACGATGCCGAAGGTTTCCGCGAAGGGCACCGTCTGGCTGGCGACCGTTCTGACCGTGGGCGACGTGGTCTCTACGGACGCGGCCACGTAGGAGCCGGGGACGCCGGGGAACGGCACGGTCCACTGGAATACCGAGGTTCGCTCGTACGCGACGAGCTGCTGCCGGAGGTCGATCGTGTAGCTCAGGCTGAGCGTGGTGCCGAGGGCGATGCCGCCGGGCGGCAGGGCCCAGTCGGCGAGGCGCATCAGGCTCACGGCCGGCCCCGCGGGCGTGTCTTCCGCAACGACCTCGACCGAGCCCACCAGGCGGGGGAGCGTGTAGGCGGTGACACGGTTCGGGTGGCCTGCGCCAAACCGGGTTCGGCCCACGAGCTGATCGTCGCCATCGCCCCAGCGCACATCGTCGAAGTCGTCCCAGGTCAGCGGCGTGTCGCGATCCGGGCTCTTGAGCAGGAAGAGGCCCTTCGGCGTGCGGAGCTTCCACGTCGGCGACGGATCGGAGGCGAAATCGAGGAAGACCTCTTCGACGCGGACGCCACCGAGGGCGCGGCCGATGACGGCACCGGGGAAGCTCGGCGCCGGCGCCTCGTTGCCCAGGCGTCCCTGGTAGACCGCGATGTAACGCTCCGTGTCGGAGCGCAGGTGGAAGCGAGCGGAGGTGAGCGACGCACCGGGTGCGGCCCTGACGGTGAGGTCGGCGTCGAGCGGCGGGACCGTCATGCGCCGGCCCGTCGCGTCATCCGCGTGGAGGGTCAGCGTGCCGCCGCCAAGGGCCTCCGGCGATCCGTTCACGCCGCTCAGGCGCACGGTGCCAAAATCCCCGCCCTCGGGCATCAGATCGACGTCCAGTCTGCCGCGGAAGAAGTAGTCGAGGAAGCCGGCCGAGTACCCCACGGCGCGCGGCAGCAGGACGTCGGCGATCGAGTCGTAGGTGTACGTGTTCAGCGAAAACTTCGGCCGCTGCTGATTCGTTTCGAGGTGCTGGTCCCAGAGCGAACGGCTCGACACCCGGACGTCCTGGACCACTTGTCCGGTCAACGGGTCGGCGAGGTCGCGAAGGAAGAACCGCACGCGACCGGTGAGCGGGTCTCCGCCGAGAGTCGGAGTCGTGAACTCGAAGTCCTCGGTCCGATAGGCGCCGGGCTCGCAGACCGGCTGTGGGAGCCCACCACAGGGGTCGCCGAGAAGGGAGAAGGCCCCCAGGTTGGTCCTGGCCGAGAAGAAGTTGCGGCTCGAAAACTCCGCCAAACCTGTGCCGCTCACATTGGCCCAGTAATCCTGATAGCGCTGAAATCCCACCGGACCATACCCCGCGAGCACCAAGGGCACCACGCCACGGCCGCGGTAGGGCCGATTCGTCGCGCGCTTCTCGACATAGGCTTCGTACCAGCTTCGATCGCCCGTGACGAATCGGAGAAGCGTGCTATCACACCGAGGGTGAGGGTCGTTCCGCGTATGCTGTGGCTGGGCCATGTCCTGGAGGACGTGGATGACGTGTCCCAGTGTGCGGAAGAGCAGGGCAGTGTTCCGATCCCTGCCGTCACGACTGCTCTCAGTCAGCGCGCGGACCTGAGAGACGCGCGCATCGGGCAGCGAGAACTGATTCTGGTCGTCCGCTGGTCCGCGCCCCTGCACGCCGAGCGCCCAGTCCGGCGCGGGAAGCCCGCCCGACAGCGTGAGCCCCGCGCCACCGCGCTGAACGTCGAAGAAGTGGTGCACGGGTCGGTCGATTGCGGAGGGGGGATTCAGCGGCGGCTCACAGCCGAAGATCCTCTCGAGGAGAGGATGTGGCTGGTAGTCGTCCTCGCGGATCGCGCCCTCAGTCAACCAGCCTCGGACGGTCCCGAGATTGGTGAAGTCCGCCAGTTGTCCGGGGGGCGTGACGGCCGGACGATCGAACACGTCATCAGGACCGATGCCCATCTCGTTGAGATATCGGGCGGTGCCTTGTGAGGCATCAAAGCTTCGGTCGCTGATGCTGCCGTGGGTCCTCAGATCGTAGGCGTCGGCGTTTCCGAACACGAGAACGGTGCAGACCATGAGCCCAATGGGTGCGGTGGGATGTAGGGCTCTCATCGGTGACCTTCCTCGAGGAGCTTGAGTTCCCTGTCCACGTGCCAGAAGAACCCTTCGAAGCGCCGTTGGTCGAGCGCGAATTTGTGGCGCTCGGATGAGATCCGTCTCAAACGATTCCGGTAGGCCTCGCGGAACTGAAGGCTGTGCTGATCGTTTCTCGGTACTGCGACGCCGAGCCACACCCCGTGCAGATGGCGTAACCATTGGTCGGGCGTGCCGCGGAAGGACGCGAGCGCGTAGGTCTGCCCGCTCTGGTTAAAGCGCCGCGCGCGCTGCGTCTCTCGTGTGCCCGGCGGGTGTCCGTTGCTGATCAGCAACGGCTCATACTCGGTCTTGAACAGCGTGATCACCGGGTCGTCGCCGATACCCAGACCGTCTGGCGGCCCCTGAATCGGCCCCCAGCCCGGAAAGCTCAGAACGCCGTCGCCGCCGCTCACCGCGTCCTGGACCATCAGCGGGCCGTCGAGCCGGCCGCCCGGGCCGAAGATTCGCCACTCCGCCAGCGCGTGCACGTCCGCTAACGGTTGCCGCGTCTCGGCGTCAACGACTGTGAGCGTGAACGGGAGCCCTTCGAACGTGCAGGGCATGGGGGCCACTTCGCAGGGCTGGTCTGCCCGGACCCTGAGGGGCGACACGAGGCAATCCATGACAAGCGCTGCTATCGTCACGCGGCGTCGCATGGAGCCTACATTTCCTCGATGCGCCATCGCCCCAGGCCATCCCGACGGAAGTAGATGAAGTAGAGGAACGAACTGCCTTCCTCCTGCCGTGCCACCGCCGTCTCGGCCAGATCGTCCACCTGCTCCACCACGACCAAGTTCTCCAGGCTTGCCGCGATGTTCGGGAGCTTGGCTCCCAAGGCCTGGAAGACCTGTCCGAATTGCGGCCGGATCGCTGGCGAGAGGTACGAAAGCGCTCCCGAAGTGTCGCCTGCCACGAGTCGGGCTCTGAAGCCGTTCCAGAGGCTCTGGAACCTGGCGGTCACGGCCGCCGGCGGCTCGACCAGGACCACTGTCGTGACAGTAAACTCTCCGCCTTGCCCATCGCGCACGGTGGCGGCGGGAAAGTACAGTCCCGATCGTGCATACGTAAATGTCTGGCCCTGCAAGCTCGTGCCGGCGAAGTCCGCGAGCCCATCACCGTCCACGTCCAACGTGACACGACTCGGGGTGATTCCTCTGAGCGTGAACTGGACCGCCAACGGTGCCACTCCCCCGGACGGGGTCGGCGTCAGGGCCGGGACGGAGTTTGGTGTACCGACGACGCGCACCGCGACGCTGTGACTGGCCGTCGCCGCGTTCGATCCTGTCACGGTGGCGGTCAGCATGGTTGTGTCGACCGTCACGGGAACCTGGACAGCGAAGACCCGCCCTTGGACCGCGGCCACGATGCCGTTGACCGTCACCCCCGCTTCCGGCCCGCCGGTGTCCACCGTCCCTCGCACGAGCAGCAGGCCGGCCGGCACCGCGGCGCCACCGGCCGGCGACGTGATGATGACCCGCAAGCTGCTCACCGTGAAGCTGTGCTGCGCCGTAGCGCTCTCGTTGGTGGCGAGATCCCGCGCCTTCACCTCGAAGAGGTGGGTGCCTGGTCCGAGTGTGGTCAGCGTGGCGGTGGTGTCTGTGGAGAACCCGGACCACGGCCCGCTGTCGAGGCGCCACGCGAACTGGAGACTGGCGAGCCGGGTGAGATTGTCCGCGCCAGTGAATGTGAGCGTCGCGGTCGTGGCCTGCGCGGGGCCGCCGGGTCCATTCGTGATCTGCGCGGTGGGTGGCGTGTTGTCGACGATGACGACCCGTGCGGTTGTCGCGCTGTTGCCTGCTCGGTCCGTAGCCGTGGCCCTCAGTGTGTGCGCCCCGTCGGGCAGGCTCGTCGTGGTCATGGCAGCCGCGGCGGTCACCGACGAGGCCGGTGGAGGAGGCGTGGGCATGAGGATCGCAGACAGAGCCTGGCTGTCCACCCTCAGACCGAATCCAGTCACCCCGCTCGCCGTGTCGGCGGCGTGCGCGCGCACCGTCACCGTCCGGCGCACGTGGGCGTTCGCCGGGGGCTCGACGAAGATCACCGTCGGCGCGTGGTGGTCCGGAGCGCTCGCCTCGAGCGCGCCGATATCGAACCGCGGCTCGGGCGCGGACGTCACGTTCTTCGGTCGCGCGCCAGGCACGCCGGAGTAATCGGTCTCCAAGAGCACGGTGAGGCTCGCCGGCAAGCCGAGTGTGCGCGGATCCATGCCGCGGTCGCGCGCGGGCGAGAGGAGGGCCGGCGTGAAGTCGTCGTCGGCGGTGTCCGGGACCCCATCGGAGCCGTCGCGGTCCGCATAGACCGTGGCGGCGGTGTCGCAGCCGGCGCTCGCGCTCACCCCGGCGCCTTCGGTCCCGCTCGGCGTGAGGTTCCCCGCGTCCGTCCCGTCGAGCGCCGGGCCGTCGATCTCGCCCAGGCGGTTCCCGCAGATCAGATTGCTCAGAAGGTGGACCTCGCCCGATTGACGCGTCGTCGCGCCGTCGTGCCGGACGCCGAAGCGGCCGCCGGTGGAGCCCTGCGCGCTGCCGTTACCCGTCACGGCGTTGTTGACGAGGAAGACCTCGTGGCCGCGCGCGACGCTGACCCCGTTCCAGGCGTTGCCGTGGATCGTGTTGTTGACGACGTAGTGCGGGCCGCCGTCGGCGCCGAGCGTGACCAGACCGTTCCGGCCGTTGCCGTAGATGAGGGTGTTGGCGATGAGCGTGTGGGGGTTACCGCGGCCGATCGCGATTCCCCCGTCGCAGGACCCGCTGCCGTTGCCGACGATGCGCAGCCGCTCGAGGTGGATCGCCAGGTTCTGGTTGTGCCCGCCCAGGAGTGAGACCGCCTGGCCGCCGGCGCCGGTGATGGTGAGGCCCCGCAGGGTGACGAACTTCGACCGCCGGAACCGAAGGGCGGCGTGCGTGCATCGAGCGGTCCCGGGCGTGACGACGACGCTCCCGGGCGGCGCCGCGGGATCGGCCTGGATCACGATGCGGTCGGCCTCGGTCGCGTCGCCCGTATCGTTCTTGCCCGAGATCGAGACCGGCTCGTGATAGGACCCCGCGCGGAGCTGGATCGTCTCGCCGGAGAGCGCGGCGTCCACGGCGGCCTGGATCGACAGGTAGCAAGGCGAGTGCGCGCCGCACGTCGGATCGGCCGGGTCGACGTAGCGCGTGCCCGACTGGGTTCGGGTCGACACGGGCACGAAGAGCCATGCCGAGACCGTCGCGAGCAGCAGCACCCGGCGGGACATCATGGACCCGAGCGGCAGCAAGAGCGGTGCCTGTGCCGGCCGGCCGCGAAATCAACCGCTTCGGTGACGGGGGGCGGCGGCCTGCACCGGGTCGGGTGCAGCCTGCACGGAAGGGAGGGCAGGCGCGCCCGCGGGCGCTAGGGCAGCGCGCGTTCCTGGCGCAGGCGGTCGAGCGAGCGGTCGAAGGCGTCCACCATCGCGTCGATGTCGGCGTCGGTCATTGCCGCGTTCAGCCAACCGTTCGCCGAGCCGCGGTTGTAGTCCACGCCGTGGAGCAGCATCGCCAGATGGAGCTTCGCGCCGAGCGGGCCCATGCCGCGATCGAGCCGTGCCACGTCCATGGTCCCGTCGTCGAGGCCGAGCGTCGCGGCGTCCGCGCCCAGGAAGATGCGGAAGATCGACGAGGCGCCGTAGACCGTGCCCGGGACGCCGCGCGTCTTGAGGACCTGGTTCATCCCCGCGCGGAGGCGGTCGCCCTTCCGGTTCAGCTCGCGCTGGACCTCGCCCGTCTTGAGAATCTCGAGCGCGGCCACGCCCGCCGCGGCGACGATGGGCGCCGCGCTGTAGGTGCCCTGGTCGGCCACGCGGCGCGTCCGGTCGCGCTTCGAGTCGCCGGCGAAGGCGATCGTGTCGAGGAGGTCCGCGCGGCCGGTGAGCGCCGCTCCCGGCAGTCCGCCGGCCACCGCCTTCGCGAGGCAGGCGAGGTCGGCGGTCACGCCGAAGTATTCCTGGGCGCCGCCCGGCGCCATCCGGAAGCCCGTGACCACCTCGTCGAAGATCAGGACCACGGAGCGCGCACGCGTGAGCTCACGCAGAGCGCGCAGGAAGGCGGGGCTCGTGGGCGCCGTCATCGAGCGGCCGCCCGCGGGCTCGAGGATCACGGCCGCGACCTCGTGCTCATCCAGCAGGGCCTTCACGTGCGCGAGGTCGTTGTGCCGCGCGACCAGCGTGGAGGCGAGGGTCTCCGTGGGGACGCCAGCCGACATCGGGATCTCGAACGGATCCTTCACGGCGGCGACGAGCGCGTCGTGGACGCCGTGGAAGTGGCCCTCGAGCTTCACGATCTTGGACCGTCCCGTCGCCGCGCGGGCGACGCGCACGGCGAGCGCCGTGGTTTCGGTGCCGGTCATCGTGAATCGGACCTTCTCGGCTCCGGGCACGCACGCGCGGACGAGCTCCGCCCAGCGCACCTCCAGCTCGTGGCACGCGCCGTAGTGGAGCCCGCGCCTCGTCTGCTCGGTGATCGCCGCGACGATCGCCGGGTGGTTGTGGCCGAGGATCAGGCGCCGTGACCGCTCCAGCAGTCGAGGTAGACGTGGCCGTCGACGTCCCATTTGCGCGGGCCGTCGGCGCGCTCGATGTAGAAGGGGAACGGGCTGAACGCGCGCCCGTCGTGGGCGACGCCGCTCGGCATGCTGCGGAGCGCGCGCTCGTGCAGCGCGCGCGACGTCGGGCGTGTCTCCGCGTACTCCTGCTCGACTGTCATCGCTGGGGTCATGTTTCCTCCGGCTCTCCTCGAGCCATCAGCTTGAGCTCACAGTGGGGTGCGATCTGCCGGAAGTCTTCATCGAGCGTGAAAAGCGACGGCGACCCGAGCCTCGACCTGCGTCCGTCGCTAGCGACGGAATGCGACCGACAGCACCGAGGTGTCGAGCAGGATCACCGCTTCGCACGGGCGCGCTTGTAGCTGAACTTCGGATCGAACTCGATGGTTCCGAAGGCTTTGAGGGCCTTCAGCCGGCCCCGTCGCCTGATGTACTCTTCGAGGGCCTCGTTGACGGTTGCACGCTTCGTTCGGTGGCGCCCGGCGCGCAGCGCTCGCTCGAGGAGCTTCTGGTCGATCGCGAGGTTCGTCGCCATGGTGCCCTCCTGGATCTTACACACTCTCTTACACAATCTTCACGCCGACAAGAGGCTGTCCGCAGGGATCACGTGGGGCACGATCGCGGGGGTCTTCGAGCGGGTCGCCGGAGCCGTCAGTGCGCCAGCGCGATGACGACGAGGCCCGCGAAGATCACCGCGGCGCCCGCGATCCGGGCCGCCGAATGGGGCTCGTGCAAGATGAGCGCGCCGAGGGCGGCCGTGACGACGACGCTGACCTCGCGCGCGGCGACCACGTAGCTGACCGGCGCCATCGTCATTGCGGCGAGGACCGCGAGGTACGCGGCCATCATCAACACGCCCACCGCGACCGTCCGTCCCCGGGGCGCGTCGCGCCCGAGCGGCGGCGTGAGGCCACCGCGCACCCACCGGACCAGGTGGATGAGCGCCGCGTCCAC
This sequence comes from Candidatus Rokubacteria bacterium 13_2_20CM_69_15_1, assembly GCA_001914535.1. Taxonomy (GTDB): domain Bacteria; phylum Methylomirabilota; class Methylomirabilia; order Rokubacteriales; family CSP1-6; genus 20CM-2-70-11. The sequence continues at coordinate 9,799 of MNCR01000062.1, forward strand.
GCCGAAGACGAGGAAGGCGTAGAGCGGCACCGGCACGAGGCCGACGCCGAGCTTGTTCACGAGCGAGTAGCCCGCCGTGAAGACTCCCGTGAGCAGCGCCAGGCCGAGCGCCCGGCCGTTCGCGCGCGTGGCGGGCCGGCCGCCGACGAGCCCGGCGTGGCTCGCGTAGATCCCGACAACGACCAGGCCGATCCCGGCGAGGCCCTGCGCGGACGGGCGCTCGCCCAGGAGGACGACGGCGAGCGGGACGACGAGGAGCGGCGGTGTGCCGCGGGCGACCGGGTAGACGAGCGAGAGGTCGCCCGCCCCGTACGCCGCGGTCAGCGCGAAGACGTACGCCGTCTCGAAGCCGCCCGAGAGGAGGATCGCTGCCCACGCGCTTCGGCTCACCTCCGTGAGCGGATGGATCAGGAGGGCGGGCGAGCAGAGGACGACGCCGACGACGAGCGCGCCCGACTGGATTTCGAGCCGACGCGCGTCCGTCTTGACGAGGAGATTCCAGGCGCTGTGGCAGACGGCCGCGCCGAGCACGAGCAGCAACGCGGCGAGCGGCATTGCGCCAGTCTGCTATGCTTGGCGGCGGATGTCCATCTTGCAGGAGCGAGGA
>MNCR01000062.1:10456-10704 GCA_001914535.1 Candidatus Rokubacteria bacterium 13_2_20CM_69_15_1
CGGCGGCCCTCGACGCGCTGATCGACACCTACGAGACCAAGGTGGGGCCGCGCAACGGTGCGCGGGTCGTCGCCCGCGCGTGGGTCGACCCTGCCTACAGAGCTCGTCTCCTCGCCGACGCGAGGTCGGCCATCGCGGAGCTCGGGTACCAGGGCCGCGGGGGCGAGGAGATCATGGCGCTCGAAAACACGCCGAAGATCCACAACGTCGTCGTCTGCACACTCTGCTCCTGCTATCCGTGGCCTGTC
>MNCR01000030.1 GCA_001914535.1 Candidatus Rokubacteria bacterium 13_2_20CM_69_15_1
ACGGCTCGGTCCCCGGGAGGATTCCGACGACGTTCGCCCCGCGCCGCTCTTCGTCGCGGAGGTCCACGCGGAGACGCGCGCGGGCCCCCGGCGCGAACGCCGCGGTCGCCTCGCGGGTGATCGTGGCCGAGACGAGAGGGACGGCGGCCGCCGTCGCGTCGAGTGACGGGAGTGTGTCGCCCACGAGCAGGAGCGCCGCCGCGCCGCGCCGCTTCGCCGCCAGGAGCTTCTCGAGCCGCGTGACGCGCCCGCCGCCGGACGGCCCGTCGAGGACCAGGACGATCTTGCCGCGAACGGCGAGCCCCGCCCAGTCGTCGCGGCTCCCGTATGCCCCGCTTCCGCCGTGGCCGGCGAAGACCACGTCGCCGATAACCTCGCCACTCGGCGAGCCGCCGTGCGGCGTGAAGTCGCGACCCACCTCGAGGCGCCGGAGTGCTCCGCTCTGGACCTCGAGCTCGTTCGCCGAGCCGAGGCCCGGGACCCGCTCGATGACGAACGGCTGGACATACGTGCCGTGCTCACCGCCCGGCCGGAGGCCCGCGTCCGCGAGCCACTCGGCGATCCGGCGCGCCGCTCGGTCCCCGCCGGGCGTGCCCGAGCGGCGGCCCTCCATGTCAGGGGCGGCCAGCGCCGCGACGTCCTCGGCGAGGCGCTGCGCGGTCGGTGGGACGAGGGGGCCGCGCGCCGACGCGCCGAGCGCGCCGAAGAGGGCCAGCGCGAGGCCGAGCGGCGGAATCAGCCGGCGACGGCTCACGACCCGCATTCTACTCCGCCCTCACGAGGCGGAGCCTACACTCTGACCCGCGCCACGCGGCCGCCCGTCATCCGCACGAGGTCCGGGGGCGACAGCCTGAACACGGTCATCGGGTGGCCTGCGGCGGCCCAGATCTCGCCCCACGTGAAGAGGTCTTCGTCGATCAGGGTCGTGAGCGGACCGGTGGAGCCGATGGGCGCGACGCCCCCGATCGCGAATCCCGTGCGGGCGCGCACGAAGGCGGCGTCCGCCTTCTCGACCGACTCGTCGACGAGCTCGGCGACCTTGGCCTCGTCCACGCGGTTCGCGCCGCTCACCGTGACGAGGACCGCCCGGTCGGTGCGCTGGCCCCGGAAGACCAGCGACTTCACGATCTGGTCGACGCGGCAGCCGAGCGCGCGCGCGGCGTCGGCCGCCGTCCGCGCCGACTGGTCGAGCTCGACGACGCGGTGACCGCCGCCGAGGGCCATCAACTGTTCCTGGACGCGCTCGACGCTCGCCTTCACGGCCGGCCGCCGGTCATCGCTGGATGACGATCCGGTCGAACGCCTCGGCGTAGGCGTAGCCCTTGGCCTGCCCGAGCTGTCGCGCGCGCTCACGCACCCGCGCCTCGACGGCGGAGAAGTCGCTGAACTGGCTCGCGTGACAGGCGAGGGCCTTGATCTTTGCTTCAATCGTCTCCGAGATGTCGACGACGAGCTGGGGGTTCTCCCACTGCATCACGTACACTTCACGGACCTTGTGGGGCTCGAACGCGGGCAAGAGCTCCGGGAACGCCATGTGGTCGCGGGCGAGGGGATAGATGCAGTCGAGCGTCACGCCGCCGACGATCCGGTGGTCGCGGTGAGAGGCGCCGAGGAGGTAGGTGCGATGCGGATTCTGGCAGATGACGAGGTCGGGGCGCCACCTGCGGATCTCGCGCGAGACGTCGCGCCGGAGGTCGCGCGTGTCCTCGACCTCGCCGTCTGGGTGGCCGAGGAACGCGACCCGTTCGACGCCGAGCGTGCGCGCCGCGTTCCGCTGCTCCTCTTCACGGATCCGGGCGAGTCGCTCGGGGGTCATCGATCGATCGCTCGAGCCCTTGTTGCCGTTGGTGACGATCACGTAGACGACCTCGCAGCCCTCCTTGGCCAGCTTCGCGACGGTGCCGCCCGCGCCGAACTCCGAGTCGTCGGGGTGCGCCGTCACGACCACCACACGCTCGATCTTGTCGCTCAATGGAATCTCCTCTCGCTTTTGAACGGGCGGGTCGGAGCCCCGCGTGCCTGTCGCAGGCCACTCACGATTCAAGGCATGCTCGCGGCCCCCGCTACAACAATACCGATTCCGAGGGCGCCGCGCCTATAATCGCGCGATGTCCATGGCCGCCAGCGGTCGGGTGGGGGTCGGCGTCCTGCTTGTGCTCCTCGCCGCGGTGGTCGTCGTGCCCCTGCTGCCCGGAGACCCCAGCGCGGTCCGGCTCGCTGGCGTCGGCGCGCTCTGGTGGTTCGCCGCCTGTGCCGCGCCCGTCGTCGCCGCCGTGACAACGTGCGCCTTTCTCAGGCCACCCACCAACGCTCCGAGCTCGCGCTCCAATACAACAGTCGCGACGTGGGCGTCGCCCGTCGTGCTCGTCACCCTCGCTGCCCGCGTGTGCGCCGGTACGCCCGACTCCCCGGCCCTCGTCCTCGTGGCGCTCGTGGCCCCGCTCTTCGCACTGCTCGCCCGGTCCGCCGACCCGATGCCGCCGACCAACGGGGTCGTCGTGCTCGCCACCACGGCGGCCGTCGGCCTCGTGCTGTGGGCGAACCTCAGCGTCGTCGCCGACGTCGCGCGGCCGATGGGCGTCCCGCGCCACACGGCGCTCGTGGCACTGGCGGCGACCGCGTTCCTCGGCATGACGTGGCGCGCGGCCCGCCGGCCCGTGGGTGACACGGGCGTCCTCGTCGGGGCCGCGGGCGTCGTGCTCCCGCTCGTCGTGGTCGGCCTGTCGGTCGCCGCCCCGCCGTGGACCGCGTGGACCCTCACGGCGTCACGGGCCGTGCTCACGTTCGGCGTGACCAGCGCCTGGGTGACGGATGGACGAGCCCTGGAGCGATCCGCGACCCTCGTCTTCGTCGAGCCCCACCGCGTCACCGCGCTGACTCCCGGCGTCTACCGAGTCGTCGAGGACACGGATGCGCAGCGGTCCACCACGCGTGAGTGGAGCCTCGCCGCCGGGGACGCGCTCACGCTGCGCCCCGGCGACCGGCTGGTTCTCGAAGCGGGCACGCGCATTCGGTTCGAGCCGGGCAAGCGTGTGCCCGGGAGCGCCGCCTCGGGAGCCGCCTGGGCCGATCCCCCCGAGCGGCGCTCGCCGCAAACCGCCGCCCACGTGCTCGGCGCGGCGCTCACGCTCGTCGGCGGCGCGCTCGCCCTGCTCCCGCGTCCGGGCCCGCGCCCGTGGCGCCGCGCCGTCGCCGGGCCCGCGCTCCTCCTGGTGTTGACGCTCGCCGTCGTCTGCTGGGGGATCTACGCCGTGTACGCCGCGCCGGACCTGATGCTCGCCGCGCCGCCCGGCGCCGGGCTCGTGGAGCTTCCCGCGGTCGTTCTCTCCGCGCCGGGCGGTCGCGCGCTCGTCGCGACCTGCGTCCTCGCCCTGCTCCTGCTGTGGGTCGCGACGGCGCTGGCGCTCCGGGACGTCCTGGCGGCGTACGCCGGCCCGGCGAGCGCCGACATCGCGTGGGCCGGTCTCCTGACGCTTGCCGTCGTCGCGGGCTTCTGGCCCGGCGACCCGTGGCGGGCCTGGCTCGCCGGCTGCGGGCTGGCCGCCGCGTCGGTCGCCGCGCCGCGGTTCGCGGGCGGGGGCGCCCATGCCGGCCTCGCGGGCTCGCTGGCCGGCGCTCTCGCGTTCGCCGGCCTCGCCGCCGTCGGCGGCCGGCTCCCGTCGTGGGCCGGCGCCGTGGCCGCGTACCCTGCGCTCGTCGCCGCGCCGCTCGCCTGGGTGGTCGTGCGGGTTGCCGGGGCGCCGCGAGGCTGACACAATAGGCTTTCGAAATGGCGAGCGATCGGATCGTCGTCAGGGGCGCCCGCGAGCATAACCTCAAGAACGTCGACCTCGAGATCCCGCGCGACCAGCTCGTCGTCATCACGGGGCTCTCGGGCTCGGGAAAGTCGTCGCTGGCGTTCGACACGATCTACGCCGAAGGCCAGCGCCGCTACGTCGAATCGCTCTCGGCCTACGCGCGTCAGTTCCTCGAGCAGATGGAGAAGCCCGAGGTGGACTCGATCGAGGGGCTGTCGCCCGCCATCTCGATCGAGCAGAAGACCACCTCGAAGAACCCGCGCTCGACCGTCGGGACCGTCACCGAGATCTACGACTATCTCCGCGTGCTCTTCGCGCGCGTCGGCGTCCCGCACTGCCCGAGCTGCGGCCGCGCGATCTCCGCGCAGACGGTGCAGCAGATGGTCGATCGCGTCATGGGGCAGCCGCCGGGGACGCGGCTCCTGGTGTTGGCCCCCGTCGTGCGGGGGCGCAAGGGGGAGTACAAGAAGCTGTTCTTCGACCTCGCGCGCCAGGGGTTCACGCGCGCGCGCGTCAACGGCGCGGTCCGCGAGCTCGGCGAAGAGATCGAGCTCGACCGGAAGCGCAAGCACACGATCGAGGTGATCGTCGACCGTCTCGTCGTGCGCGACAACCTGGGCGCCCGGCTCGCCGACTCGCTCGAGACCGCGCTCCGCCTGGCCGACGGCGTGGTGCAGGTCGAGCCGGTGGCCGACGGCGGCAAAGGCGGCGAGCCGATGCTCTTCTCCGAGCGCCTCGCGTGCGTCGAGTGCGGCATCTCTCTGCCGGAGGTGTCGCCGCGCATGTTCTCGTTCAACAGCCCCTACGGCGCGTGCCCCGAGTGCGGCGGGATCGGCTCGCACGACGAGGTGGATCCCGAGCGCCTGGTGCCGAACCCCGCGCGCTCGCTCAAGGAGGGCGCGCTGGCGCCGTGGGCCGGGCGCGACGCGACCCATTTCGGCCAGACGCTGCAGGTGCTCGCCCGGCGGCACCGGTTCTCGCTCGACACGCCGTGGGCGAAGCTCAAGAAGCCCGTGCGCGACGTGATCCTCCACGGCGAGCGCGACGACGGCTTCGAGGGCGTCATCGCGATGCTCGAGCGGCGCTACCGCGAGACGACGTCGGAGGAGGCGCGGGCGGAGGTCGCGCAGTTCATGGCCGAGCGGCCGTGCCCGGCGTGCCGGGGCTCGCGCCTGCGCCGCGAGTCGCTCGGCTTCAAGATCGGCGGGCGGTCTATCGCCGATGTCGTCGCGCTGACGATCAAGGCGGCGGCCGCCTTCTTCGACGACCTCAGGCTCACCGAGCGCGAGGCGGCCATCGCCCGGCGGGTCCTCAAGGAGATCCGCGAGCGCCTCGGCTTCCTCATGAACGTCGGCCTCGACTACCTCACCCTCGACCGGCCCGCGGGCACGCTCGCCGGAGGCGAAGGGCAGCGCATTCGTCTCGCGACCCAGATTGGGTCGAGCCTGGTCGGCGTGCTGTACATCCTCGACGAGCCCTCGATCGGATTGCACCAGCGGGACAACCGGCGCCTGATCGAGACGCTCAGGCGGCTCCGGGATCTCGGCAACACGGTGCTCGTCGTGGAGCACGACGAGGAAACGATCAAGAGCGCCGACTACGTGGTGGACCTCGGCCCGGGCGCGGGTGAGCTCGGCGGCCACGTCGTCGCGGTCGGGACGCCGGACGAGATCACGGCGAACCCGAACTCGCTCACCGGCCGCTACCTGGCGGGCGCCCTCGAGATCCCGGTGCCGGCGACGCGGCGGAAGGGGAGCGGCCACGCGATCACGATCCATAATCCGCGTGAGCACAACCTCAAGGGGATGCCCGTGCGGATCCCGCTCGGGACCTTCACGTGCGTCACCGGCGTCTCGGGGTCCGGCAAGTCGACGCTCGTCAACGACGTCCTCTACCGCGCGCTCGCCCAGATGCTCCACCGCGCCCAGGATCGCCCCGGGGCGCACGATCGGATCGAGGGCGCCCAGCGCGTCGACAAGGTCGTGGACATCGACCAGTCGCCGATCGGCCGCACGCCGCGCTCGAACCCCGCCACCTACACCGGGGTGTTCACCTTCATCCGGACGCTCTTCGCGCGCACGCCCGAGGCGCGCATGCGGGGGTACGCGCCGGGCCGGTTTTCGTTCAACGTCAAGGGCGGCCGGTGTGAGGCGTGCCAGGGCGACGGGCTGGTGAAGATCGAGATGCACTTCCTGCCCGACGTCTACGTGACGTGCGACGTTTGCAAGGGCCGCCGCTACAACCGCGAGACGCTCGACGTCCGGTACAAGGGGATGTCGATCGCCGAGGTCCTCGACATGACGGTCCGTGAGGCGCTCGGCTTCTTCGACGCCGTGCCCGTGATCCGAGGGAAGCTCCAGACCCTCGACGATGTCGGGCTCGACTACATCCGACTGGGCCAATCGGCGACGACCCTGTCGGGCGGAGAAGCCCAGAGGGTCAAGCTCGCCACGGAGCTTTCGCGGCGCGCAACAGGACGAACGCTGTACATCCTCGACGAACCGACGACTGGATTGCACTTCGCGGACATCCAGAAGCTCCTGGACGTGCTCAACCGCCTCGTGGACCAGGGCAACACGGTCGTGATCATCGAGCACAACCTCGACGTCATCAAGACCGCCGACTGGATCATCGACCTCGGGCCGGAGGGCGGCGACGAGGGCGGCCGGGTCGTGGCCACGGGCACGCCCGAGGCGATCGCGCGCCAGACGGAGCGCTCGCACACGGGCCAGTTCCTCCGCTCGCACCTCAGGCGCGGGTAACGGGCGTGCGGCGGACCAAGATCGTCTGCACCCTCGGCCCGGCCAGCCAAGGCCGCGCCGAGCTTGACCGGCTCGTCGCCGCGGGCCTGGACGTCGCCCGGGTGAATTTCTCCCACGGCACCCACGCCCAGCACGCCGAGGTCATCCGGCTGCTCCGCGAGGGCGAGGCCCGCTGGGGCCGGCCGGTCGCGGTCCTTCAAGATTTGCAGGGGCCGAAGATCCGGCTCGGGACCTTCGGTCCCGCGGGCGGCGCGCGGGTCGATCTCGAGCCCGGCCAGTCCTTTTCGCTGTGCGCGAAGCCCGTGGTGGGCACCGCGGAGCGCGCGTCGCTGAACCACCCCGAGTACCTCGCGAACGTGCGCCCGGGCGACGCGATCTGGATGGACGACGGGATGATCCAGCTCTGCGTGGAGCACGCCTCCCGCGAGGAAGTGCGCGCTCGCGTCGTCGTCGGCGGGCGCATCAGCGATCACAAGGGGATCTCGCTCCCGCGCGTTCCGCTGCCCGTCTCGTGCCTCACCGAGAAGGATCGCGACGACCTCCGCTTCGGCCTCGAGCACGGTGTGGACTTCGTCGCCGTCTCGTTCGTGCGGTCGGAGGCGGACATCGCGGAGGTGCGCGCCTACCTGCGCGAGCTCGGCGCGGAGGTGCCGATCGTCGCCAAGCTGGAGCGCCACGAGGGCATCGTGAACCTCCCGGGCATCCTGCCCTCGGTCGCCGCGGTCATGGTGGCGCGCGGCGACCTCGGCGTCGACGTGCCGCTCGAGGACGTGCCCCATCTGCAGAAGGAGATCATCCGGCAGGCGCGGGAGGCGGGCGTCCCGGTCATCGTCGCGACGCAGATGCTCGAGTCGATGGTCACGCACCTCCGGCCGACGCGCGCGGAGGTCTCGGACGTCTCCACGGCGATCTTCGACGGCGCCGACGCGATCATGCTCTCGGCCGAGACGGCGACGGGCCGGTACCCGGTGGAGGCGGTCGAGGTCATGGCCCGCATCGCCGAGCGGGCCGAGCGGGCCGTCCTCTGGGATGCAGCGCGCCGCCGCCGCCAGGAGCGCGTGGACGTCGGCTTCCCGGAGGCGATCTCGGACGCGGCCTCCCGGGCCGCGCACGCGCTCGGGGCGCGCGCGATCGTCGCGTTCACGGAGTCGGGCTTTTCGGCGCGGCTCATCTCCCAGGCGCGCCCGGACGTGCCGATCATGGCGCTGACGCCGTTCGTCGAGGTCCAGCGGCGGCTCGCGCTGTCGTGGGGTGTTTCCTCGCGGCTCATCCGCAAGGTCGAGACGACCGACGAGATGATCGAGGAGGTCGAGGCGACGCTGCTGGGCGACGGATCGGTCGCGCCGGGCGACATCCTCGTCATCATCTCCGGCTCGCCCATGTGGGTCTCCGGGACGACGAACCTCCTCAAGCTGCACCGCGTGGGTGAGCGTCGCTGAGCCCGGCGGTGCGACCCCCGGGCTCGGTACGCCTCGCCCCGGTGGTCGTGGCCCTCCTCGTCGCCTGGGGCGCGGCCGGGCTCTGGTTCCCGCGACGCGCGGCGGAGCGCCACGAGGCCGCGGTCGGCGACACCGTCGCGGCCGTCCGCGTGGTCGTCGACGTCGCGCAGAACGAGCTGCGCCGCGAGGCCGTGCTGCTCGCGAAGGAGCCCGCGATCGTCGAGGGCGCGCTCAAGCGAGACTGGGCGACCCTGGCGCGCGGCGCCTCGCCACGGATGCTCGCGCTCACGCTCGAGCGGACCGCCGATCTCCTCCTGGTGGTGGACGCGAGCGGCGTGCCGCTCGTCCAGGTCCCGGCGACGCCGCGGGTCGAGGGCCTCGGGCTCCCACGGCCCGACGAGGCCGGCGTGCGCGTCGCCGTCGTGAAGGACCGCGCCTACCTCCTGGGCCTGGCGCCGATGCCCGCCGGGATGGTCGTGGTCGGCCGGCGCGTCGAGTCGCTCGAGCGGGTCCTCGCTGGATTGCCGTCGCGGCCCGCCGTCGTGGTGCTGGCCGCCGGGGTGGCCGTCGGCGGGACCTTGCCCGGCGTCCCGGCGCGCGGCTGGCCCGACGCGGCCCTGGGCGGACGCGTCGCGGTCAACGGCGAGCCGTGGCTCGCGCGGCCGCTCGACGGGACGGCCAGCGGGAGTCTCTGGGCGCTGGTTCCCGAGGGGAATTGGCGCGCCGCCGAGCGGCGGTTCTGGTTCTGGTGGGCCCTCTCGCTCGCCGCCGCGATCGGCGTCGCTGTTGTAGCGGGGAGTGTTGGAGCGAGTGGAGCGCGGGCTGTTGGACCGGGTGCCGTGAGGCCGGTGAGCACCGGGGGTGGCCTGACAAAGGAGCGGAGTGGCTCCGACACGCCCGAGTCAGGCGCGAGCGATCTATCTCTAGGCGCGAGTGGTCAGTCTCAGTCGGGGGACCGGTGGCGCAAGGAGCTCGAGGCGCTCTACGCCGTCGCGGTCGCGACGGGCAGCGGCGAGGACCTCGTGGGCGCCGCCGAGCGCACGCTCGAGGTCGTGTGCGGCGTCGCCCGGATGGCGTTCGGCGGGCTCTTCCGCTTCGACCCCGTGGCGCAAGCGCTCGTGCTCGTCGCGCACCGGGGCCTCTCGCCCGAGGACGTCGCCGAGCTGCGGGTGCGACCGCTCGATCAGAGCCACGTCGGCGAGGCGGTGCGCGTGGGCCACCTCGTCGTGACCGACCTGACGCGGTCACGCCTGCTCACGCCCACGGTCCGGGAGCGCGTCGCCGCCGGCGGCTACCACACCCAGCTCTCGGTGCCGATCACCGTGGACGACCGGGTCTGGGGCGTCATGGCGCTGATCTCCACGGAGCGACGCACGTTCGACGGCGACGAGCTGACGCTCCTGCAGGCGATTGCCCAGCACGTCGGCCACGCCGTCGCCCGCGCCGCGCTCTTCGGGGAGAGCCGCGAGAAGAGTCGGCGCCTGGAGACGCTCGCGCGGCTCGCGCAGACGCTCACGGCGACGCTGTCGATCGACGAGGTGCTCCAGCGCGTGGTGGACGCGGCCGCCGAGCTGTTCGCCTCGAGCGCCGCGGCGCTCTGGCTCGTCGAGGACGACGGCAAGCACGTGGCGCTGCGCGCGTCGGTCGGCGGGCGGGTGTCCCCGAAGGGGCGGCGCCGGTTCCGTGTCGGCCAGGGGCTCGTCGGGACCGTCGTCGCCACGCGCGAGCCTCTGACCGTCTCCGACCTCCTCAACGACCCGCGCACGCGCGCCATCCTCCCGATCCGCGCGGAGGGCATGGGGTCGGCCGCGATCGTCCCGCTCTTGATCGGCCACGGGGCGCTCGGCGCGCTGTCGATCGGGATGCGCGAGCGACACGAGTACACCGGCGAGGAGCTCCGCGTGCTCGGCTCGCTCGCGCTGCACGCCGCGAACGCGATCAACAACGCCCGGCGGTATTCGGAGGAGAGCGCCCGGCGCGCTTACCTCAGCGCGCTCCTCGAGATCAACACGAAGATCGGGAGCATGGCGCCGACGGAAACGCTGCTCTCCTCGATCGCCGAGGAGGCGGCGCGCCTTCTCGACGTGGACAACGCCGGGTTCCGGCTGCTCGACGGCGAGGACCTCGTCCTCGCCGGCCTCGCCGGCACGGCGGCGCAGACCATGACCCGTCCACGGATACGGGTGGGCGAGAGCCTGAGCGGCCGGGTGGTGGCGACCGGCCGGACGCTGATGTGCGAGATCCAGTCCGTCCCGGATGTCGCTCCCGAAAACGTCGAGGCCGACCGGCGGCTCGGCTACACGATGTTCCTCGGCGTACCCCTGAAGGTGGGGACGCGGACGATCGGGGCGTTGGCGTTCCGTGCGCGCCGCGCGTTCACGGCGCGCGACGCGGAGATCGCCGAGGCGTTCGCCGACCAGGCCGCGATCGCGCTCGACCACGCGCGGCTCTACCGTGAGGCCACGCGCCAGGCCGCCGACGCGACGCGCCGGCGGTTCGAGGCCGAGGAGCTGGCGCGCCTGGCGAAGACGCTCACCGAGAGCCTCGAGGTCGGCGCGGTCGGCGACCGGATCGTCGAGAGCGTCTTCGCCCTCTTCGCCGCCCGGTCGTCGGGCCTCTGGCTCCTGGAGTCCGACGGGTCGCTCAGGCTGCTCGCGGCCGGCGGCAAAAGCCGCGAGACCCTGCGGGTCGGCCACGTGCTGCCCCCGGGCGTCGGCGTCTCCGGGCGCGCCCTCGCCGAGGGCCGGACGGTCGCGTCCGCCGACATCCTCAACGATCCCGTCCTCGTGCTGACGGACGACCTGCGCGACACGCTCCGCGCCGCCGGCGACGGCGCGCTCGTCGCGGCGCCGCTCCGGGTGAAGGGCCGCCTCATCGGCACGCTCACGCTCACCGACCGCGCGGGCCGCGTCTTCACGGAGGAGGAGATCGGGCTGCTCCAGGCGTTCGGCGATCAGGCGGCGCTCGCGCTCGAGAACGCCCGCCTGTTCTCGCTCGAGACCGCGCGGCGCGCGCAGATCGCCACGCTCGCCGAAATCGAGCGCGAGTTCGCGAGCGAGCTGGACCCGGACCGGCTGCTCCGGATGGCCGTCGAGCGGGCGACGCGCCTGTTCGACGGCAATGGCGTGATCTACCTGGTGGAGGAGGGACACGTCCTGGTGCCGCGCGCGTGGACCGAGGGGAGCGCGCTCCAGAGTGCGCCGGTCCCGTTCGGCCAGGGCGTGGTCGGAACCTGCGCGCAGCTCGGGCGCGGGCTGATCGTCAACGACTACGCGAGCTCGCTGCTCGCGCTCCCGCAGTGGGTCGACCTCGGGGTCCGGCGGGCGATGGCGCAACCGCTCAGGGTCCAGGACCGGCTTCTCGGCGTCATCGCGCTGAACCGGGCGGGCGACGGGGCCCTGCCGTTCCTCGAGGAGGACGTGGCGGTCCTCGAGAGCTTCGCTGGCCGGGCGGCGGTCGCGCTCGACAACGCCCGGCTCTACGCGGAGACCGCGCAGCGCCTGGCGGAAACGGGCGCGCTGCTCGAGGTCGTCGAGATCCTCAACTCCACGCTCGACACGAAGCGACTGCTCAAGCGCGTCGCGATGAAGATCGCCCAGGTGTGCCGCGTCGATCGCTGCACGCTCGAGCTGTGGGAGAGCGGCCAGGTCACGCCGCTCGTGTCACAGTACGCGGACGGACGGAAGGTCCCCGAGCAGTGGGCCGCCTTCCAGGCGGCGGCCTCGCAGCCGCGCCTCGAGGTCCCGGCGAACGCGCGCGCCCGCGAGACGCGGCGCCCGGTCGTCGTGAACGACGCGCGCGCGAGCGACCTCATGCCGCGCGAGTGGCTCGAGACTTTCGGTCTCCAGTCTTACCTCGTCGTGCCGATGATCCGGCAGGACCAGGTCATCGGCGTCATGACGCTCGACTACTGCGAGCGGCCGACCCCCTTCGAGCCGTCGCAGGTGGACCTCGCGCTCACGATCGCGGGTCAGCTCGTGCTGTCGCTGGAGAACACCCGGCTGTACGCCGAGGCCCAGGAGCGCCTCCGCGAGACGACGACGCTCATGAGCATCGGCCAAATCCTCTCGCGACCCGGCCCCGTCGTCGACCGGATGCGGCAGGTGGCGAAGGAGGTCGCGCTGGCCTTCGGCGCCGACATGGTCGGCGCGTACTTCCTCGACGAGCGGAAGGAGAAGCTGGTGCCGCTGGGCGGCTACCACGTGCCGGCGAACCTCCTCGGATGGTTCATGACGCGTCCGGTCGTGCTCGAGCGGATTCCGGAGCTCCTCCCGTCGTGGCGGGAGGGCCGCGCCGTGTGGAGCTCCGATCCCCTGAACGACCCGCGCTTCGATCGCGAGTGGCTGGGCTCGCTCCCGCCGCACTCCGTGCTCCTGGCGTCCGCGACGGCGCGTGGCGAGCCGATCGGCGCGCTGTTCGTCGTCTGGTGGCGAACGGGGCGCCAGTTCCAGCCGTCCGAGACCCGGTTCATCGAGGGCGTCGCCGCGCAGGTGGGCCTCGTGATGGAAAACGCGGAGCTGGCCCGCCAGACCGAGATCAAGGTGCGGGAGACGGAGACGCTGCTCTCCGTGAGCCGCACGTTCTCGTCGACGCTCGACCTCCAGGCCCTGCTGCGCCACTTCCTCCGTCGCGTCACGCGGGCCGTCGACGCCGACGCCGCCGGCGTCTGGCTGCGCGAGGGCGACGGCGAGTGGCTGGAGCCCGTGGCCGGCTACCACATTCCGCCCGAGCGCCTGGACGCGCTCCGCTCGGTCCGGCTCTCGCTCGTGCGCGACCCGTTCTTCGCGGAGGCGGCGCGGACGAAGCGGCCCGTCGCGTCGTCGCACGTGGCGGAGGATCCCCGCGCCTCGGCGGTCATGCGGGACGCGCTCCCGCACCGGAGCCAGCTCTTCGTCCCGCTCGTCGTCAAGGAGCGGGTCATCGGAGGGTTCGGCCTCATCTGGTATGAGCGCGCGCGCGCGTTCTCCGAGAGCGAGCTGGGGCTGATGGAGGTGATCGCCAACCAGGCGGGCGTCGCCATCGACAACGCGCGGCTCTTCGAGGAGAACGGCCGGCAGGTGCAGGAGCTGGCCGTCCTCCACGAGCTATCACGGGCGGTCACGGGCGAGCTCGAGCGCGCGGCGCTGATCGACGCGATCCACGCCCAGGTGGCGCGCGTGCTCGACGTCCGCAACATGGTCATTGCGCTGCACGACGAGGAGCGGCGCGAGTTCGAGATCCTCCTCCGGATCGAGGCCGGTGTGGTCGACCTGCGGCCCCCGCTCCGCTACGCGGAGCGCGAGTCGGGCCTCATGTCGGTCGTGCGTGATACCGGTCGCGCGATCCGGACCGACGACTACGAGGCCGAGTGCGCGCGGCACGGCGTCCCGGCCATCCCGAGCTCCGCCGCCCTCGGGCACTGGCTCGGCGTGCCGATGGCCGCGGGCGATCGCGTCCTGGGCGTGCTGGCGCTCCGCGGCGGGGAGCGTCCCTTCACCGAGCGCGACGAGCGGCTCCTGACCAACCTCGCGCACCTCGCGGCGCTGGCCCTCCGCAGCGCGCGGCTCTTCGAAGACCGCACCCGCGCGTATCGCGAGGTCGCCGCGGCCCAGGATCAGCTCGTGCGAACCGAGAAGCTCCGCGCCCTCGGTGAGATGGCGTCGGGCGTCGCCCACGATTTCAACAACCTCCTCGCCTCGATCCTCGGGCGTGCCCAGCTCGTCCTGCAGCGGATCCAGAACCCGCAGCTCCGCCAGTGGCTCCAGGTGATCGAGCGCGCGGCCCTCGACGGCGCCCGGACGGTCCGGCGCCTCCAGGAGTTCACGCGGATCCGGCGCGATCAGCCGTTCGTCGCCGTCGACCTGAACCAGATCGTGGGCGAGGCGCTCGAGATCACCCAGGCGCGGTGGCGCGAGGAGCCCATGAGCCGCGGCGTCGCGCTGGACGTCCGCAACGAGCTGGCCGCCGTGCCGAAGGTGGCGGGCGACCCGGCGGAGCTCCGCGAGGCGCTGACGAATCTGATCCTCAACGCGGTGGACGCGATGCCCGACGGCGGCGTGCTGACGCTGACGACCGCCGTCGTGGACGGCGAGGTCGTGGTCACGGTGGGCGATACGGGCGTCGGCATCCCGCACGCGATCCGCGACCGGATCTTCGACCCGTTCTTCACGACCAAGGGGCCGCAGGGGACGGGACTCGGCCTGTCCATGACGTACGGCATCCTCGAGCGGCACGGCGCCCGGATCGCCGTCGAAAGCGACGAGGGGCGCGGCACCACCTTCCGCCTGACGTTCATGCCGACCTGGGAGCTGGAAGCGCCCGAGGCGGCGCCCGCCGTCCCGGTGCCGGCCGGCGAGGTGTCGCTCCGCTGCCTCGTCGTGGACGATGAGCCGGAGGTGGGCGCGGTCCTCGGCGATATGCTCGAGGCGGGCGGCCACCGCGCCGTGGTCGTGACCGACGGCGGCGAGGCGATCGCGCGCTTCGGCGCGGAGCCGTTCGACCTGGTCTTCACCGACCTCGCCATGCCGCGAGTGTCGGGGTGGCAGGTCGCGCGGGCGATCAAAGAGATGGCGCCCGCGGTGCCCGTCATCATCGTGACGGGCTTCGGCGTGGAGCTCTCGGCGGAGGAGCGCCGCGCGCACAACGTCGACCTCGTCCTGGTGAAACCGCTCAAGATCCAGGAGATCCTGGACGTGGTCGCGCAGCTGGCGCGGCGCCGCGTCTGGCGGACCTGAACGGAGGAACGTGCGATGAACTTCGAGTCTCTCATCCTCGATCGCCGCGACGGCGTCGCGACCATCACGCTCAACCGGCCCGACGCGTACAACGCGCTCAACCTGACGCTCGGCCGGGAGATCTTCCACGCCGCGCTCGAGGTCGACGAGGACCCGAGCGTGCGCTGCGTCGTCATCACCGGAGCGGGCAAGGCGTTCTGCGCTGGCGGGGACGTCAAGGACTTCGCCGACAACCTCCCGCGGATCGGGATGCTCGTCAAGGAGCTGACGACCTACCTGCACGGCGCCGTGTCCAAGCTCGCCCGGAGCGACAAGCCCGTGATCATGGCCGTGAATGGGGTGGCCGCGGGCGGGGGGCTTTCCTTCGCGCTCTCTGGCGACCTCGTGTTCGCGGCCGAGTCGGCGCGCTTCACGATGGCGTACTCGAAGATCGCGGCGACGCCCGACGGCTCGGCGTCGTACTTCCTGCCGCGCCTCATCGGCCTGCGCCGGGCGATGGAGCTCTACTTCACCAACCGCGTCCTCTCGGCCCGCGAGGCTCTCGAGTGGGGGCTCGTGACGCGCGTCGTGCCCGACGCGGAGCTCGCCAGCGCGGTGCAGGCGCTCGCGCGCGAGCTCGCGCACGGACCGTCGCTCGCATTCGGGGGCGCGAAGCGGCTCTTCCACCACTCGACGTGGGAGAGCCTCGAGACGCAGATGGAGCTCGAGGTCCGGGCGATCGCGGCGAGCGGCCGCACCGAGGATTTCAAGAGCGGCGTGACGGCGTTCGCGAACAAGAAGCAGCCGACCTTCCAGGGGAGGTGAGGCCATGAGCCTGCCCCGCTTCTACTATCGTCCCGGCTGATCGTCCTGCGCCAAGACGAAGGAGCTGCTGTCGTCTTGGGGGGTCGAGTTCGACCCGGTGGACGTGCAGGCGCAACCCGAAACGCTCGCCGAGCTCCGGCGCCTGGGCGTCCCGCTGGTGCCCGCGCTGGCGGTGGGCGAGCGGGCGGTCCACGGCTGGAACCCGCCTGCCTACGCGGCGCTTCTGGGTGTCGACTGGGCGCCCGCCGCGAAGCTCCCGCCCGGTGAGCTCTCGCGGCGCCTGGACCGGATCCTCGAGTGCACCCAGGAGCTCGTGCGCGTCCTGCCGGAGTCGCTGCTCGACTGGTCGCCGCCGGAGCGCGCCCGGCCGCTGCGCGATCTCGGGTACCACGTGTTTCGCCTCGCGCTCGCCTTCGTGGATGGCATGGATCTGGGCGAATTCCCGGAAGGATGGTTGCAGGAGCGGGCGCCGGCCGAGCTGCACGACGGCGCGGC
>MNCR01000054.1 GCA_001914535.1 Candidatus Rokubacteria bacterium 13_2_20CM_69_15_1
TTTTCATTGAGAGCCTCCACGCACCGTGCGATCGATGCCGAGTCGGAGCGCCTTGAGCTCCTCGATCAGCGCCCGCATTGACGAGGTCGCCCATCGGCTTCTGGCAGGAACGATCCCAGTTGATTGTCGTTCGCATCGGTCATTCCTCAGCTTCCTCCATCAGGTTGGGCGTTCTGAGAGCCTCTGCCAGAACGTGGGAATGTCGAGGATCGGGATCCCTCGAACCTCGCGGAGGCTCAGGAGGTCGGCGTCGGCACTGACCACGTAGTTCGCCTCGGCCGATACTGCGCATTCGAGGAACTTGTCGTCTGTGGGATCCCGGCTCATGCGAATCGCGACATCAGGCCGAACGAGCGTGGCCCGACGTTGGAGTCGAACCAGCACAGCTCGAGCCTCGCGCGGCGTCACTCGGAGTTTTCGCAACACGTCCGGGCGCATGGTCACCGCGTCGACTTCGGCGAGGATCTGCTCGGAAACGAGGAGGACGAACTGGTCGGCTCGCCACGCCTCGTAGAGGCGAGCCGTGAGGCTCTCGGTACGCGCGAGCGCGCCCCTCAGGAGGACCTGAGTGTCAAGAACGACTTTGGGCCCGGACAGCGCGCACCGCTTCGTCGATGATGACGGCGATCGCCTCGTCCCCGAGCGACGCGGCCCGCCGCCGCGCTCGCTCGATCACGGCGTCGAGCTCCTTATCGGACAGCGTCTGGAGCGAGCGGTCGATTTCCTCGAGACCAGCGCGCGTGGTCAGGAGGTCGGGCAACACCTCGTGCGCCAACTCCTGACGCTCGGTCTCAGAAAGAGCCCGGATCTCCGCGATGAGCGACTCTACCCTCTTCGTTGCCACGGCGCCGCACCACCTCTCGACGGGGTATCTTCCCTACAATAGCATGCTGGCCACCACGAGCTGGTTGCGGCTGGGTTGCGTCCGGCGCATCGATTTGCCACGATTTGCCGAGATGCGGTTCATAAATTACGAGGATTTATCGTCCACCGGTCGGCCTGGCAGTCTTGGGGTCAGGGGTTCGAATCCCCTCAGCTCCACCATTTCCCCCGGCCCCGTGCGTGCTCGAGCGTCGCTTCGGCTAGTGCCTCACCAATGCCCAGCCGCTGATCTCGAGATCCTTGGTGATGTCCCGCTCGCGGCGATCCCCGCGACGCTTCTCGACCGCCGCTGGCTCCTGGCGGCGGCGCCGCTCGCCCACCCGACGGTCGACGATCACGTCGCTGGTCTCATCGTCGAATATGCACTTGAGGTACGCGTATCGCAATCGTTCTGTTCGCGAAACGATCAGGAGCAGACGGGCCGCGCCTGCCTTCGTGGACCCCACGGGCATCTGCCCCCGCCCCCCGTCCGCGAGCGTCGGCCGAACGGATTTCATCTCGCGAACGTCACGTCAACGATCACGGAGTCGACAACGGCCGAGCGCGCATCCGACTTCTCACCGGAGCACACGGTCGGCTCGAAGGACGAGCGACTCTGGCAGCGTCAACCCGAGCGCCTTTGCGGTCTTGAGATTAATGACGAGCTCGAAGCGGGAAGGCTGCTCGACGGGTAAGTCGCGCGGGTCCGTGGGGCTCAAGATTTTGCCGATATACGCGCCCGCGCGGCGGTACGTGGCGGGCAGGCTCGGACCGTACGCCATGAGGCCACCAGCGTCGACGAACTCACTATGGCCGTAGATCGTCGGCACCCCGGCTCGATTCGCGCGATCGACGATCCGCCGGAGGTGGATCAATGCCAGGGGACCTCCAGGCACGATGACCGCCTCGGCCCGCTCGGCGGGCGGCCCTGCGAACGCGTTTCCGATCGCCTCTCCCTCTTGAATGGCGTAGGCCTGGATCTTCATGCCCGCCGCAGCAGCCGCGCGTTGGAGGCTCGTCAATTCGACTTGACTCGTCGGGTCCGCGTTGTAGAGGACGGCCACCCGCGAGAGCGTTGGGCGAAGCTCCTTCAAGAGCTTCACCCAACTGCGGGCCAATTCCGCCGACGAATAGGTGACTCCCGTGACGTTGCCGCTGGGTTCGTCAAGCCGTACGGCCGTGCCCGGCGCAACGGCATCCGAGCCGATCATGACGATGGGGATCGTCCTCGTCGCCTGCTTCGCGGTCTGGATCGCCTGGTTTCCGACGGCGAACATAATGTCGACTTTGAGGCGGACCAGTTCGGCCGCAAGCTCTTGGAGCCGATCGGCCCGCCCGTCGGCGGATCGGTACTCGAACGCGATGTCTTGCGGATACCCGACCAGCGCCTGTCTGACGACGTCCTGATAGGGAGCCGAAACCCGGCCGGAGTCCAGCCAACCGACGCGATACGTTTTCCGGCGCGGTTGCGCGTCGGCGGCCAACGCCGCCACTGACGGCACGCCTCCGGACGTCACCGTGGCGGCGCTCGGTGGGGGTGGCGCGGGCGCGGGTGCCGCCTTTGCCGCGGGCGGCGGCGCTACGGCCGGCGGAGCCGGTGCGGCCACGCGCGGAGGCGCCGGCGGCGGAGTCGCCTTCACTGCCGGCGGCGGCGCCACGGCCGCCGGAGCCGGTGCGACCGCGCGCGGAGGCGCCGGCGGCGGAGTCGCCTTCACTGCCGGCGACGGCGTCACGGCGGGCGGAGCCGGTGCGGCCACGACCGGAGGCACCGGCGGTGGAGTCGCCTTCACTGCCGGCGGTAGCGCTACGGCGGGCGGAGCCGGTGCAGCCGCGCGCGGAGGCGCCGCCAGTGGAATCGCCTTCACTGCCGGCGGCGGCGATGGTTGCGCGAGTTGGCGCGGCGTCGACGGGCGCGGCTCGAACAACCCCCAGACCACGATCGCCGCGAGCGATGCTGCGAGGGCGCCGACGCCCGCGATCGCGGCCGTCCGCTTCCACCGCGTCGCCGGGCCGTTCGCGTCCGCCCAGAGGCCGTTGAGGACGTCCTGCATCAACGGCCGCGCCTCCGGCTTCTTGTCGAGCGCTTGCGCGACGAGGCGCTCCACCGAGGCGGACACGCCGTGCCGCCGCCGACGTATCGGGACGGGCGTCTCCGTCAGGTGCTTCGCCAGGATGACCTCGCGCGTCGGCGCCTGGAACGGGGGCACGCCGCAGAGCATCTCGTAGAGGACGACGCCGAACGCATAGATGTCCGTTTTCTCGGTCACCGGAGCCCGACGGATCTGCTCGGGCGAGAGGTACTCCGCCGGCGACTCCGCGGCGAGGATGCTCTCCATCGCCGGCGCGTCGCGCAGGCCGGCCAGCTCCACGTCCATCAGCTTGACGCGCCCGTCCTCGAGCACCATCACGTTGCGGGGCCGGAGCGCGCCGTGGACGGCCCCCATGTTGTGAAGCGTCTCCACGGCTGCGCCCAGGTCGAGCACGAGGCGCAGCGCGGCGTCGACGTCGAGCGTGTTGCACCCCGACAGCGTCTCGCTCAGGCGGCGCCCCTCGACAAGTTCCATGGCCACGAAGGCCCGGCCGTTCTCCGCTTCACCGAACTCCAGCACGCGGACCAAACCCGGATGACCCGTCGAGGCCGCGACGACCGACCGGCCCCGGCGCTGGACCGCCTCTGCCGCATGGGGTGTGGCGGCTAGCCCGCGGGGCAGGAGCCGAATGGCGACCCGGTGGCCGGTCGTCTCGTCCTCGGCGAGGCACACGTTGCCGAAGGCGCCGGCCCCTAGCTCGCGGACGATCCGATAGCGGCCCTTGACGCGCAGTCCGATCGGAGCGCGGTCGCCCGGCTCGACGAGTGGCACAGCCGTCGGACGCGTCCTGCCGTCCTGGGCGTCGCTACTCACAGAGGACGCCTCGGTCGAGCTCTCCCCGTCACCAGGGCTCGAGTCGTCATATGCTCCCTCCCGCTCCGACTCGCGTTGGACAGCTCAGAAGGGAATCTTCAGCCGCTGAGCGACATCGCGATGGATGTCGTAGTCGAAGTCGTTCGAAACGACGATCTCCTTGTACTGAATGCTTGCGAGAATGTCCCGTCCTTCCGGCGCCCAGTTCAGCTTGAGAAGCGCCCGTTGGATCTTCGTGACGACGCTCCGGAAGAGCCGCGGGTGAACCGCAAAAGGCTGCGGAGCGACCTCCTCGGTCCTCGCGAGAACGGCGAGTTTCTCGCGCACTGCCGGATCGAGTGCGTTGAAGCTCCTGGGGACACCGCCGCCGGCCATCGCATGGCCGTCGAGGACCGCACGGTACGTCGAGTCGTGCGAGCCCGTGTAACTCGTCTCGACCTGATCCGGCGCCACGCCAGCGCGGGCGAGATAGTCCTGCACCAGGAGCGTCCCTCCGATCGCGTCGGGAGCCGAGTAGGCGATCTTCTTACCGAGCAGGTCCTTCGCCGACTTCACCCCGTCCTCTTTGCGAGTGACGAGGAGACCGGCGATCCGGGTGGTGTCGCGCGCGATCGCCACATAGCCGAGCCGCTTGCTTGCCTGGATGTACGTGAGCGGGTTCCCCCACCAGATATCGTACCGTCCCTCGAGGACGCGCTTCTGGAACTCCTCGATCGACGGCGCCGTTTCGAAGGCAAACGCGTGGCCCACCTCGCGCTCGAGGTAGCGCAGGAAGGGTTGCCACATCCCGTGGATCTTCGCCGGCTCTTGCTGTGGGGCGATCCCGATGATGATCGGCTCGTTGCCGTGCGGGTGCGCGTGCGCCACGACGGCTGAAAAGAGGAGGATGGCGAGCCCCGCTGTCAGAGTTGTCAATGAGAATAGCGTCAGGGCCGGAGGTAGATGTACCCGTGCTCCTGGAGCTCCATGAGTCGTACGACCCCGCCCTGAGGCAGGACCAGCGAACCGTGCGGCAGCTGCTCAGTCGTGATACTGAAATTCTTCATCGTGTTCCCGCAGGCGCCGAAGGTCATCCCCTGCTCCTGCAGCATTTCCAGCGTCTGTTTCAGCGCGGGATCGATCGAGCTCTGCACGAATAACTTCAACGCGGGGCCGTGCACGACGAGCTCGAGGGCCTCGATGTGCTGCCACCCGCCGACGCCGACGACATGATTTCGGATGTTTCCGAGAACGAACTTCGCCTTATCGAGGCCCGCCTCATCGAGGTGATAGACAATCCTGTGCTTCCGGGGGTTCTCCTTGAGGTGTGCACCATCTGCGCGTACCTGCGCCAGCAGAACGATGGCCACCACGAGACACGGAACCCAGCTGCGCCAAGTGTTCATTCGGCCTCCCCTTCGTATCGGCTTCGCTGTCGACATCCAAGGCAAGACCTATGCCACGCACGCCGAGCGAGAGGGGTCGTGGGCGCCCCTTCGCCTTCTCGCCTCGCAACGGGCGGAACATGCTGACGGTGTGCGCCGGTACCGGGCAGCCGGTAGGAACGCCGCGGTCAGAGCCCCCCCGGCGCCCACCACAATCCGGGTCGGGACTGAAAGTTCTTGCACATAATGGTGTAGAAAAGGTGCGTATGAGGACGCGATGACGATCCTCTACAACAAGAACGGCTGACCGACCTGCGCCAGGGCGAGAGAGGATCTCTCGCGGCGTGGCGTCGAGTATGAGAACCGCCTGGTGGAGCAGGCGCCGATAGACCGGGCGGCGACGCTCGCGCTGGCCGCCGGCGTGCGGCGCATGCTCGTCAAGGTGGGCGACACGCGCACGCGCCTCGACGCGCCCTTCACCGAGGCGGACGTGACCAGATACCTCGTGCACGAGGACGGATTTCTCAGAGTGCCCGTGCTCCTGGTCGGCGACCTGCTCGTGCGCGGCTACACGGAGGAGCTCTATCTCGAGGCGCTCAGCGGCCGACACGGTGAAACCCTCTAGCCAAGGAGACGCAGACGGCCTAGTCTTGTCCGGGTGACGATGGTCACGCGGGACCTCTATATCGTGTCGACCGAGCGGACCGAGCTCTACGAGCTCCTCAAGAGGGGGCTGGCCGACCACGACAACGTCGAGGTGATCCTCGACCGGCGGCGCGGCGCGCGCGCAGAGCCGTCGGCCTCCGCCCGAGACGAGCGGCGGCGCGCCGAGCGGAGCTACTATGACGAGGCCCAGCTCCTCAGGACGGTCGGCGTGGTCCTGGTGCCTCGCGACCGCCGCCGGCCTCGCGCGGCCCCCTAGGCCCCGAGGTACAGGCGCTTGACCTCCGGGTCTGCTAGCAGCGCCGTCCCCGGTCCCTCCAAACGGTTCCGCCCGAGCTCGAGCGCGTAGGCGCGGTCGGCGACGGCCAGCGCGCGTGCCGCGTTCTGCTCGACCAGCATCAGCGTGTACCCGGCGCGCTTCATCTCCACGAGCTTGTCGAAGATCAGCGTGACGAACTTCGGCGAGAGCCCGAGCGAAGGCTCGTCCAGCAGGATCAGCCGCGGGGTCGTCATGAGCGCCCGGCCGATCGCGAGCATCTGCTGCTCGCCGCCGGACAGCGTGCCCGCCTTCTGCCGCCGCCGCTCGAAGAGGATCGGAAAAAGCGCGTAGGCGCTGTCGAGCGCCTTCGCCACGCGCGCCGGCTCGCCGATCGTGTACGCGCCCATCTCGAGGTTCTCCAGTGCGGTCATCTGCGGGAAGACGAGCCGGCCCTGCGGCACGTAGGCGAGGCCGCGCTGGAGGACGAGGTCGGGTCGGAGCCCGGTGATCTCCTCGCCGTCGAAGACGACGCGACCGCTCCGCGGACGCAGGAAGCCGACGATCGTCTTGAAGGCGGTGGACTTCCCGGCGCCGTTGGGTCCGATCACGCTGACGATCTCTCCCACCCCGACGTCCAGCGAGACGCCGTGGAGGATGTCGATCGTGCCGTACCCCCCGACGAGCTCGTAGGCGGCGAGGAGCGGCGTCCTCATGCGTCCGTCCACCTCGCGACCGGCTCAGCGACCGAAGTAGGCTTCAATGACGCGCTCGTCGGTCTGGATGATGCCCGGCGCCCCCTCGGCGATCTTCTCGCCGTGATCCAACACGAACACGGTCTCGCAGAGCCCCATGACGACCTTCATGTCGTGCTCCACGAGCAGGATGGTCTTGCCCCGGTCACGGAGCTGACGGACGGCGTCGAGGAGGTCGTTCAGGAGCGTCCGGTTCACGCCCGCGGCGGGCTCGTCGAGGAGGATGAGCGTTGGATCGCGCATCAGCACGCGCACGAACTCCAGAAGCTTCTGCTGGCCGTAGGACAGGTTGCCCGCGTACTCGTCACGGAGGCCTTCGAGCTTGACGAAACGGAGCAGCTCGAGCGCGCGCGTGCGCGCTCCGCCCAGATGGCCCCGCGTGACGACGAGGAGATTCTCCAGCGCCGAGAGCTCGGGGAAGACGCGGATCACCTGGAACGTCCGGCCGACCCCCTTCTGCGCGATCTCCCAGGGCCTGAGTCCGTCGACGCGCTCGCCGCTCACGCGCACGCGCCCCCCGTCCCGGCGCTCCACCCCCGTGATGCAGTTGAAAAGCGTGGTCTTGCCCGAGCCGTTCGGGCCGATCAGGCCGTAGATGCGGCCCGCCTCGAGCCGGAGCGAGACGTCGTCCACGGCGATGACGCCGCCGAAGCGCTTCCGGAGGCGCTCGATCTCGAGCACGGGCGTGGTCATCAGATGGTCCGGGGCAGGCGGTATCTGATCTGGAGAATGCCCAGCACGCCGCGCGGCATCAGCAGCACCACGGCGACGATGATCGCGCCGAAGAGGAGCGGGTGGACGTAGGGATAGCGCGTCCAGACGACCTCCTGGGCGACGAAGAGCACGACGGCGCCCAACACCGGCCCCCACACGGTGCCCTTGCCGCCGAAGAGCACCATCACGATCATCGTGATCGTCGTCGCGAGCGGGAAAACGCTGATCGGCTCGATGTACCCCTGGTCGCGCGCGGTGAGCGCGCCGGCGATGCCCGGCCCCGCCGCCGAGAGGAGGAAGGCGTAGAGCTTGTGCCGTCCGGTGTCGATCCCCATCGCTTCGGCAGCGACCTCGTCCTCCCGGATCGTCATCAGACGCAGGCCGAACCGCGACGTGATGATGGCGTGCGTGACCAGCGTCACCATCGCCGCGCTGGCGCCCATGGCGTAATAGATCGGGATGGTCGCGTCCAGTGTCGGCAGCGACAGCCCGTTGCCGCCGCCCGTGAGGCCTTCGAAGTACGACACGAGGGCGCGCAGAACTTCGTTGAGCCCCAGCATGGCGATGGCGAAGTAGGGCCCTCGGAGCCGCAGGCACGGGTAGCCGATGACGAGCGCGAGGAGGACGGCGGCGACTCCACCGGCGAGCGCCGCCGGGAGCCAGGGCCAGCCCGCCTTGGCGACGAGGATGGCGCCCGCGTAGGCGCCGGCGCCGAAGAACGCCACGTGGCCGAAGGAGACGTAGCCGGTGAGCCCCGAGATGAGGTTCCAGGAGCTGGCCAGCACGATCCACATGAAGACCTGCAGCGTCGCGCGGACGCCGTAGCCGCTCGCGAACGCGGGGTACGCGGCGAGGACGGCCACGACGGCCGCCAGCGCTGCGAGGGCAGCACGCCGGCGAGTCACGTCTGCCGGCCTCCGAGGAGCCCGGTCGGCTGCACGAGGAGGATGACCACCAGCAGCACGTAGGCCACGACCTCCGAGAGCTGGGTCGTGAGGAAGAGGGACGCCACCTGCTCGATCAGCCCGAGCAGCACCCCACCCAGCAGCGCGCCGGGATAGTTGCCGGCCCCGCCAAGGACGATGACGAGGAAGGACTTGAAGGTCCAGATCTGTCCCATCTCGGGCTGGATGGCGACGATCACGGCGATGAGGGCGCCACCGGCGGCGGCCAGGGCGGCCGCCAGGCCAAAGGTGATGAGATGGATGCGCTGGACGTTGATCCCGCAGACCATCGCCACCTCACGGCTCTGCGACGTGGCCCGGATGGCCTTGCCGAGCTTGGTCCACCCGAGGAAGAGGAACGCCAGCCCGGTCAGCGCTCCGGCAAAGACGAAGGCGACGAGGCGCGATTTCGAGAGCGCGAACGGCCCCACCACCCACGAGCCGGTGAGGTACTCCACCGCGCGCAGGTCGGAGGTGAAGAGGAGCTGGGCCAGGTTGACCAGGGCGATCGAGATGCCGAAGGTGAGCAACAGCGAGGAGAGCTCCGGCGCGTCCACCACCCGGAACACGAGCGTCCGCTCGAGCAGGACACCGACGACGAACAGCACCAGCATGCTGACCGGCACCGTCAGGTACGGGTTGATGCCGAGCGCGCTGTAGAGGAAGTAGGTGGTGTAGGCCCCCAGCATCAGCAAGGGGCCGTGAGCGACGTTGATGATGCGCATGACGCCGAAGATCAACGCCAGGCCGAGCGCCACCATCGCGTAGAGCGCGCCCGACAGGATGCCGGAGATGACCACCTGCCCCAGCATCGTCGGCGTGATGTGGACGTTCACGACGACGCCGGGAGCGCCCGCCCCGCTGGGCGTCTCACACGAATGGCTAGCGCTGGTTCCAGGGCGGGGTCGGGATGCGCGGCTTCGCCTGAACCACCTCGTCCGGCCAGACGACGAGCTTCCTGCCCTCCTGCCACTGGAAGGTCACCATCCTGTGCGCCACCTGGAATCCGTCCCCGTCCACCTTGTAGTCGCCGAAGACCGTGCGCATCTCCAGCTTGAGCAACTGCTCGCGCACACGGTCGGCGTCGAGCGATCCGGCGCGCTTGACAGCCTCGGCATAGATGAGACAGCCGGCGTACCCCGCCGCCGAGTGATACGACGGCTCGTGGCCGAACTCCTTCGCGTACGCCTCGAAGAATTCGGTGTTGCCCGGATAGGGCAGAACGTGCTCCCACTGCGTGGCGCCGTAGACGTACTCGGCGTTGGTCTTCAGCGTGTCGTAGAACTCCGGCAGGTCGCCGCCCACCGTCACTCCGTACATCCTCGGATTCACGTCCAGCTCACGCATCTGACGG
Source organism: Candidatus Rokubacteria bacterium 13_2_20CM_69_15_1 (assembly GCA_001914535.1). Lineage (GTDB taxonomy): Bacteria > Methylomirabilota > Methylomirabilia > Rokubacteriales > CSP1-6 > 20CM-2-70-11. The sequence goes on from MNCR01000054.1 coordinate 9,815, forward strand.
GTGAGGGCCACGGCGTCGTCGAAGTAGGTGGCGGCGGCGATGACGTCGGGGTTGAGCGATTTGACCTTGGTGAGGAGCGCCGAGAAGTCGGTGTTGCCCTTGGGGTAGGCTTCGGCGTAGACGACGTGCATCCCCTTCTTCTTGGCGATCTCGGCGGCGCCGGCGGCCGCCGCCTTCGAGAAGAGCGTGTCCTCGTTCACGACGGCCACGGTCTTGAAGCCCCGCTTGGCCGCCATGTCGATCAGCCCCTCGAGATACGCCTCGGCCGGCGAGATCACCATGAAGACGTAGTGCCGCTTTTTGTCCGGGGGCCGCTTGAAGATGGACGTGGTGGCGGCGAGCGGCGCCACCATCACCTTCTTGTACTTCTCGGTCACGTTGACGGACGCCTCCGTCACCGGCGACGAGTACGGTCCCATCACGCCGTCGACCCCGTCCTCGGTGATGAGCTTCTCGTAGAGCCGGACGGCGGTCGCCGGAGTGGACTGGTCATCGTACACGACGAGCTGGACCTTGCGTCCGAGCAGGCCGCCCTTGGCGTTCAGGTCCTTCTCGCAGAGCTTGTAGCCCTCGTGCTGGTTCTTGCCGAGCTTTGCGTAGGTCCCGGTGAGCGAGAGCGAGGCGCCGATGCGGACCGGCCCCTGCGCCTGCGCGGAAAGACCGCCGGCGAGCACGCCCATCGCGGTGATGAGGGCGCCGAGAGCCTTCGTGGTCATTCGAGGCCTCCTGCCGAGGAAATAGAGCCCATCACCGATAGCATCCGCGCCTTTGACGTGTCAAGGCGGCGCTCGGTACACTCTGTCTGTGATGATGACCGGAGCGCTCCACGGCCTCGTCGTCCTCGACCTCTCGAGCCAGCTCTCGGGCCCGTACTGCGCGATGCTGCTCGGCGATCTCGGCGCCGACGTCATCAAGGTGGAGCACCCCGTCGGCGGCGACCACGCGCGTCTGGGCGCCCCGCACATCAACGGCGAGTCGGCGCCGTTCATGACCGTGAACCGCAACAAGCGCTCGATCACCGTGGACCTCAAGGCGCCCGACGGCCTCGCGATCGTCCAGCGCCTCGCCGCGCGCGCCGACGTCGTGCTGGAGAACTGGCGGCCGGGCACGGCGGCGCGGCTCGGACTCGGCTACGACGACGTGCGGCGGTTCAACCCGCGGGTCATCTATGGCTCGATCTCCGGCTTCGGCCAGACCGGCCCGTACGCCTCGCGCGGCGGGTTCGACCGGATCGCACAGGGCATGTCGGGCCTCATGTCCATCAACGGCGAGGAGGACGGGCCGCCGCTGGTCGTGCCGATCCCGATCGCCGACATCGGGACCGGGATGTTCACGCTGATCGGGATCCTCGCGGCGCTCGCATACCGCGATCGGACGGGCGAAGGCCAGGCCGTGGACGCCTCGCTCCTCGAGACGCCGATCGCCTGGTCCGTCTACGAGGCCGCCGCCTATTTCGCGACCGGCGAGGTGCCCAGGCGCCTCGGCCAGGGCCACCGCACCAACGCGCCGTACCAAGCCTTCCGCACCGCCGACGGCTGGATTAATCTCGGCGGCGGCTCACAGCAGTTCTGGCGGGACATCTGCACGGTGCTCGAGGTGAAGCAACTCGCCGACGACCCGCGCTTCGCGACGCCCGCGCTGCGTGTCCGGCACCGGAAGGAGCTCGAGGCGCTGCTCCAGCCGCGGTTCCTGACGGCGCCGACCTCGGTGTGGCTCGAGAAGTTCGAGGCGGTCGGCGTTCCCGCGGGTCCGATCCTCGGCTACGACCAGGTCTTCGCCGACCCGCACATCGAGGCGCGCGAGATGGCGGTCGAGGTGGACCACGCCAAGGCCGGCCGGACGCGCGTGCTGGGTGTCCCGTTCAAGCTCTCGACGACGCCCGGCGCCGTGCGCCGGCCGGCGCCGACCCTCGGCCAGCACACCGACGAAATCCTCGGCGAGCTTGGCTATGAGGCGGCGGCGATCGCGGACCTGCGCTCCCGGAAGGTCGTCTAGGCGCGACCCCGCGCGTGCTCCTACCAGTGGAAGGAGATTCCCGCCGTGAGGTGGTGGCCGGTCAACTCGGTCCGGTCGCGGGCTGTTTCCGTGATCGGCACGCCTCCAAAGACCGTCCCCGGGACCTTGAAGTTGAACTCGAACGTCTGCGTCTTCACGAACTTGTACTCGGCGAAGACGCCGATGTTGCGGGTGAGAAACACGCGCACGCCCCCGAGAAACTGCCCTCCCAGCCGCGTGGCGGTGTCGTGGATGTCCTTGTTCACGTCGAGGGGCGTGGTCGTGGTCGAAAGCCTCCCGATGAAGGCGCCGAGCCCCGCGCCCACGTAGGGCTGGAAGCGGCCGCGCGGGAAGGCCTCGTTCATCCCCAGCGGGTAACGGTAGAGGGCGTTGAGCGCGACGGCCGTGACTTCGATGTCAGAGCTCACCACGCGGAGATCGCCGTTGAACGGAGCGCCGCCGATTGTGCCAGAGAACCGCGCCGTCTGTGCGTCGACGTCGGCGCTGAAGTGGTACGCCTCGAGCTCGAGCCCGAAGTTCCCTTCGAGCACGCGCGGCTCGAAGAAGTAGCCGAGCTTGCCGCCGTAGACGGCCGCGGTGCTGACATGGAGGCCCTTGATGGTGCCGTCCGCCGCAGTCAGGGCGCCGAGCTCCAACTTCTCCTGGAGGTCGGTGTTCTCGGTGAACGCCGCGCCGGTGAAGAGGGCCCCATACGGCTCGGCAGCGGCGAGCGCGGGCACGGCCAGGGCGAGGACAGCGGCCACGGCCAGGACCCACCATCCACTCCCGCCTTCGAAGTCCCACGCTCCAGCGTCCATGCTCTCTCCTTCGTGGTGAGCGGCCCGTCCCTCCAGCGGGGGCTCGTCACCGCCCCCCCGGGGCGGCGGGGAGGCAGAACGCGTCAAGCCCCGTGGCGAATGTGGTCCTGTTGAGGTTCATCAGTTCTTGCCGACCGACGCGCGCGTCCTTGGGCAATGCTCCGCGTGCTCTCATCGATGGAAGCACAAGCGATCTCTGGACTCAAGAATTTTAACGAGACTGTCGAAGGGAGCCTCGACGGCCTAGTCGCGAAACTCGGCGTCCAGGATCTCGCGGATGAAGCGGTCGACCGAGACGGGGTAGAAGCGCACGTCGGGGGAGACGATCACCCCGGTGTTGATCACCTCACGCTGCGCCAGCTCCTCCAGCACCCGCTCCAGTTGGCCGTGCGAGTCGCGGTCGTGGCGCCGGATCCGCAGCTCTTCGCTCTCGAGCGCGACCTTCGGGGCGTAGCGGAAGCTGAACACGCGGGCGACGAGCCGCCGGTCCATCAGCTCGCTCTCGTGGAAGATCTCGCCGTACGTCGGCCCGGCGCTGCCGGCTCCGATCACGAGACGCGGCGACACCTTGATGCGCCCGCGGACCTCCACCGACCTGCTCGGCTGCTCGTGCTCGGGCCCGACCAAGATGTACGGGAGGACGTGGTACCCGGCGATGATCCCGGTCAGCGGCTTCCGGACCACCCGCGTCTCGTCGAAGACGTGGCGGAGGAACTCCAGATCTTGCCACTCCTCGCTCACGCGATGTAGTGTACCAGTTGCATGGAGCCGCGACCGAGCCCGCCGCCCGCGCCCTCCGGCCCCGATCTCGCCGAGTGGGTCCACTACTGCGAGCGCTGCGGCGAGCGGATGCACGAGATCCACTGCAAGATCGTGTGCGACAACTGTGGACGGTCGAGGGATTGTACCGACCCGTGATTTCGAGGGTGAAGCCTCCGTTCTGGGAGGACGTGCGTACCGCGTGCCCAGTCCGCCGAGTATTCATCGGCGTCTCGGAGTCGCACCGTCGTCGGCATCGTCGCCCTCCTAACCATGAACCAGCCAGCGACCCGGCCAGCCCTCCACACGGCAGTCGGCGCGGAGCGCGCCGGTCGTGACCAGTCGGTCCACCGCGCGGGTCACCTCCTCGGCCCGGAGTCCGAAGAGGCGCGCCAGTAATCGCTCGCTGCTGAAGATCGCGCCCCGCGTGTAGCGCTCGATCAGCTGCGCCACCGCGCGCTCGCGGGCGAGCCGCCGCCCTTCCGCCACGGCCTCCGGCAGCCACGCCTCCACCAGGTCCCAGCGGTAAGAGAACGTCGGCTCGTACCGCTCTTCGGTCTTGACCACCCAGAGCCCCTGCTGGAGCTCGGCCATCGCCCGCTCGAACTCGCGCGTCTTCGAGGGCTCGAGCATGAACGTGTTGGCCCGCAACCCGCGCGTGTACTGCGGGTGCTCTCGGATCAGCGCGTCCATCAGGCGGCGTGCCGGGTGCGACATCCGCCCCGCGGCGTACTCCCCGCGGTAGTCGCGCGCCCGTTGCCGCCCGCGGGCTCGGGCGTAGAAGGCGGGAAAGAGCTCGAGGGCCACCAGCAGCGGCCGGCCCTTGAGAAGCTTTCCGTAGTACACGCGTTTCTTCGACGGGAGCGTGTCCTTCAGCTCCCACGTGAGCCCGATGGACGCGTCGTGGTGCGAGCGCCGCGGCCAGCGCGGGCGCTCGGACCCCACCACCGCCTCCCAGAGGCACGCCACGCCCTCCGGGAAGCGATAGAACGTCGAGCAGAAGCCGACGTCCTCCACGAAGCCGAGCGCCGCGCGCTCGCTCCGCACGCGGCGCGACGGCACGCGGCGGAACGCGCGGGCGCGCAGGCGCTCGAGCGCGGCGGCGGTCACGTGAGCTCGCCGGTCCTCCTCGCGGGCGAGTGTACCCAAGACCTACGCCCGCGGACCGAGCCTCCTCAGGAACACTTCGATCTCCTTCTTCGTCTGGAGGTCGCCGGTGCGCCCCGCCACCTCGAGCCCCTGCGCGTAAGCCGCCCGGGCCTCCTCGGGCCGGCCCGCCT
>MNCR01000024.1 GCA_001914535.1 Candidatus Rokubacteria bacterium 13_2_20CM_69_15_1
CGGTTGCCCTGTGGTGTGTGGTACACCTCAACGCGATCGGTGGTCAGGTCCACGAGCCAGACCTCCTGGATGCTGGCGCGGGCGTAGAGAGGGATCTTGACGCGACGGTCGAGCAGGAGGCTCGTGTCGCCGACCTCGATAAGGAGCAGGACGTCATCCGCCCGGGGATGGGTCGTCGCGTAAAAGTCCGCGCGCGGACGGAGCAGCGTCACGTCCGGCTGGAGCTCTGAGTCTTCCTGCGGGAACTGGACGGGGTTCTGCACGCGTACGATCGCCCGGTTCCCGAGGCGCAACGTCCACAGGCGAGTGAGGCGGTCGACCGTGCTGGCATGGTGGGAGCCGATCGGCTCCGGCACGACGATCTCTCCGGCGATCAGCTCGATCCGGCTGTCCTCGGGGAGGATGCCGGCCTCGCCCATCCGGTGGTACTCCTCGACGGTGAATCGATAGCGCGTGAGCAGATCGCTCATGGGGAGCCTCCTGCCGGTCATTCTAGCGTGAGGGCGGAGGCTCGTCACCGTCGGCATTCCGATACACAGCTCCGAACGCGGGCCGTGGGCTATACTCACGCTCAGAAACCTGGCGAGCCGGGAGCCCGATGAGCTTCCTGAACTGCGTCGAATGCACCGTGTGCGGCCAGCGCCACGACCCCAAGCGCCTGCTCACCGTGTGCGAGAGGTGCGGGCAGATGCTCGCGGCGCGCTACGATCTCGAGCGTGTCGCGACGCGCGTGAGCCGAGACGCGCTGCGCGGTCGGCCGCCCGGGATGTACCGCTTTCGCGAGCTGACGCCGCTCGACGATGGCGAGGAGCCGGTCACGCTCGGCGAGGGCGGCACGCCGCTCCTGCCGCTGCCGCGACTGGCCGCGCAGCTCGGCCTGCGCCACGTGCTGGCGAAGGACGAGGGCCAGAATCCCACCGGCACCTTCAAGGCCCGTGGGCTCTCCATGGCGATCACGCGAGCCCGGACGTTGGGGGCGCGGGGCTTCGTCATCCCGTCGGCGGGGAACGCCGGCGGCGCGGCGGCGGTGTACGCGGCGCGGTGCGGCCTGCCGTGCGCCGTGATCGTGCCGCGGGACACGCCGCCCGCGGCGGTGGCCGAGGCGCTGATCGGCGGCGCGCACGTCTTCACGGTCGAGGGCTCGATCGCCGACGCCGGCAAGATCGTCGCGAAGCTCGCGCCGCAGATCGGCTGGTTCGATCTCTCGACGCTCAAGGAGCCGTACCGACTCGAGGGCAAGAAGACGATGGGGCTCGAGCTGGCCGAGCAGCTCGGTTGGGCGATGCCCGACTTCCTCGTCTACCCGACGGGCGGCGGCACCGGCCTGGTCGGCATCGCCAAGGCGTACGAAGAACTGCGGGCGATGGGATGGCTCGACGGCGCGTTGCCGCGCTTCGTGAGCGTGCAGGCCGAGGGGTGCGCGCCCGTCGTGCGCGCGTGGCGCGACGGCGCCGAGACGACGCGCGCCTGGGAGAACCCCGTGACCCACGCGGCGGGGCTGCGCGTGCCCGCGCCGTTCGCGGGGCGTCAGATGCTCCGCGTGCTCCGCGACAGCCGGGGCGATGCCCTCGCCGTGAGCGAGACGGCCATCCGTGAGGCTCAGCGCCTGCTGGCGCGGCTCGACGGCGTCTGGACCGCGCCGGAGGCCGCGGCGACGGTCGCGGCGCTGATGCAGCTGAAAGAGCGGGGCGCGCTCGCCGCGGAGGCCCGGATCGTCCTCGTCCTCACCGGAAGCGGGATCAAGAGCGACCCGCCTCCTCTGCCTCGGCCCGTCGACCTCACCGGCTCCGACGACGAGATCGTCGCCCGCATCCAGCGCACCCTCGCCTCATAAGTCGCCGACGCTGTGAGCCGCCGCTTTCGAGCGCCGGCTCCGCCGGCTCACGCCCGAGGACTGTTCGCTCTCTAAGTCGGCGCTTCGAGCGCGGGCTTCGCCCGCGCAATCCCTCCTGGGGGGAGGCAGGCGCGAGCGGGCCGCAGGCCCGCTGCGCCGTCGGAAGGGGGGCGAAGCCCCCCTCCGAAGATCTGTGGTAGCATCTGGCCCACCGCAGCGCTCGGGCTCCCGGGAGGTCGTGAATGGCGATCGAGATCGGGAAGATCCGCAACGTCGGCGTCGTCGGGCATGGCGGAGTCGGCAAGACGTCTCTGGTCGAAGGCCTGCTCTTCACCGCCGGCGCGCTGACGCGCCTCGGGAAGGTGGACGACGGCTCGACCACCACCGACTTCGACCCGGATGAGATCAAGCGAAGAATATCGATCAACACCGCGGTGGCCTACTGCGACTGGAAGGGCCACCGCATCAACCTCGTCGACACGCCCGGATACGGCGATTTCATCGCCGACGCGCGGGCGGGGCTGCGGGTGGTCGAGGCCGCGATCGTCGTCGTGGACGCGGTCGCCGGAGTCCAGGTGCAGACCGAGAAGGTCTGGAAGTTCGCGACCGAGTACCCCCTCCCGCGCGCCGTCGTCGTCAACCGCCTGGACCGCGAGCGCGCCGATTTCTACCGGACGGTCGAGTCACTGGCGCGGCGCCTCAAGGGCCGCCTCGTCGCGCTCCAGATCCCCCTCGGCGAGGAATCGAGCTTCCGCGGCGCCGTCGATCTCGTGAAGATGAAGGCCGTGACGTACGCGGGCGGCAAGCCGACCGAGGGCGAGATCCCCGACGACCTCTCGGATCGGGCCAAGGAGTATCGCGAGAAGCTCGTCGAAGCCGCCGCCGAGACGGATGACGAGCTGCTCACCAAGTACCTCGAGGCGGGATCCCTCGGCGAGCCCGAGATGCTCCGGGCGCTGCGCGCCGGCATCGGCGAGGGCAAGCTCGTGCCGGTCCTCTGCGCCTCCGCCGCGCGGAATGTGGGGTCCCCCGCGCTGCTCGACCTGATCGTCGACTCGCTGCCGTCGCCCGCCGGCCGCGGCGAGGCGGCGGGGACCGACCTCAAGACGAAGCAGGCGGGAAGGCGCGCGCCTGATCCCAAGGCGCCCGTCAGCGCCCTGGTGTTCAAGACGCTCTCCGACCCCCACGTCGGCAAGCTCTCGCTCTTCCGCGTCTACAGCGGCACGCTCCGGGCCGACTCGACGCTCCTCAACGCCTCTCGCGGGGTCAGGGAGCGCATGGGGCACGTCTCGTGGCTCATGGGAAAGACGCAGAAGAACGTCGACGCCCTCGGCCCCGGCGAGATCGGCGTCGCCCAGAAGCTCAAGGAGACGCTGACGGGCGACACGCTCGGCGACGAGGCGCAGCCCTTCGAGCTGCCGCGGATCGTCTTCCCCGAGGCGGCCATCTCGTTTGCGATCCAGCCCAAGACGCGCGGGGACGAGGACAAGATCTCGAACTCGCTCGCGCGCATCGCCGAGGAGGACCCGACCGTCCACTACCATTACGACCCCGAGACGAAGCAGCTCCTCGTCGCGGGCGTGGGCAGCCTCCACGTCGAGATGGTCGTGGAGCGCATGAAGCGCAAGTACAACGTGGACGTGAACCTGCTCCCGCCGCGCATCCCGTACAAGGAGACGATCAAGGGGCGCGCCGAGGGGCAAGGCAAGTACAAGAAGCAGACGGGCGGCCGCGGCCAGTACGGCGACGTCTGGCTCCGGGTCGAGCCTCTGCCGCGCGGGGGCGGCTTCGAGTTCGTGGACGACATCTTCGGCGGCGCGGTGCCGCGCAACTACATCCCGTCCGCCGAGAAGGGCGTCCGCGACTGCATGAAGAAAGGGATCTACGCCGGCTACCCGGTCGTCGACCTCAGGGTGACTCTCTACGACGGTTCCTACCACGACGTCGACTCCTCGGACATGGCGTTCCAGATCGCGGCGTCGCTCGGCCTCCAGAAGGTGTTCATAGAGGCCCACCCGATCCTGCTCGAGCCGATCATGAACGTCGAGGTGACCTGCCCCTCCGACGCGGCGGGCGACATCATCGGCGACCTGAACTCGCGGCGCGGCCGCATCGTGGGCATGGAGCCGGCGGGCGAGACGGCCGCGGTCCGCGCCGCGGCGCCGATGGCGGAGATGCTCACCTACGAGTCGAGCCTGCGCTCGATGACCGGCGGGCGCGGCGTCTACTCCATGGAGTTCTCCCACTACGAGGAGGTGCCGGCGTTCCTGGCCGAGAAGGTCATCAAGGAAGCCAAAACCGAGAAGGAGAAAGCCGAGAAGCACTGAGATCCTGGCATAGAATAGGGAAGCCGGGATGATCTTCCAGCAGATCCTCAACGAAGAGTCCGGGTGCCTCTCGTACCTGATCGGCTGCGGCCAGGCCGGGCGGGCGATCGTCGTCGATCCCGGTCGCGACCGCGTGCACGAATATCTGAGATTGGCGCGGCGCCGTGGGCTCAAGATCACGCACGTCGTCGAGACCCACACCCACGCCGACCACATCTCCGGCAACCGCGACCTCGCCGCGGCGACCAGCGCCGCCATCTTCGTCCACGCGGCCGCCGGGTTCGCCTTCGATCACGAGCGGCTCAGCGACGGCGACGAGATCCGTGTCGGGAACATCCGGCTGACGGTCGGCCACACCCCGGGCCATACCCCGGATTCGATCTGCCTGCTCGTGACCGACCTCGAGCGCGGCCCGGAGCCGTGGTTCGTCCTCACCGGCGACACGCTCTTCGTGGGGTCGGTCGGGCGCCCGGACCTCGGCGGCGCGCGCGCGGCGGCGGAGACGTACGAGAGTCTGACCCGCGTGCTCCTGCCGCTCGACGACAGCGTGGAGGTCTATCCGGCCCACGGGGCGGGCTCGGCGTGCGGGCGCGCGATGTCGGCGAAGGCGGGCTCCACGATCGGGTTCGAGCGCCGGTTCAATCCGGCGCTTCAGCTGCGCGACCGGGCCGCGTTCGTGGACTTCATCATGCAGGACCTCCCCCCGAAGCCGCCCCAGTTCGAGAAGATCGTCGGCAAGAACAAGGGACTGATTCCGCTCCAGGCGGCCAAGCCGCGTCCGTACACGGCGCGCGAGGCGTGGGAGGCCGCGAAGCGCGGCGACTGTGTGGTGGACCTGCGCGATCCCGGTACGTACGGCGAGGGCCACATCCCCGGCGCGATCAACGTCTGGATCGAAAGCCCGCAGCTCGCCGAGCGCGTCGCGTGCGCCGTGCCGGCGGGCGGGCCGCTGCTCCTCCTGGCGCAGGGGCCGTCGGACCTCGAGCGTGCGGTGCAGGCGCTCTCGCGCGTCGGGGTGGACGAGGTCCTGGGATTCTTGCACTGGGGCATGATCGAGTGGAAGAGCGAGGGCTTCCCGGTGGAGACGGTGCCGCAGATCACCGTGCACGACCTCGCGGACTGGCTCGAGGAGGGGCGCGACCTCACCGTGATCGACGTCCGCGAGCCCTTCGAGTGGCTGGACGGCCACATCGAGGGCGCCCTCCATCTGCCGATGATGGAATCCGTCGCACGCCGCGACCTCGTCCCGCCCGACCGACCCAAGGCCGTGCTCTGCGCGGGCGGGCTCCGGTCGAGCACGGTGATCAGCGCGCTCAAGCGTCACGGGATCCAGCACTGGTACAACGTCACCGGCGGCATGACGGCGTGGACGAAATCGGGCTACCCCGTCGCGCGGCCGACGGCCGTCGGGTCGGCGCCCGCGCCGTCGCCCGCGCGTACGACGCTCGACTGCCGCGGCCTCGACTGTCCGATGCCGGTGATGAAGCTCGCCAAGACGATCAAGACGCTCGCGCCGGGTGGCTCGATCGAGCTGCTCGCCACCGACCCGGGCTCGGTGAGCGACCTCGAGGCGTTCGAGAAGCAGTCGGGCCACCGGATCGTCGAGCGGGGGGAGTCGGGAGGCGTCTTCCGGTTCGTCGTGCAGCGAACGAAGTGACGACCCGCTGATGGGCGGCTCGCTCTCGGCGCAGTACACGGTGCTCTTCGGCCGCCCCTGGCCCATCTGGGGGTCGGCCGTGCTCGTCGCCACGGTCAACGTCTTCCTCTTCGCCTTCGACCGCCCGTGGACCGCGTCGGACGGTATGCGCAACTGGGGCGACTGGGCGCTGACCGGTCTCGGGATCGTGCGCCGTCCTGATCTCCTGGCTCCGTGGCTCTACTCCGGGTCGCTGCTGAACGCGGGCGTCCTCCTGGGCGGCCTCGTCGCCGCGCTCCTGGCGAGCGAGTTCGCCGTGCGTGTCCCGCCGCGGGGTGAGCTCGTGAAGGGTGCCTTCGGCGGGCTCCTGATGGGCGTCGGCGCCGTCCTCGCCTTCGGCTGCAACATCGGTGGCTTCTTCTCGGCGACGAGCGCGCTCTCCCTCGCCGGCCTCGGCATGATGCTCGGGCTCGGCGCGGGCGCGTTCCTCGGGCTGCGCTACCTGATCTGGGAGGCGGAGCACAAGCCCGAGTGGTCGAGCGGTGGAGCGCGGGTCTACCTGGCGCCGTCCGACTCGGGGCCGCGCCGTCAGCCATGGGTCGGCGCGCTGCTGCTCGGGGTCGTGCTCGTGACGCCGTTCGTCTACTCGCGCACCGGCTACGTCGCGCAGGGCGTCTTCCTGCTCTTCGGCGTCGCGTTCGGCGTCATCTTCCAGCGCTCGCGCTTCTGCCTCGTGCGCGCGTTCCGCGAGCCGTTCATGACCGGTGACGCGGAGCACACGCGCGCCGCGGCGCTCGCGCTCGTGATCAGCACGGTCGGATTCGCGATCCTCAAGTTCACCGATCTCAAGGACAAGAGCGAGTGGGTCTTCCCCGCCGCCGGCGCGGGCGCGCTCGTCGGGGGCCTGACGTTCGGGGTCGGGATGACGCTGGCGGGCGGCTGCGGCGCCGGCTCGATCTGGCGCGCGGGCGAGGGCCAGGTGAAGCTCTGGGCGGCGATCGCCTGCTTCGCCCTCGGAGGGTCGCTGATGCGCCAGGTCGTGGTCGAGACCGGCCTCCTCCGAGGGCTCGGCGCCGCCGTGTTTCTGCCGTCGGCGATCGGGTGGGGGGGCGCGATCGGCCTCGTGGTTCTCGTCATGGTGGCCTGGGCTCTCGGCGCGACGTGGAACGAGGAGCATCGGCGATTCAGCGCGCTGTGAGCCTCGCGGCGGAGACACCCCGTCGAGCGACTCGGAGGGAGTCATGACACGATTGACGCGCAGGGAGTTCCTCAGAACCTCGGGGCGCAGCGCCGGGCTCGGGCTCCTCGCCGCGGCGGGCGTCGCGGGATGCGCGCCGGCGCTCAAGGGCGACTTCGCGCCCAAGACGGGTCGCCGCGTCGTCGTGATCGGTGGGGGCTGGGGCGGCGCGACGGCCGCGAAGTACGTGCGGCTGGGCGACCCCTCGATCGAAGTCGTCTTGCTCGAGCCCAACAGACGGTTCGTGTCGTGCCCGTTCAGTAACCTCGTTCTCAGCGGCGTCCGCTCGATCGACAGCCTCACCTTCGGCTACGGCGGGCTCAGGGGCCACGGCGTGAGGATCCTCCACGCCTCCGCGAGCGCGGTCGAGCCCGACGCCAGGCGCGTCCGGGTCGGCGAGGGGTACCTCCAGTACGACCGGCTCATCGTATCGCCGGGCGTCGAGTTCCAGTGGGAACAGGTCGACGGGCTCGCCGCGGCGCGGGATCGCGTGCTCCACGCGTGGAAGGCCGGCCCCCAGACCGTGGACCTCGCCCGGCAGCTCGAGGCCATGCCGGACGGCGGCGTCTTCGTGCTGACGGTGCCGCCCGTCGCCTACCGTTGCCCACCCGGCCCGTACGAGCGCGCGTGCCAGGTGGCGTTCTACTTGAAGACGAAGAAGCCGAGGTCGAAGCTCCTCGTGCTCGACGCGAACGCGAACGTCGTCTCCAAGGCCGGGCTCTTCCGCGCGGCGTGGAAGGACTACCCGAACCTCGAGTACCGAGCGTCGAACAAGGTCGTCAAGGTCGATCCCTCCACGCGCGAGGTGACGACGGAGCTCGGCGACCGGGTGAAGTACGACGTCGTCAACCTGATCCCGCCCCAGCGGGCCGGGACGATCGCCGTCCAGGCCGACCTGGTCGGCGCGGACAAGCGCTGGTGCGAGGTCAACCACCTCACGTACGAGTCCGCGAAGCACGCGAACGTCCACGTGGTCGGCGACTCGACCATCGGGTTGCCGGTGCCCAAGTCCGGCAACATCGCCAACGCCATGGGGAAGATCTGCGCCGTCGCGGTCGTCCACTTGCTGAACGGCAAGGAGCCGCCGCCGATGGCGCCGGGCAACACCTGCTACAGCTGGGTGAACGATCGCGAGGCGATCGCGGTCGTCAACGCGTACAAGGTCGAGGGCGGCAAGGTCGTCCAGATCGAGCAGAAGCTCACGCCCGGCCAGTCGGCCGAGTGGGCGCAGAACGCGGTCGGCTGGGCGACCGGCATCTGGCAGGATATTCTCGGCTAGGCCGGAGGAGGAACCGCCCGATGCGAACGACCATTCGTCTCGTCGCAGGCTCGCTGAGCCTGATGACCGGCTTCGCGGCCGGCGCCTCGGCCGGACCCCTCGACGTGCCCGGCGCCACCAAAGCGCTGGCGTGCAGCGCGTGTCACGGCCCGGGCGGTCAGAGCCCGTCCAGCACGATCCCGATCATCGCCGGCCTCGCGCCCTGGTACTTCAAGAAGGCGGTCGAAGACTATGCTACGGGCCGCCGGCCGTCGCCCGAGATGGAGCCGTACGCGAAGTACGTGCGGGAGGCCGGCGTGGACGACGTCGCCGCCTATTTCGCCGCCCAGTCGCGCCAGCCCACGGCGGTCGCGGTGGACGCCGCGGCGGCCGCCCGGGGCCGTGTGGCGTCCCAGCAGTGCGTCGTGTGCCACGGCGAGTCCGGTCGCGGCGATCCCGCGAGGTCCATTCCCGACCTCAGCGGGCAGGCCCCGGGCTATCTGCGGAACCAGATGCTCCTGTTCAAGGCGGACCGCAGGAGCCCCGGCGACCAGGCCGTCAAAACCGTCAAGGAGCTGATGAAGTCGGTCCCGGACGACACGATCGCCGATCTCGCGGCGTACTACTCGAGCCTGCGTTAGCGCCCTCCCACCAAGGTGACGGTCGCGTTCGCTCTGACCCTGCTGACGCTCGGATTCGTCGGCGCATTCGTGGCGGGCCTCCTCGGCGTCGGGGGCGCGATCGTGATGATCCCGCTTCTGCTCTATGCGCCGCCGCTCCTCGAGGTCGGGACGCTGGACGTCAAGCCGGTGGCGGGCGTCACGATGACGCAGGTGCTCGTGGCGGCCACGTCGGGCATGGTGGCGCACCGCCGTCACCGCGCGGTCAGCCCCGAGCTCGCACGCGCGGGCGGGTTCGCGATGGCGGCGGGCTCCCTCGCCGGGGCGCTCGCGTCGAGCCACGTGCACGACCGCTGGCTCCTGCTCGTCTTCGCGCTCATGGTGACCGCGGCGGCGCTCCTGATGTTCGTGCCGACCGACGATGTCGACCCCGCCGGC
>MNCR01000143.1 GCA_001914535.1 Candidatus Rokubacteria bacterium 13_2_20CM_69_15_1
CCCCGCGATCGTCGAGGAGCGCGAGTCCACCGCCGTCGTGGGCCCAGGCGCGCGCTTCAGCGTGGACGCGGGATTGGCCCTCGTCGTGGAGATGGCGTCGTGACGGAACAGCGCCGTGAGGCCCCCGATCGAACGGACCCGGTGACGCTCGAGATCTGCTGGAACCGCCTCATCGGCGTCGTCAACGAGCAAGCGGCGGCGCTCCAGCGGACGTCATTCACGTCCATCGTGCGCGAGGCGGGCGACCTCTCGGCGGGCGTCTTCGACCGCCGCGGCTACATGGTCGCCCAGGCGGTGACGGGCACGCCCGGCCACATCAACTCCATGGCGCTCGCCGTGAAGCACTTCCTCGCGGCGTGCCCCCTCGAGACGCTCCGGCCCGGTGACGTCCTGATCACGAACGACCCCTGGCTTACGTCCGGGCACCTCAACGACGTCACGATCGCCTCGCCGATCTTCCGCGGCGAGGAGTGCGTCGCCTTCTTCGCCTCCACGTGCCACACCGCGGATATCGGCGGCCACGTGTTGTCCGCCGAGGCCCGAGAGGTGTACGAGGAGGGGCTGCAGATCCCGATCATGAAGCTCTACGAGGCCGGGCGGCCCAACGCGCCACTGATCGCGCTCATCCGGGCGAACGTGCGCGTGCCCGAGATGGTCCTGGGCGACTTCCACGCCCAGATCGCGGGCGGCGCCGTCGGCGGCGAGCGGTTGCTGGAGTTCATGGACGAGTTCGGGCTCGAGCGGCTCGAGCCGCTGGCCGACGAGATCATCGGGCGTACGGAGCGTGCGATGCGAGGGGCGATCGGCGCGCTCACGCCCGGAGCCTACGAGTACGCGATCACCTCCGACGGCTTCGACGAGCCGATCACGATCCGTGCGCGCTGTGAGGTGCGGGGCGACGGGCTCTGGGTCGACTACGCAGGCTCGTCGCCGGCGAGCCGGCGCGGCGTGAACGTGGTGATGAACTACACCGAGGCGTATACGACCTACGGCGTGAAGGTGATCGTCAGCCCGGACGTCCCGAACAACGAGGGCGCATTTCGGCCGCTCCGCATCACCGCGCCGGACGGTTCGATCCTCAACGTGCGCCGTCCCGCGGCGGTCGCGGCGCGACACATCGTCGGCCACTTCCTGCCGCACGCGATCGCGGGCGCGCTCGGTCAGGCGCTGCCCGCGCGCGTCATGGCCGAGGGGTCGGCCAACATCTGGGGCGTCCAGGTCGCCGGGAAGGACGAGCACGGAGCGCCCTTCACCTACGTCTTCTTCTCGTCGGGCGGCACCGGCGCGCGCGCCACGAAGGACGGCCTCTCGGCGACCGCGTTCCCGTCCGGTGTCCTCGGCACGCCCGTCGAGGTCATCGAGAACCTCGCGCCGCTCGTCGTCGAGCGGAAATGTCTGAGACCCGACTCGGGCGGCACGGGCAGGTATCGCGGCGGGCTCGGTCAGACGATCGCGTTCCGCGCGCGGACGCGCGAGCCCTACACGTGCTCGATCCTCTGCGACCGCACGGCGCACGCGGCGGCTGGCTTCCTGGGCGGCGGCCCCGGCGCGCGCGGCGTGGTGCTGATCGACGGCGTGGCGCCGGCGAACCCGAAGGCGGAGCAGTTGGTCCCACCGGGAGCCCTCGTGGAGGTTCGCCTCCCGGGGGGCGGCGGCTATGGCCCACCGGCAGAGCGCGACCCGGACCTCTCCGCGCGGGATCTCCTGGAGGGTTACGTCACCCGCGCGTAGGCCACGCGGGTCGAAGTGAGCGTGGTTCGAGCGGCGGCTTTGCCGCCGCAATCGAATCCTGGGGGGAGGGTTCGGAAGGGGGGCAAAGCCCCCCTCCGAGGTTGCTTAGCGGCGCGGCGCGTCGCCGAGCGCGACGACGACGAGCGAGCCGTGGGCGTCGGCGGGGCGCACGCCGCGGCCGTAGGCGGCGACCGACTGGCAGAGCCAGCCCACACACGGAACGCGCGCGTCCACCTCGTTCTTGACCGCCGTCCACTCGTCGCCCGCGGCGGAGCCGAGGGCCCGATGGCGCGCGTCCGACTCGATGACGAGGACGAGCCGCGCGGCGTCACCCTCGAGGCGCTTGACCGCCGCGCGCGTGGCCTCCACCGTCCCCTGGATCAGCGCCGGGCGGTCGGGCATCGAGCCTGCCTCGAAGCCATCGGCGTAGCCGAGCCCCGTCGAGTATGGCGCCTCGAGGCACGCCGCGCTCACGATCGGCTCGGCTTGCGACGCGCCATAGACCACGGGGGTCGAGAGCACGCTGCACACCGTTCGCATTTTGGGTCCCATCAAGACGCGCCACGAGGCGAGGAACGACTCGGCGGGGGCGCCGACGCCCGGGCGGCAGAACCCGAGCCCGAGGCCGCGCGGATAGCGCATTCTGAACGGCCAGCCCGCGAGGATCAGCCGCGCCGCGCCCTGGGCGGCGTCTCCGAGATCGCGTCCCGCGGACGCCGCGACGCCGCTGACCGCGCCCTCGCCGTTCGCCAGGCACACGACGAGCGCGCCGCTGCCGACGGCGCCGTTGTGCGTGAGGATCGCCGCCGTCGCGCCGCCTGCGATGCCGACGGGCCCGAGCACGGACCGGATCATTGGCAGGGTGTCCTGGCTCGGGACGCCGGCGGTGACGAGCAGCACCATCTCCGCGGCTGCGCCCTGGAGCCCGGTGCGCGCCATCGCCGTCGCGCGGACGGCCGCCCAGATCGCGTCCTCGTGGGTGGCGAATCCCACCCCAACCTGGAGCGTCTTCGCCAGGGTCTCAACGGGCGCAGTCCCGAGCATGCCATCCGGAAACTGCAGGGCGGATGCCAACCGCAAGGTCTTGGAAGATAAGGGAACTCGGCGGGGGTCGCGTGACTTCTTGGTGTCACTTCGTCAAGTCCGTGACTCTTAGAGCATCCCGTACTCCTTCAGGCGTCGGTAGATCGTCCGCCGCGAGATGCCGAGCGCCGTCGCGGCGGCCTCCTTGTCGTCCTTGTAGACCGCCAGGGCCCGCAGGATCAGCTCCTTCTCGACGTCGGCCAGCTGCGGGATGGCACCGCTCGTTGCGGCGACCGGCGCCGCCTGACCGGCGGTCAGGCTCGGCAGATCGGCAAGCGTGATCTGCTCCCGCGCGCCCATGGCGAAGGCGCGCTCGATGAGATTCTCGAGCTCGCGCACGTTTCCGGGGAAGTCGTACCCCTGGAGCGCGGCGAGCGCCTCGGGCGTGACGCCGCGGATCTCCCGGCGGAAGCGGCGGGTGAAGCGGCGGACGAAGTGATTCACGAGCGCCGGGACGTCCTCGCGCCGCGCGCGGAGTGGCGGCAGGCCCACGCGGACCACATTGAGCCGGTAGTAGAGATCCTGGCGCAAGCGGCCCTCGGCGAGCGTCCGCTCGAGGTCGCGATTGGTCGCGGCGATCACGCGCACGTCCACCGCGTACGCCTTGGTCGAGCCGACGGGGCGCACCTGCATCTCCTGGAGAACGCGCAGGAGCTTCACTTGCAGTCCGGGCGAGAGCTCGGCGACCTCGTCGAGAAAGATCGTCCCCTCGTTGGCGCCGCGGAAGAGCCCGAGCGTGTCGGACACGGCGCCGGAGAAGGCGCCGCGCACGTGACCGAAGAACTCGGACTCCAGGAGGTCCTCGGGGATCGCGCTGCAGTTCACCGGGATGAACGGCCCCTTGGCGCGGGGGGAGAGGCGGTGGATCGCGGCGGCGACGAGCTCCTTGCCGGTGCCGCTCTCGCCCTCGATGAGCACGGGCGAGTCGGTGGGCGCAACCTTCGCGAGGATCTCCTTCACCCGCGCCATGGGCGGGGAGTTGCCGACGAGCTCGTTGACCGTCAGTTCTTCGCCCAGGCGTGCGCGGAGCGAGTGGACCTCGCCGCGCAGGAAGCGCCGCTCCGTCATCCGCGTCATCAGGTGGCGCAGCTCGTCGAGCAGCAGGGGCTTGGAGAGGTAGTCGAACGCGCCTTCCTTGAGCGCCTCCACCGCCGAGGCGATCGTCGGGTAGCCCGTCATCATCACGACCTCGACCGACTCGTCGTGGCGCTTGATCTCCTTGAGAAGCTCGAGGCCGTTCATGTCGGGCATGCGGATGTCGCTGATGACGGCGTCGAACATGTCGCCGCGAAGCGCCTGGAGCGCCTCCGCGCCGCTGGAGGCGGCCGTCACCTGGTACCCCCACTGTGTGAGGGCTTCCCGGAGGAGCCTCAGGATCGCGGATTCGTCGTCGACCACTAGGATTTTTGCGGGTTCCATGACAGATTCTGACTTTAGCACGAGGGGGTGTCAGACTGACAAGGTTCTCGTGCGACCGCTGCCTTGCGCCATCGGGGGCGGCATGTTAGCGTTGACGTTGCTTTTTTATTGAGGAGACCGCTCATGCCTGACACCGCGACCGTCCACCTGACCGAGCAGAACTTCGACGAGACCTTGAGCCGGCACCATGGGCTCTTGCTGGTGGACTTTTGGGCCGAGTGGTGCGGGCCTTGCCGGGCGATCTCCCCAGTCCTGGAGGAGCTGGCGAGCGAGGCGGGCGGGCGCGTCACGCTTGCCAAGGTCAACGTGGACGAGAACCCCGGCCTTGCCGCC
>MNCR01000146.1:0-1697 GCA_001914535.1 Candidatus Rokubacteria bacterium 13_2_20CM_69_15_1
CGACCGTGCTCGGCTTCGTCGGCGCCGGCGGCATCGGCTTCTACCTGCAGACCTATCTCCGGATGATCGACTACCCCGCCGCGTCGACCGTCCTGCTCGTGACCGTCGCGATGGTGATGGTCGTGGACGCGATCAGCTCGAGGCTGCGCGACCGTCTCGTCTGAGGTCGCGCAAAGACACGTCGGGCCGGAGGGCTGACGTCCTCCGGCCCGAGGGTCGGATCGATCAGTGGGCCGCGCGCGTGATCAGCCGGCTCTCGCCACAGTCCGAGCAGACGCCGTACTCCCTGACGGACGACCCCGCTCGGCCTGTCTTCACCGCGGCTCGGTACGCCGTGGAGGGATCGATACCGAGCGCACGGGCCAAGCACTCGTCACAGAAGCTACGGGGCCGCTGCGTGGCTAAGAACGCCGCGACTCGCTCTTTGGCGATCATCGTGACTCATTTGAAGGAGTGGACCGACGAGAAAGAGCAGAAATCACGCTGAGATCTGACGCCCGAGATTGTCAGAACGCGCGCGCCTGGTTGTCAAATCTGACACCGGACGTCGCCGCTCAGATACTGGTCAGATTCTACACAGTTGCTCAAGAGGTCGTGATTTCCAGATATTGAGGCGCCTGACCAGCGCGATCACTCTTTGGCACCCCGCCTGCAGAACATCGGGTAGAAGTACGCGAGGCAGAACAAGACCTCGCAAAAAAAAGAGAAGACCTTCTTCCCGACAAGGGCAAACCCGCCGTGAGGCGGGGACGCAAAGCCACGGGTCAGGCGATGAGCCTGACAGCCGGGCTACCGAAGGACAGAGGGATGTAGCTTCCCAGGGAAGTGACGGTCTTCCGAGGTTGGAGGATCGTCATGGGACGTTGGGATCTACACGTTGGCCGAGCCCGAGTATTCCTCTCGGCCCTGGTCTTGGGATTTGTGTTGAGCTCTTCGATGCCGGCCGCGGGCGCCACTGCGGCAGGCTTCTCGCTCCTGTCCTCGCAGACCTCGCCCGTGACCGGCGCAGTGACGATCTCCGCCCCCGATGTGCTGCCCGAACCGGGCCTGGTGGGCGTCCAGTTCAAGATAGACGGCTACGTCCTCAACGCGCTCACCACGACGTCACCCTTCGAGGTCATCTGGAGCGCCGCCAGCGCCACCAACGGCGACCACACGATCACCGCGGAGGTCCGGCTGACGTCGGGTGTCGTCATCGAATCGGCGCCCTTGCTTCTGACCGTTGGGAACCCGACGACCTTCAATCGCCTGCTTCACGTCGATGCCGGCGCGGGGAATGACAAGAATACGGGGTTACGGGCCACGGCCGCGCTCCAGAGTCTGGCGCGAGTGGCCAGCCTCGCGCAAGCCGGGGACACCGTGGTGCTGCGCGGGACCTTTACCGGGCAGGACCTGATCCCGATGGCGTCCGGCACGGCCGCGAAGCCGATCATCTTCACCAGCGACCCTGGGCAGCCGGCCGTCCTCCAAGGGGGGAGCCTGAAGCTCGTGGGCCTCCACCACGTCGTGGTCGAGCGGCTCGCGATCCTGAACGGGCCGATCGTGCTGAACGGGTCCAACAACAACGTGTTCCGCGACTGTCAGGTCTCGAACGTCGGGAACGGCTCCGGGCAGTGGGGCCACGCCTTCAGGATGACGAACTCCAGCGACAATCTCATCGAGCGCTGCACGATCACCGACATCGGCAACGAGGCCGA
>MNCR01000146.1:1760-9003 GCA_001914535.1 Candidatus Rokubacteria bacterium 13_2_20CM_69_15_1
GACAACGTCATCGCGGGCAATACGCTCATCAACCCGTGGACGACCCCGCTCATTCTGGCCTGGATGACGCGCCGGACGCTCGTCGAAAACAACCGAATCTCGCTCGGGGCGACGAACGGCGTGAACTGGCCTCGCGCCGGCATCCAGCTCCAGTCGAACGACAACATCATTCGCTACAACGAAATCTTCGACAACGCGGCGGCCGGTATCATGATCCAGGGCTTCGTCTATAACGGCAACATCCCCCAGGATTCGATCGGAAACAAAATCTACAACAACGTGTTCTACAACAACAATCGCATTCAAGATTTTGTGAACAACGCCGGCGCGCTCCATTTCAGGATCTCGAACGGCCGGACGATCACCCAGAACGTCATCGAGAACAACATCTTCTTCCGCAACGGGGGCTTCCAGTACCAGGGCAACACCTACACGATCACGATCAACCACTACGACAACGGGTCGGCGTGGCCCGAGGGGAACCTCAACGGCAACGTCATCAAGAACAACATTTTCCTGCGCCAGCCGGGCTCGGCCGGCACGCCGCTGGTCCTCCACATCCGCAACTCGGCGCAGGGCGGCAACATTTCGTACACGCTCCCAGGGTTCCAGCAGATCTCCTCGGCAGCCGTCGCCAACTTCGAGAGCGACCCGATGTTCACGAACGAGGCGACCCGGGTGTTCACGCTGCGCTCCGGCAGCCCCGCGATCGATCGCGGCGTGGTCATTCCGGGAGTCGCCTACCTCGGCACGGCCCCTGATCTGGGGGCCAACGAGTACGACGGTGGCGGCGGCCCTCCGGCTGACACGATCCCGCCCACCGTCGCCGTGACGGCGCC
The DNA here is from genome assembly GCA_001914535.1 of Candidatus Rokubacteria bacterium 13_2_20CM_69_15_1. Lineage (GTDB taxonomy): Bacteria > Methylomirabilota > Methylomirabilia > Rokubacteriales > CSP1-6 > 20CM-2-70-11. Next base: position 2,600 of record MNCR01000146.1, read on the forward strand.
GAGCGCCGGCCAGACCGTGTCCGGAATGGTGACGATTCGCGCCTCCGCCACGGACAACGTCGGCGTGACGCGCATCGATTACCTGCAGGACGGCCAGGTCCTCGGTGTGCTGTCCCCGCCGGCGCTCACCTTTTCCTGGGACACCGCGGCGGTGAGCAACGGGCCACACACGCTCACGGCTCGGGGCTATGACGCCGCCGGCAACGTCGGCACGTCGGTCCCCGTCGCCGTGACCGTCGCGAACGCCGACACCACGAAGCCCACGGTGGCGATCACGACGCCGACCACCAATCCAACCTACAGCACGAGCTCCTCGTCCCTGACCCTCGGCGGGACGGCCTCCGACAACGTCGGCGTCACCCAGGTGACGTGGACGAACAGCCGCGGCGGCAGCGGCACCGCGACCGGGACGACGAGCTGGACGGCCAGCGGCATCGTCCTTCAGACGGGGTCGAACGTCCTGACGGTGACGGCGCGGGATGCGGCCGGCAACACGACGACGGCCAGCATGACGGTCGCCTTTACGGACACCACGACGCCCACCGTGACGATCACCACGCCCACGGGCAATCCGACCTACACGACGGGCAACTCCTCCCTGACGCTCGGGGGGACCGCCTCGGACAACGTCGGCGTGACCCAGGTGACGTGGACGAACAGCTCGGGCGGCAGCGGAACGGCGACCGGGACGACGAGCTGGACCGCCAGCGGGATCGCCTTGCAGCTCGGGTCGAACGTGCTGACGGTCACGGCGCGCGACGCCGCCGGCAACACCGCGACGGACACCCTGACGGTCACACGAAGCGACTCCACGCCGCCCACCGTGACCATCACCGTGCCCACTGCCAGTCCGACCTACACGACGAGCACCCCCGCCCTGACGCTCGGCGGGACCGCGGCTGACAGCCTCGGGGTGACCCAAGTGACGTGGGTGAACAACCGGGGCGGCAGCGGAACGGCGACCGGGACAACGAGCTGGACAGCCGGCGGGATCACCCTCCAGACGGGGGCGAACGTTCTCACGGTCACGGCGCGCGACGCCGCCGGCAACACCGCGACGGCCAGCATGACGGTGACGCTGTCGGGGACGCCTCCATTCACCGACGACCCGCTTGCGGCGCAGAGCACGAGCATCAAAGCGGTGCACGTCACGCAACTCCGGGCAGCCATCGATAGCGTCCGCGTCGCACGCGGGCTCGGCACCTTTGCCTGGACTGATCCCACGCTCACGCCTGGCATCACCCCGGTCAAAGCCGTGCACTTGATCCAGCTCCGGACCGCGCTGAACCAGGCCTATCAGGCGGCGGGTCGAACGGCGCCCACATACACGGATCCCACGGGGCCGACCGTCATCAAGGCGCTCCACCTGAACGAGCTCCGCGCCGCGGCCAGCGCCCTGTAGGAATCACAAGCAGGCCGCGCCGCCTACGCGTCGCGGGCCGGTGCCAACTCTAGGGGCAGGTTATGGGCCACGCCTCCGAGACCGGAGGCGTGGTCCGAGTCCCGTCCTGCCTGTGTCACTTTTCCATACGCCTGTGTTAATGACTCCGTCGCATGCCTGATTGAGCGTTTCGGTAAATACCTGACGTGAAATGAGTCCTTCATTGGCACATCCGTTGCTCCGGACACCCCCCTCGTGATCCTTTCGCCCCGGCTTCCAGGCATCGGCCTGGCTGCCACCCCCGCGAATACCGACGGAACTCACGAGGTCGTCGCCGTCCGGGCAAAAATTCTCCTATCGACTCTGATGGTCTTGGGCCTCTTGCTGAGCGCCCCGGTTGCGGCCCGGGGCGCGCCCCCAGCGGGCTTCCCGATTCTGTCCTCGCAGGCCTCGCCCGTCACCGGGGCGATCACGATCTCCGCCCCCGCGGTGCTACCGGAACAGGGCCTGCTGGGCGTGCAGTTCAAGGTCGACGGCAACGTGCTCGACGCCCTCGACACGACGCCGCCGTTCCAGGTCGTCTGGAGCGCCGCCAGCGCCGCCGACGGCGACCACATCATCACGGCGGAGGTCCAGCTGACGTCGGGTGTCGTCATCGAGTCGCTGCCCCTGCTCCTGACGGTGGCCAACCCGACGACCTTCAACCGCACGCTCCACGTCGATGCCGACGCCGGCAACGACGACAACAACGGGCTGACGCCGGGCACGGCGTGGCGCACGCTCGACCGGGCCAACGCCGCGGTCGCCGCCGGCGACAGCGTGCGGCTGCGGGGCATCTTCTTCGCGCAGCAGATCGCGCCGAACGTGTCGGGGACCGCGGCCCGGCCCATCCGATTCGAGAGCTATCCCGAGGAGACGGCCGTCCTCGACGGCGGCCGTTCGGGCCACGCGGTGTGGCTCGATGGACGCAGCTACATCGTGGTCGAGCGGCTGTGGATCCAGAACGTCCCCGGCTATGCCGTCCAGATCGCCTCGGGCGGTCACCACAATGTCGTGCGGGACTCGTATCTCACCAAGAGCGGCACCGCCGCCGTGTGGGGCCACGCCATCCGGATCACCGAGTCCAGCGACAACCTCGTCGAACGAAACCAGATCATCGACATCGGCGACGAGCGAGCCAACTCCGGCGACGGCATCTGGATCGCCAACGGATCGAGCCGCAACCTCGTCCTCGGCAACACGCTGCAGGACGCCGGCCACAGCCTGATCCAGATCGGCGGTGATCGCCCCGGCGAGGCAGAAGTGGGCGACAACGTGGTGGCGCGGAATACGATGTCGAACTTCTACGCAACCCCGCTCATCCTCTCCTGGATGGCGCGCCGGACGGTCATCGAATACAACCGAATCTCGGATGCCGCCAGAAACGGTGTCAATTTTCCTCGCTCCGGCATCCAGATGCAGGCGAGTGACAACATCATCCGGTACAACGAAGTGTACGACAACGCCGCGGCAGGTCTCGACATCGCCGCCTACGTCTTCAACGGCGCGATCGCCCAGGACTCGGTCGGGAACCAGATCTATCACAACGTGTTCTACAACAACAATCGGATTCAAGACTGGGTGAACAATAGTGGCGCGCTCAACATCAGAGAGGCGAACGGCCGATCGGTCCGTGACAATTTCATCACGAACAACATCTTCTTCCGGAATGGCGGCTTCGCGTACGCGGGCAACACCTACGCGATCACGATCAATCATTACGGCACCTCGACGGCGTGGCCGGTGGGCAGCCTGAATGGCAACCGCATCGAGAACAACATCGTCCAGAGGCAGCCAGGCGCGGCCAGCGCGCCGACGGTGCTTCGGATCCGCAACCCCGCGCAGGGCGGCAATCTCCCGCAGACGCTGACGGCGTTCCAGCAGACGTACGCCGAAGCCTCCGGCAACTTCGAGGCCGACCCCCTGTTCGTGGACGAGACGAATCGCGTGTTCACGCTGCGAGCCGGCAGCCCCGCGATCGATCGCGGCCTCCTCATTCCCCGGGTCCCATATCTCGGGACCGCTCCGGACGTGGGGGTGTTCGAGCAGGACGGGGGCGGTCCCCCCGACGCGATTCCGCCCACCGTCGCCGTGGTGTCGCCGGCCGCCGGCCGGACCGTGTCCGGCGTGGTGACGATCGCCGCCTCCGCCTCGGACAACGTCGGCGTCACCCGCATCGATTACCTGCAGGACGGGCGGGTCGTGGCGGTGTTCTCCCCACCGGTCTCCACGGTCTCGTGGAACACCGTGCTGGTCCCGAACGGCGTCCACACGCTCACCGCGGTCGCCCGCGACGCGGCGGGCAACCGCACCACCTCGGCCGGGGTCAACGTGACGGTGTTGAACATCGACACCTCGGCGCCCGTGGTGGCGATCACCTCACCCACTTCCGCTTCGAGCTACACCACGGGCGCCGCCTCCATCACGCTCGGCGGGACGGCCTTCGACAACGTCGGCGTCACGGAGGTGACGTGGGTGAACAGCCAGGGCGGCCGCGGGACCGCGACCGGGAGGACGAGCTGGACGGCCAGTGCGATCGCCCTCCAGATCGGGTCGAACGTGCTGACGGTGACGGCGCGGGACGGCGCCGGCAACACCGCGATGACCACCCTGACGGTCACACGAAGGGACATCACAGCGCCCACCGTGACCATCACCTCGCCCACCGCCAATCCGACCTACACGACAAGCGCTTCGTCGATCACGCTCGGCGGGACGGCGTTCGACGACGTGGGCGTCACCCAGGTGGCGTGGACGAACAGTCAGAGCGGCGGGACCGCGACCGGGACGACGAGCTGGACAGCCAGCGGGATCGCCCTCCAGATCGGGTCGAACGTGCTCACGGTGACGGCGCGGGACGCGGCCGGCAACACCGCGACGGCTACCTTGACCGTCACGCTGACATCGTCGTTCACATTCACGGACGACCCGCTCACGGCCGAGGATACGATCGTGAAGGCGGTGCATATCACCGAACTTCGAGCAGCCATCGATAGCCTGCGCGTGGCCGGCGGGCTGGCGCCCTTTGCTTGGACCGATCCCACGCTCGCGCCCGGGATCGCGGCCAAAGCGGTCCACTTGATCGAGCTTCGGGCGGCGCTGAACCAGGCTTATCAGGCGCTGGCGAAGACTCCGCCTGCCTACGCCGATCCCGCCGTGATGGCCGGGCAGACTATCATCACGACAGTTCACCTGAACGAATTGCGGTCGGCGGTACGCGGCCTCCGATGAGGTCGCCGACCGCCATCGCCAGGCCGATGGCCGCGCACTCCCGAAGCGTCAGCGGACGGCTTTCCACCCGAATCTGTCCTTTTCGGATCGCCTGGAGCACCGACGCCACCGTCGGTTCGCCCTCGATCAGGGAGAACGTCGTCCCGAGCTGCCGAACGAAGTGGCTGTCCGAAGTGCCCACGAGCGGCAAGCCGGTCTCCTTCGCCAGGCGGACCGCGGAGCGGTTGCAATCGATGCGCCGGGTGTAGAAGTGGCTGAACTCGATCGCCTCGAAGAGGTCGATTTCCTCGAGCAGTCGATTGCGGAGCGCGTACGAGGCGGGGAAGAATGGGTGGGGCGCCACCACCAGCCACTCGGGGCGGCGGAGCCGCCGCAGATCGGCGAAGGTCCGGATCCGCTCTGGCGTGACGTCGGCGTTGTAGAGGAGCACGTGCTTGCCTTCGATCGTCATTTCGACCCCCGGGACCAGCAGAATCCCGCGCTCCCGGGCATAGCCCTCGAGGTCCGCGCTGAAGGTGACGGTGTCGTGGTTCGTAATGCTGAGGACGTGAAAGCCGGAACGCGCCGCCCGGTCGATCAGGTCCCGCGCATCGTAGCGAATGAACCGGTCCCGCTCCCGCGTGTGGAGATGCAGATCAGCTTTGAGCTGCACGCGGACCTCGGCACGCCCGGGCGAGCCGCTTCACCTTGTGCGCCAGACGTCGGCGAACCAGGGCGGGGGCGATCACCATGCGCTTACCGTCCAGCACCGTGAGCCTGCCGTCGCCCGCCAGCGTATGAATTCCCGCCCGATAACGACGGTCCCACGGCTCGATATGGACCACCGGCTCTTCGCAATACTCCGTGAGGGACAACCGGGTGACGCGATTGATCGCGATCCCGCCGCCGGAGGTACGCGGCGGACATCCACCTTCACGGGGTTCCCCGGATGCGGTTTCCATGGCCCCAGGAGGGCAGAGGCATACCAGAGAAACAGCTTGCTGCTCGATTCATCCTCGGTATTGCTGCACCATAGCCACCACACGTTGCCGTGCCGGAGGATCGTCGGGTCCACGGCGGCGAAGTCCTTGATGATCGGGGCCACGACGCGCCACCGCCGCTGCCGGCGATCGAGCGCGTACAAGGAGACGCTCCGCGTCCGCCCACTCTCGGGGACGCAATACACTTCGCCCTCGTGTTCGATCAGGTATGGATACGACATGTGGAACCCGTTATCGATCGCCGGCCGGAGCGACGACTTCGCAGTGCCATTCTCGTCGAGGTCCATCTCGACGATCACCCCTCGCTCGGAGGCGTAGTCAAACTCCTCCAACAGCAGCGTCTTCTCGCCCGGACCGATACGCTGGACGAACGGGTCAGCCCGGAAGGTATTCGCCTTCGCGTCAGCCAGCCACTGGATCGTGGGGCGAAAGTCGGGCCTCAAGAAGGCCTGAACAGGTTCGTGAACGATGCCGACGTTCCAGTCTTCTGCGAAGAAAATGCCTTCGACTTGCCGTTTCGCCCATGCCATCCACGTCTTGAACAGAAAACGTACCATCTGAAGATCGCTGGGAGCACGGAAGACGGGGGCCTGCGTGGAACTCGGAGTGGCCTCCAGGTACCGCGCGCCGTTTGCAAGAATATCCCGACATACGCGTGCGGGCATGTGGACCGTCGCCCACACGATGGCGTCCAGGTTGGCGGCGTGAGACCAGTTGCGGGTCCGGATATGGCATTTCTGTAGAATGATGCCGGCGTCGAGGCGATCCACGAG
>MNCR01000017.1 GCA_001914535.1 Candidatus Rokubacteria bacterium 13_2_20CM_69_15_1
CTCGAAGCGCTCAGGCTGAAGTCGGGCGACGTGATCGCGACGGGCGGCGGCCTCCCGTGTCGCGAAGGACGCATGGAGGCGCTCCGTGAGCTCGGCACCGTCGTGTGGCTCGCGGGTGACCTCGCGGATCTCCACGAGCGGGCGCGGCGGTCGGGGGACCGCCCGATGCTCGCGGGGCGGTCCGCCGAGGAGCTGGAGGCGCTCTACCGCGCGCGGGAGCCCTATTACCGGCTCGCGCACATCACGGTCGACACGCGCGGGCTCGGCCCCGACCAGGTCGTCGCCCGCGTCCTGGCCGCGCTGAGGGGCATGCATGCCGCACGCGCTTAGCCTCCGCCTCCAAGCCGGGCCCCTCCTCTGCGACGGCGCGATGGGCACGGTGCTCTACGCGCGCGGGGTGTCGCTCGACGCCTGCTTCGACGTCCTCAACCTGAACAACCCGAGGCTCGTGCAGGCGATCCACGCCGACTACATCGCCGCGGGCGCCGACCTCATCGAGAGCAACACGTTCGGCGCCAACCGCTTCAAGCTCGCGGTGCACGGGCTCGAGGGCCAGGTGCGGGAGGTCAACCGCCGAGGCGTACGGCTCGCCCGCGACGTGCGCGAGTCGGCCGGCCGCGACGTGCTCGTCCTCGGGTCCATCGGCCCGCTCGGCAAGTACCTGGCGCCGCTCGGGGGCGTGACGGCGGAGGCGGCGCGCGCTGCGTTCCGGGAGCAGGCGGAGGCGTTGGTCGAGGGCGGCGCGGACGGACTGATCCTCGAGACGTTCTCCGACCTGGCGGAGATCGCGCTGGCGATCGAGGCGATCCGCGCGGTCACCGACCTGCCCGTCGTGGCGCAGATGGCGTTCACCGACGAGGGCGTCACGTTCACGGGCCGCGCCGTGGCCGAGGTCGTGCGGACGCTCTGCGCGCTCGGGGTCCAAGCGATCGGCGCCAACTGTTCCGTGGGTTCGAGCACCCTGTACGAGGTGCTGGAGCAGATGGTGCCGGCGGCCGGGAGCCTGCCGCTCTCGATCCAGCCGAACGCGGGGCTCCCGAGCCGCGTCGGTGAGCGGCTCATCTACCTCTCGTCGCCCACGTACATGGCGGAGTACGCCGCGCGCATGGTGGACGCCGGGGCGCGCGTCGTCGGTGGCTGCTGCGGCACGACGCCACAGCACATCGCCGCGATGCGCGAGGCCCTCGACCGGAAGCGCCCCGCGGGGCGCGAGACCCCGCGACCGACCATCACCGTGCGCGCGCCCACCGCGGGCGAGACCGTCGGGCTCCGGCGGGAGCGTGCGCCCACGACCTTCCAGCGCAAGCTCGAGGCGGGCGAGTTCGTCGTCACCGTCGAGCTCGACCCGCCGCGGGGCCACACCGTCGAGAAGCTGGTCCAGGGCGCGAAGCTCCTGAAGGAGCGCGGCGTCGAGATCGTGGACATCAACGACGGCTCGCTCGGGCGCGTGCGGATGGCGGTGCTGCCGACGGCGCTGCTCGTGCGGGAGGCGACCGGACTCGACATCAACATGCACTTCACGTGTCGCGACCGGAATCTGATGGGCATTCAAGCGGACCTGCTCGGGGCCCACGCGCTCGACGTGCGCAACATCCTGGCGATGACCGGCGACCCGCCCCGCGCGGGCGACTACGTGGACGCCACCGCGGTCTTCGACGTGGACGGCATCGGGCTCATCGAGATCGTCCGTCGAATGAACGAGGGGCTCGACGCGACCGGATCGTCGATCGGAGAGCCGACGGCCTTCCACGTGGGCGCCGCGCTGAATCCCGTGGCGGAGGACGTCGACCGCGAGGTCGAGCGCTTCCACCGGAAAGTCGAAGCCGGAGCGCGCTGGATCCAGACCCAGCCCGTCTACGATCTCGCGTCGCTCGACCGGTTCCTCGCGCGTGCGGGCGGCTCGCCGGTGCCCGTGCTGGTCGGGATCCTGCCGCTCCATAGTCTCCGACACGCCGAGTTCCTGCACAACGAGGTGCCCGGAATCAGCATCCCCGACGCCGTGCGCCGACGGCTCAGAGAAGCGGGGGACGGGGCGCACCGCCTCGGGGTTGCGATGGCTCAGGAGCTCGTCCGGGAGGCGCGGCTCCGCTACGCCGGCGCGTATCTCATGCCCTCGTTCGGACGCTTCGAGGTCGTCGCCGAGGTGCTCGATGCCGTCCATTAGAGCGGCGGGCACCCGGGCTGCGCCACGCCCGCCGCGCTCGCGTCGCGTTCGAATCTAGCCATGCTTGATCTCAAGATCGAAGGCGCCCAGGTGATCGACGGCACCGGCGCTCTGGGCAGCCGCACCGACGTCGGCATCCGCGACGACGTCATCGCGGCGATCGGGGACCTCTCGAGCGAGCCGGCCGGCTCGACGCTCTGGGCGGCGGGCCGGGTCCTGGCGCCGGGGTTCATCGACATGCACTCGCACTCGGACTGGCGGCTCTGGGAGAACCGGCGCGCGGAGTCGAAGATCCGCCAGGGCGTGACAACCGAGGTCGTGGGCAACTGCGGCTTCTCCCCCGCTCCCGTGTCGCGCGAATTTCTCCGGGAGCTGCGCGGCTTTGCCCTCTACGTGCCCAAGGGCATGGACTTCCGGTGGCAATCGGTCGGCGAGTACCTGAAGGCGTTCGACGCTGAGGGGACGGCGCTCAACGTCGTGCAGCTCGTCGGTCACGGCACCCTCCGCATCGCTGCGATGGGCTTCGCCCGTCGCGCGCCCGACGGGAAAGAGCTGGCCCGGATGCAGCGGCTGATGGCCGACGCGATGGAGGACGGCGCGTGGGGCCTCTCTACCGGCCTCATCTACGCGCCGGGCTCGTACGCCACGACGGAGGAGATCGTCGAGATCGCGCGTGTGGTCGCCCGGCACCGCGGCTTCTACGCGAGCCACATCCGTGGAGAAGGCGCGACCCTCCTCGACGCCGTCCGCGAGGCGATCCGCGTGGGGCGCGAGGGGGAGTTGCCCGTTCAGGTCAGCCACATCAAGGCCGCGGGCCGCCCGAATTGGGGAAAGGTCGCGGACGCCCTCGCGCTCATCGATCGAGCGCGGGACGAGGAGCTCGACGTGACGGCCGACGTCTATCCGTACACGGCGTCGAGCACGACGCTCCGCACGCTCCTGCCCGACTGGGCCCTCGAGGGCGGCGTCGAGGCGATGCTCGAGCGGCTGGCTCAGCCGGAGGTGCGCGCGCGGATCCGGCTCGAGCTCGAGGCGCCGGTGACCGGCCAGAGTCTCCTCGACCGCGTCGGCTGGGAGAACATCATGCTCGCCTCCTGCGCCCGGCGGAAGGACGCCGAGGGCAAGCGCCTGTCGGAGGTCGCCGCCGCGCGCGGGATGGACCCCCTCGACGCCGCGTTCGAGCTGATCGTGGACGAAGCGGGCAAGGGCTACATGATCCTCTTCCAGCTCGACGAGACAGATCTCCGCCGCGCCCTCGCCCATCCGGCAGTCATGATCGGCTCCGACGGCTCGTCGCTTGCGCCCCACGGCGCGCTCGGGGCGGGTAAGCCGCACCCGCGCAGCTACGGCACATTCCCCCGCGTGCTCGGCGAGTACGTGCGCGTCCAACGCGTCATCGGGCTGCCCGAGGCCGTGCACAAGATGACGGGGCTGCCGGCCAAGCGGCTCGGGCTCCGCGATCGCGGCGTGATCCGGACAGGCGCCAAGGCCGATCTGGTCGTGTTCGACCCGAAGCGGGTTGGAGACCAGGCGACGTACGAAGATCCGCACCGCTATCCGGTCGGCATCGAGCACGTCATCGTGAACGGGAGCATCGTGATCAAGGACGGCGCGCACACCGGGAGCCTCCCCGGCAAGCTCCTCACGCCCGCATGAAGGCAGCGCGCGGGGTCGCCGATCTCCTGAGCCCACTCTCGACCTCCGCCTCGGTCGAGGAGGGCCTCGCCCGCATGCTGCACCGGCTCGTGGAGCAGACGGGCGCTGCGGCGGGCGCGTTGGTTCTCACGCCGCCGCGCGAGGCGCCGCTCGTCGTGACGGCGGGTGTCCGGCGCCTGCCCGCGGAGCTCGGCGCGTGGTTGCGGGCCTCGGTGCGGACGCCTGTCGCCGGGCCCAAGCTCGCGCGCGTCACGCCGCCCGGCTGGCCGCGCGGTCGCGCGGTCGCGCTGCGGGCGCCGCTCGGGGCGCCGGGACGGCGCGTCGGCGCGCTCCTGCTCCTGGGGCGGGCGCTCACGGCGGGCGCTCTGGCGTCGGGCTTCCCGCGAGAGCTCGGGGAGGCGCTCGGCCGCGTCTGGGACCTCCACCGGCGGACGCTCCGCGCGTCCGTGGTGAACGAGATCACGCGGCTCCTGGCTTCGCCCCACTCGCTCGACGACGTGTTCCGTGCGTTCTCTGGGGGCGTGGCGAAGCTCGTGGCGTTCGACTCGATCGCCGTGTCGCTCCTGGACAAAGAGCGGGAGGAGTTCGAGATCGTCGACGTCGTCGCGCGCGAAGTCCCGCTGCGTGTGCCCCGCGACCACCGCATGCCCCTTGCCGGGACCCTGTTCGCCGAGCTCGTGGCGCACGGCGCGCCGCTTCGCGTAGACGACGTGGCGCACGCACGGGTGCCCGAGGCGAGCCGGCGGGTCTTGGCGGAGCGCGGCTACCGGGCCGTGGCGCTGACGCCGCTCCTGTCGGCGGGCCGTGTCTTGGGCGCCGTCACGCTCGCCTCGGCGCGGCCGGGGGCTTTCGACGACGAGGACGTCGAGATCGTCGGCGAGCTCGCCCGCCCCCTGGCCTCGGCGATCGAGCTGCGGCGCCTGCTCGAGGAGGGCGAGCGGCGGGCCCGCGAGACGCACGCGCTGCTCGAGGCCGCCCGTGCAGTAACCGAGAGTCTCGACGTGGACCGGACGATCCGCGTGATCCTCGTGGCGGCGCGCTCCGTCCTCGGCGCCGATTCGTGCGGTCTTGCGACGCTCGACCCGCAGACGAACGAGCTCGTCACCGTGGCGAGCCTGGATCTCCCACAGGCGATCGTCACCCAGGTCCGGGTGAAGGTGGGCGAGGGTATCTCGGGCCTGGCCGTGCGCGACCGGCGGCCGGTCCAGAGTCGCGACCTCTACGACGACCCGCGCGCCCGCTACCCGCAGATCGCGCGCGCGACCGGCTTCCGCTCGGTGCTGGCGGCGCCACTCCGCGTGGGCGACCGCGCGACCGGCGCGATCAGCGTCTTCCGCAAAGACGTCCACGACTTCTCGGCGGGCGAGGAGGAATTGCTCCTGGCGCTGGCCGATGAGGCGGCGATCGCCCTCGAGCACGCGCGGCTCTACACGGCGCTCGAGGGCATGGTCGCCGAGCGGACGCGGGAGCTCGACGCTCAGAAGCGCTTCGTCGAGGTCGTGCTGGAGACCCTGCCGCTCGGCGTCTTCGTGCTCGACGCCGGGCTCCGCGTCGTGCGGGCCAACCGCGATGGCGGCCGCACGCTCGGGTCCGACCCGGGCACGCGCTCCGAGTTCCCCGCGCTCTTCGGCGCCGGTACCGCGCCGGCGGTCGAGGCGTTCCTCCGCGAGGCGTTCGACACGCGGCGGGGCGGCTCGACCGAAACGGACGTCGCGATCGCGGGCGAGACGAAGGTCTTCCGGCTGACCAGCGCGCCCTTCGAGTCGGCCGAGGAGCGCGTCGCGCACGCGGTCGTGCTCGTCGAGGACATCACGCGCGCGAAGCGGCTCGAGCGCCAGATGCTGCTCACCGAGCGGCTGACGACCGCGGGACGGCTCGCCGCGGGCGTCGCGCACGAGCTGAACAACCCGCTGGCGACGATCGCCGGCTGCGCCGAGTCCCTTCGGGAGCGGCTCAAGGAGGGCGGGCCGGCGAAGGCGCCGGAGCTCGCCGAGTTCCCGCGCTACCTCGCCCTGATCGAGGAGGAGACGTTCCGGTGCAAGGAGATCACCGGGACCCTGCTCCAGTTCGTTCGCGATCCCGGGAGCCACCGCGCCCCGACCGATGTCAACGCGCTCGTCCTCAAGGCGATCGAGCTCCTCTCCCATCAGTCCCGCTTCGCCGAAGGCCGTTTCGTGACCGAGCTCGACCCGGCGCTCCCGCTGGTCGCGGCCAACGAGGGCCAGCTCCGCCAGGTCTTCATCGGCCTCGCGGCGAACGCGCTCGAGGCTATGGAGGGACGTGGCACGCTGACGGTGCGCTCGCGCCTGCACCGCGGCGAGGTGGAGGTGGAGCTCGAGGACGAGGGGTCGGGCATCCCCGAGGAGATCCTGTCGCGCATCTTCGATCCATTCTTCACGACCAAGCCCCCGGGGCAGGGAACCGGTCTCGGGCTCGCCATCGCCCAGGGGATCGTAGCCGACCACGGGGGCCGGATCGAGGTCACCTCGCGGCCCGGCAAGGGGAGTCTCTTCCGCGTGGTGCTGCCCGCGTGAGCCGCAAGGTCCGCGTCCTGGTCGCCGACGACGAGAGGAATCTGCGCGAGCTCATCGTGCGCGAGCTCGCGCGCAAGGGGCTCGAGGTGGACGGCGTCGCGGATGGCGCCGCGGCGCTCGAGCGGCTCGCCGAGACGTCGTACGACGTCGTGGTCCTCGACATGAAGATGCCGAAGAAGGAGGGCATCGAGGTCCTGCGGGAGCTCCAGGCCTTCCCCGAGGCGCCGCAGGTGATCGTGATGACGGGCTTCCAGGAGGTCGGGACGGCCGTCGAGGCGATGAAGCTCGGCGCCTACGACTACCTCACCAAGCCCATGAAGATCGAGGAGCTCGACGTTCTCGTCCGGAAGGCCGCGGAGAAGGCCCAGCTCCTCCGCGATAACGAAACCCTGCGCGCGTACGCGCCGGGCGCCGAGCCGTTTGCCGGGATCCTCACCAAGAGCCCCCCGATGCAGGAGGTCCTCCGAATCGTGGAGCGGGTGGCGCCGACCGACTCCTCGGTGCTCATCCTGGGCGAGAGCGGCACCGGCAAAGAGCTGGTCGCCCGCGCGATCCACGAGCGCTCGGCGCGGGCCGCGCGGCCCTTCGTCCCCATCCACTGCGGCGCCGTGCCACGCGAGGTGTTCGAGTCGGAGCTCTTCGGCCACGAGAAGGGCGCGTTCACCGGCGCGGTGAGCGCCAAGCCCGGGCTCGTGGAGCTGGCAGACGGCGGCACGCTCCTGCTCGACGAGATCGGCGAGCTGGCGCCGGACAGCCAGGTGAAGCTCCTGCGCGCCCTCGAGGCCGGCACCTTCTTTCGCGTGGGCGCGACGCGACCGCGTCGCGTGGACGTCCGGCTCGTGGCGGCGACCAACCGCGACCTCGCCGAGGCGATGAGGTCGGGCGAGTTCCGCCAGGACCTGTACTACCGGATCAACACGATCACGATCAAGCTGCCACCCCTCCGGGAGCGGCGCGAGGACATCGCGCTCCTGGCCAACCACTTCGTCGCGGCGTACGCGACCTACGGCGCCAGGCAGCTCGGCTCGCGCGCCCTCGCGGTGCTCGAGGCGTACGCGTGGCCCGGCAACGTCCGCGAGCTGCTCCACGCCATCGAGCGGGCGGCGATCCTCTCGAAGGGCGAAGAGATCCAGCCCGAGGACCTGCCGCAAGAGCTCCTGGGAACGGTGTCGACCCCGGCCGTGTCGTCAGCGGCGAGCCTCGAAACCATGGAGCGCCAGCACATCGTCGCGACGCTGCGTGAGGTCGGTGGCCACCGGGGCAAGGCTGCGGCCCTGCTCGCCATCGACCCGAAGACGCTCTACCGAAAGGTGATCGCGTACGGGATCAGGGACGACGAATTCCGCTAGGGAAAGTCGCGCGGTCCGAGCTATGATGACGTGCTTGTGAGCCAGAAGGGAGATCCAGGGCCATGAAGGACGCACTCATCGCCGGCGAGCTGCGGGTGCCCGTCGGTGCCGATACGGATATCGTTGCGGTCCGCGAGAATGGACGCGAGCTCGCGAGGCAGTGTGGCTTTCCCTCCACCGAGCGGGCCGTCGTCGCGACGGCAGTCTCGGAGTTGGCGCGGAACATCGTCCGCTACGCGGCGCGCGGCGAGATCGTGCTGAGGCTGGTCGACGACAGCGGCCGGCGCGGGGTCGAGGTCCTGGCCGCCGACGACGGGCCCGGGATTGTCGACGTCGCGCGGGCCATGCAGGACGGGTTCTCCACCTCCGGCGGCCTCGGGCTGGGACTACCGGGCGTCCGACGGATCATGGACGAGTTCGAGATCAGCTCCGAGTTCGGCAAGGGCACAAGGGTGACAGCCCGGAAATGGATCGGGGGGAACTGGGAATCTCTCGAGCTCGATGACTGGCTTGCCAAATTCGGACAAGCCTGGGCCGGGGGGATCGCGACGCGAGCTGGTGGCCTCACGCCACCCTCGAACCTCGAGACCGCCGGGGTCCTCGGCACGATCGTGGCGCTCGTGGAAATGCTCTGCCGGCGGGATCCCGACGCTGCGCGGGACCCGGCGCGCCCGCGTCACGCCCCGTCGCCGCCGCAGATCTGATCGAGACGAGCTGTCGACGCACGACGCCTTGTCGCGCCCGACGCTCGACCGCTCACAGGGTGCATGCTTCGTCGCTTGCGCGGTCCGGCTGCGCGTGTAAACTGGACCTGTCGGCCGGATCGGCCGAATCTCGCCTCCGACGCAACGTATCTTCCGGTTCGCGGGGCGTGTACGACCAGCGGAAGAGGGTCGAGGGGGTTCACATGGCGTCCAAACTGTATATCGGTGGTCTTGCGTACTCGACAACGAGCGAGGGGCTTCGCGAGTTCTTCAGCCAGTCTGGGAATGTCCTGTCGGCGACGGTGATCACTGACCGCTTCTCCGGGCAATCGCGCGGTTTCGGGTTCGTCGAGATGGCGACGGCGGAAGAGGCGCAGAACGCGATCTCCCAGCTCAACGGGCGGGAGTTCGACGGCCGGAAGATCACGGTCGAGATCTCGAACCCGCAGGGCCAGCGCAGCAGCGGCCCGCGGCCTGGCGGCAAGGGGCCGGGCGGCGGCGGACGTGGTCCAGGCGGGGGGCGCGGTCCGGGCGGGGGACGCGACAGCGGCTACGCCCACCGACCATCGAAACCCGTGAAGTGGTAGTTCGAGCCGAGCGGCGGCCGCGGAGGCTCGGCGACGCGCGCCGCGAGGCGAGTCTCTAAATTGGAGGGGGCCCCGACGGCCCCCTCCAAGACCTCCCCCAGGATCGATCGCGCCGGCAAAGCCGGCGCTCGAATGGCGATCAATCCGTCGCGGGCCCTCCGAGTTCGCTCAGACGCCCGCTGAGGAAAAGAGCCGGTCGTAGCGGCCGTACTCGCGCGCCGCGTCCATGAACCACCGCACGGCGTCGGGGTCGGAGCGCGGCGGGATCTCGCACGACGTGGACAGGATGAACGCCGAGGTCCTCGCCGCCGTATCGATGCAGCGGCGGACGTCGGCCTCCATCGCCTCCTTGGTCGTCTTCTCGAACTTCGTCGCGTCCACGTTGCCGATGGCGACGGCGCGCCCGCGTGACACCTCCGTGAACCGCTGGAGCTGGTCCACGTAGAGCTTCGGGTCGGCCTGCTGGTCGAGGTCGAACGAGATCGTCGTGAAGCCGCAGCGAATCAGATCCTCGTAGATCGGATACGTCGTTCCGCAAATGTGCGTCGTCACGCCGACCTTCTTGGCCTTGAAATAATCGACCAGGTCTTTGTGGTAGGGCGCGACGAAGTCTCGGTAATTGTCGGGCGAGATCAGGCTGATCGAGGCGGTGGGCTCCGAGAAGCTGAGCCCGATACCGGTCTTCGTGATCGCGTCGCCCCAGACCTTGCAGAAATCGGTCGTGACCCGCATCAGGTCGTGGATGAACGTGGGATCCTCGAAGGTGTCGAGGAGCATCGTCTCGGGGTTCCGGAGGAGCATCGCGATCGTCCACGGGCCCACGGCCACCGCCCCGATCGCCGTCGGGGGCTTCGCCTTCACGAGCGCCTCGCACTGCTCCAGGAAGCCGGGGAGGCGCGCCGTCTTGGACGGATCCGGCAGCGCGAGCTTCGCGAGCCGGGCCTTGTCGTCCTGGAGCACGTGCCGGTCGATGGACGGCACAACGTAGTCCGAGTACTTCACGTGGCATCCGAAGGCTTCGGCTTCTTTGGCCAGATCGTTATAGGCCAGCACGACATCGGGTTGATATCTCTCGTAGTAGTTGAGCATCGCCGTGATCGCCTTCGGCACGTTCGTGCAGTACTCCTCGATCGAGAGGCCGTCGAGGGTGCCGGCGAACGAGGCGACGATCGGGTAGACCGGCACACGGTCGGCGAACGAGCGCTTGTATGCGGCGACGACGCGGTCACGGGGCGTGTAGTGGGCGCGACCCTGCTCCACGTCCCAGATGCGGTTGGCCTCCATGTACCGGGACGGGAGCTTGGCCTCGTACTCCATGAACTGCGTGATCGGGTACCGGATGCCGCCCGCGTGCGTGCCTTTGAGACCCTCGATGATGTCCTCCATCTGGCCCCAGGGGATCGTGAACGCCATCTCGTGATCCTGGGTCTGGCCGAAGATCCGATCGCCCGAGCAGGGGAGGATGACCTGCGGCGCGTCGGTGCGCAGCGTCGTCACGATGATCTCGGAGCAATCGATGCGGCCGCCGAAGGAGGAGGTGAGCTTCCCGCCGCGCTTCCAGAGCGCCGCCTGGGTGAGGCGCATGACCTGGGCCGGGTTGGCGTAGATGCAGACGAGGTGCGGCTCGAACGGCGCGCGGTCGAGCGGCGCCACGAGGAGGCAGGCGTATTCGCCGGGTGCGAACCGATCGACGGCGGCTTCGGACCGCACACCGGCGTCTTTCGTTTCCGTGTACATGCCTTCGCAGAGCGTCCCGGAGCTGTGCAAATGCGTCGGCTTCTCGAAGCCGAGGGCCGCGATCCCGAGCGAGCAGATGTGGTCCTCCCGGGTGAGCGCGATCATCCAGCCGTACCGCCGGGACATGTCGATGACCTGGCAGTTCATGCTGAGCTTCTTGAAGTCGCGCGCGGGCCGCTTGGCCTTCTCGGGGATCGCCTCGCCGGGCTTGAGCATCCGGATCGCCACGGGGAACGTCTGCGGCCGGATGTAAAATTGCAGCTCCCGGTCGGCGGTCTTGACGTCGATCATGGGTCGCCTCCGCGTTGCAGCGTACTACCCCCGATCCGGCCCCGCAACGCGCCTCGAGCAGGCCACCCACGGCTCCCACCGGCCTCGCGGACCCGACTGTTGTAAAATACCGCGCACTCGTGGCGGGCGTTGCTCGCCGCGTCAAGACCGGGAGGGGATGAGTGCACCCGGTCGGGGAGGCGCCGAATGCAGGCTCCAAGCGCCAGCTACAGCCTCACGGTCCGGCTCGAGATCGTGAACAAACCCGGGATGCTCGGTCGGGTCACCTCGGCGATCGGCAAGGCCGGTGGCGACATCGGTGCCATCGACCTGGTCGTCGTCGGCAAGTCGACGATCACGCGCGACATCACGTTCAAGGCCAGCGACGAATCCCACGGCCAGCAGGTCGTCGACGCGATCCGGGCGGTCCAGGGAGTGAAGGTCGGCAACGTCTCGGACCGCACGTTCCTCATGCACCTGGGCGGGAAGATCGAGGTGCGGGGCAAGATGAGCGTCAAGACCCGCGACGACCTTTCCATGGCCTACACGCCGGGCGTGGCGCGGGTGTGCATGGCCATCCACCACGACCCCGAGAAGGCGTACGCGCTCACGATCAAGCAGAACGCCGTCGCCGTCGTCACCGACGGCACCGCGGTGCTCGGCCTCGGCGACATCGGCCCGAGCGCCGCCCAGCCGGTGATGGAGGGCAAGGCGCTCATCTTCAAGGAGTTCGCCGGTGTGGACGCCTTCCCCGTTTGCCTTGCGACCAAAGACCCGGACGAGATCGTCGCGATCGTGAAGGCCATCGCGCCGGTCTTTGGTGGGATCAACCTGGAGGACATCTCCGCCCCGCGGTGCTTCGACATCGAGCAAAAGCTCCAGCGCGATCTCGAGATCCCCGTGTTCCACGACGACCAGCACGGCACCGCGGTCGTGGTCCTCGCCGCGCTCCTGAACGCGCTCAAGATCGTGAAGAAGCGGTTGAGCGATGCGCGCATCGTGTTCACCGGCGCCGGCGCGTCCGGCATCGCGACCGCGAAGCTCCTCATGCGCGCGGGCGCGAAGCACATCATCGCCTGCGACCGCGCGGGCGCGCTGTACCGCGGCCGCGTGGACAACATGAACCCGATGAAAGAGTGGTTCGCGAAGCACACCAACGAGAAGAAGGTCCGCGGCACGGCGGGCGAGGCGCTCGAGGGCGCCGACGTCTTCATCGGCCTCTCGGGCCCCGGCGTCGTCGCGCTCAAGGACATCAAAGCCATGAACCGTGACCCGATCGTCTTCGCCATGGCCAACCCGATTCCGGAAATCATGCCCGAGGAGGCGGGCCCCCACGTCCGCGTGATGGCCACGGGGCGCTCGGACTACCCGAACCAGATCAACAACTCGTGCTGCTTCCCGGGCTTCTTCCGCGGGATGCTCGACGTGCGTGCGCGGCGCGTGAACGACGAGATGAAGCTCGCGGCCGCGCACGCGCTGGCGGCGATCGTGTCCAAGGAGGAGCTCTCCGAGGAGTACATCACGCCCTCGATGTTCGATAGTCGCGTGGTGCCGGCCGTCGCCGCGGCGGTCGCGGACGCCGCGATCCAGACGGGGGTCGCGCGTCGCCGGCCGCGCGCGGCGGCCGCGGAGGGGCGCCCGCGCCACGGGAGGTCTCCGGCCGCCGTGGAGCGTAGCGAATGAGGTAGAATCCCCGGACTGGCCACATCACCACCGAACGAGGGGACCCATGGCCCAGAGGACAGCGAAAGCAGACGTTCCCATCGAGGCGCTGCTCCGCGAGAACCGAAAGTTCCCGCCATCGAAGGCGTTCGTCAAGCATGCGCTCGTCAACAAGCCATCGGTCTATGCGGACGCGCAGAAGAACTTCGTCCGGTTCTGGGAGCGGCAGGCCCGCGACCTCCACTGGTTCAAGCCGTGGAAGAAGGCGCTCGAGTGGAAGCCGCCCTACGCGAAGTGGTTCGTCGGCGGTAAGCTGAACGTCGCATACAACTGCCTGGACCGCCACGTCACCGGCCCGCGGCGCACCAAGGCCGCGCTGATCTGGGAAGGCGAGCCGGGCGACAGCCGCGTCCTGACCTACTGGGATCTCTACCGCGAGGTCAACCGGTTCGCCGCGGCGCTCAAGCGGCATGGCGTCAAGAAGGGCGATCGGGTCACGATCTACATGCCGATGGTGCCCGAGCTGCCGATCGCAATGCTCGCCTGCGCCCGGATCGGCGCGGCCCACAGCGTGATCTTCGGCGGCTTCTCGCCCGAGGCCGTCCGCGAGCGGATCCACGACGCCGACTCGAGCCTCGTCATCACCGCCGACGGCGGCTTCCGCCGCGGCTCGACCGTCCCGCTCAAGAAGAACACGGACGAGGCGCTCCGCGGGGCGCCGGGCGTGAAGACCGTCATCGTGCTCAAGCGCACGGGGCAGCCCGTCGAGATGCAGAGCGGGCGCGACATCTGGTGGGACGACTTCGTCAAGGGCGCGCCCGCTCGCTGCCCGGCCGAGCCGATGGATTCCGAGGACCTCCTGTACCTCCTCTATACGTCGGGGTCCACGGGCAAGCCGAAGGGTATCATCCACACGACGGGCGGCTACCTCACCGGGGTGACCGTCACGCACCGGTGGGTCTTCGACCTCCACGAGGAGGACGTCTACTGGTGTACCGCTGACATCGGCTGGGTCACGGGACACTCGTACATCGTCTACGGCCCGCTCGGCAACGGCGCGACGTCCGTGATGTACGAGGGCACGCCGGACTATCCGGACAAGGACCGGTTCTGGCGCATCGTCGAGAAGTACGGGATCACGATCCTCTACACGGCGCCGACCGCGATCCGGACGTTCATGAAATGGGGCGAGGCATACCCGCAGCGCTGCGATCTCTCGAGCCTCAGGCTGCTCGGGAGCGTCGGCGAGCCGATCAACCCCGAGGCGTGGGTCTGGTACTGGAAGGTGATCGGCGGTGGACGGTGCCCCGTCGTCGACACGTGGTGGCAGACGGAGACCGGTCACATCCTGATCACGCCGCTGCCGGGGATCACCGTGCTCAAGCCCGGCTCGGCTACCAAGGCGTTTCCCGGTGTCGAGGCAGAGGTGCTCGACGAGAAGGGGAACCCGTCCAAGTCCGGCTATCTCGTCCTCAAGAAGCCCTGGCCCGGGATGCTCCGCGGGATCTGGGGCGACCCCGACCGCTACGTCAAGCAGTACTGGTCGAAGTACGACAACATTTATTTCACCGGCGACGGCGCCAAGCGCGACGAGGACGGCTATTTTTGGCTGCTGGGCCGCGTGGACGACGTCATGAATGTCTCCGGTCACCGCGTCTCGACGATGGAGGTGGAGTCCGCGCTCGTCGACCACAAGTCGGTCGCCGAGGCCGCCGTCATCGGCAAGCCGCACGAGATCAAGGGTCAGGCGATCGCGGCCTTCGTCACCCTCAAGCAGGGCGTCGAGAGCACGCCCGGGCTCCAGGACGAGCTCAAGCAGCACGTCGCCAAAAAGATCGGCGCCCTCGCGCGACCTGACGATGTGATCTTCTCCGCCGAGCTTCCGAAAACTCGAAGCGGGAAGATCATGCGGCGGCTCCTGCGCGACATCGCCGAGGGGCGGGCCCTCGGCGACACGACGACACTCGCCGACCCGAACGTGGTGGCGACGCTGAAGGAGAAGTACGAGTCGGAGGAATCTTAGCGTGAAAAACGCATTCAACAACAGGGGAGGCTAATGCGGGCGACTAAAGTTCCACTCAAAGAACTCCGCCGCGTTGTCATCGCCGCATCCGTCGGCAATATCATCGAGTGGTACGACTTCTACATCTTCGGGAGCCTGGCCTCGATCCTGGCGGTGAAGTTCTTCGAGAAGGGCCACCCGGTGGCGGCCTTCCTCAGCACGGTGGCGATCTTCTCGGTCGGCTTTCTGATCCGGCCGCTGGGGGCGTTCGTCTTCGGCTGGCTCGGCGACAAGGTCGGCCGGAAGTACACCTTCATCGTCACGCTCACCGGCATGGGTGTGGCGACGGCCCTCATCGGCTTCGTTCCCAGCTACGCGTCGATCGGGCTCGCCGCCGCCTTCATCCTCTTCGGCCTCCGCCTGATCCAGGGTCTCTGCCTGGGCGGGGAGTACGGAGGCGCGATCACGTATGTCGCGGAGCACATCGAGGACGAGCATCGCGGGTACTACACCGGCTGGCTGCAGACGTCGCCCACACTGGGCATCGTCGTGTCGCTGGCGACGATCATCGGCATCCGGAGCTATATGGGCTACGACGCGTTCCAAGACTGGGGCTGGCGGCTACCGTTCATCATCTCGCTCCTCCTGGTCGCGATCGCGATCTGGATCCGCCTCTCGCTCGGTGAGACGCCGATCTTTCAGGACATCAAGGCGCGGGGCCGCACCACCACCAACCCGTGGCGCGAGGCGTTTCTCAGTAGCAACTTCAAGTACGTGGTGATCGCCAGCGTGGTCGTGCTCGGACAGGGTTGCGTCTGGTACAGCGGGCAGTTCTGGGCGCTCTACTTCTTACAGACGGTCAAGAAGCTCGACGTGCTGACCTCCAGCACCATCGTCGGCGTCGCGCTGCTGATCGCGACGCCCACGCTCGTCTTCTGGGGCTGGCTCTCGGACAAGATCGGCCGGAAGCCGATCATCCTCGGTGGCATGGCCCTGGCGTCGCTCACGTACTATCCGCTGTATGTCGCCCTGGGCAATTACGCCGATCCCAAGAACGTCAACTACGCGATGTCGATTCTCATCGTCGTGATCCTGGTCAACTACGTCGGCATGACCTACGGCCCCATCGGGGCGTTCCTCGCCGAGTTCTTCCCCTCGCGTATCCGCTACACCTCGGTCTCAGTGCCGTATCACATCGGCAACGGGTGGGGGGGTGGCCTGGTCCCCATCGTCACGACTGCGGCGTACCTCAATACGGGCAGCCTCGGTTGGGCGCTCGCGTATCCCATCATCGTGCCGGCGGTCATGTTCCTGATCGCCCTCTTCGTGATGCCGGAAACGCGCAAGCACAGCATCTGGGAGGAAGGCGCCATCGAAGCGACGCGCGCGAGTCGCGCATAGCTCCAGCCGGGATTTGACGGACGCCCCGGGGGCGTGGGAGCCCGGGGCGCCCGCTCCCCCCTCGGAACGGCACGCGTATCCTGGAAATCTCCTATCTGATCCTTAAGGTGGCCGGAGAGCCATCACCGTTTGCCCGAGAAGTGTCAGCCTCGGGGCATTCTGCCAAATTTTCCTGTCATCCTGGCTGTCCACAGGCCATTCTTTTCAATGAATTAAGGGGAGGGGTGGACCGTCTCATACCTCGGCACGGCCGTTGCACCGAGGGGCCGTGCAATACGGGGAGGTCCACCATGGACAAGAACATCAGGCAGCGGCTCGAAGCGGATCTGAACGTGGCGATGTCGCGGCTCCGGCAGATGGGTGGGGCCGTGGCGGTAGAGGAATTGCCCGGGGCGATCGGGAACAACTCCCCCTTCGCCGACGAGGTGGACGAGATCCAGGCGAACGAGAGCCGTGAGATCGGCTTCGCGACGCGCGAGCTCCTGGTGGAGCGCGTCAATCGCCTGTCGGTCGCGCTCGACCGGCTGGCCGAGGGCGAGTACGGCACGTGTGTGGAGTGCGGCGAGGAGATTTCTCCGGCCCGCCTGCAGGCCATGCCCGAGGTCCAGACTTGCGTCCGCTGCCAGGATCGGATCGAGCGCCTCGGTCGCCAGTACGAGCCGGAGGAGACGGAAGTCCTGGTCGACGAAGAGTAACGGGCAGCGTCGAGAAATCCACGGGGCCGGGAGGATGCTTCCCGGCCCCGTTGTATTTTGTGTGTAGGCTAAGGGCGTGCGCACGCCCGTGCTCGACCTCCTCCGTCCGGGGCTCCACGCCCTCTCCCGGACCTACTTCCGCCTCAAGCTGATCGGGGTCGAGCACATCCCTGCCGCGGGGCCCGTGATCATCACGCCGAACCACCAGACCTACGCCGACCCGCCGCTCGTCTCGATCCCGGTTCGCCGGCGCGTCTACTACATGGCGTGGAGCCGCCTCTTCGAGATCCCCCTGTTCGGGCCGTTCATCCGGCTGCTCCGCGCCTTCCCCGTTCAGATCGAGTCGCAGGACCCCCGGGCCACGCGTGAGGCGGTGCGGCTGCTCCAGGCGGGGCACGCGCTGATGATCTTCCCGGAGGGCGAGCGCAGCCGCGACGGTTGCGTCCATCACTTCAAGCCGGGCGCCTTCCGTCTGGCGGCGTCGCTCGCCACGCCGGTCTTGCCGGTGACAATCGACGGCGGTCACGACGCCTGGCCGCCGGGGCGCGCCCTGCCCCGTCCGGGACGGATCACGATCACGTACCACGCCCCGCTCTTCGCCGATCCAAACCTCGAGCCGCGACCGGCCGCGCGGGATCTGGCCGCGCGCGCCCGGGCCACGGTCGTCAGCGCGCTCTCCCAGGCGACGACGCGCTAGCCCTTGAACAACGTCGCGCGTCCGGCGACGATGGATGAGACACCGTCACAGGGGGTGCGTCTAATGACAGTGAAGGTCCGGATCAACCTCGCCAATCCCTTGGAACTCCTCGAGCTCGCCGGCATCGGACCGGAGCAGGCCACGGCGATCGTCGAATTCCGCGCCGAGCACGGTCCGATCCAAGACGCGGCCGAGCTCTCGCGGGTGCTCCACGGATGGCGCCTGAGCGCCGCAGACCTGGAGCGCCTGGACTTCGATCCCGCCGACAGCACCGCGCCCGAATCGCCCGGCGCCTAGTTCATCGGAGGGGGCCTCTGACCGACGGGCTCCGCCCTCTGGGGCCCCCTTCCGAACCCTCCCCCCAGAATCGGTTGCGCCGACAAAGCCGGCGCTCGAATAAAAGCCGACGCCGACGACGGCTACGCGTTGCGTTCCTCGACGCGATAGCCCGCGTCCTCGAGGCGCTGCTTGAGCGCGTCGATCTGCGTGCGCCCCGAGGTTTCGAGTGTCAGCTCGACTTCGGTCTCCCCGATCGCGGTGCTCGAAAACGCGCGGTCGTGCTCGATGTGCAGGATGTTCGCGCGCTCTGCGGCGATGAGGGTGGTGAGCCGAGCGAGCGCGCCGGGCCGGTCGCGCAGGAGCACGCCGAGGCGTACGAGCCGGCCGTCCTTGACCAGGCCGTGCTCGATGATCCGCGAGATCACGGTCACGTCGATGTTGCCGCCCGAGAGGACCAGGACCACGTTGAGGCCCGCGAGCCCGAGCGGCCGGTTCAAGAGCGCGGCCAGGGGTGCGGCGCCCGCGCCCTCGACGACCGTCTTCTCGATCTCGAGCAGGAGCAGGATCGCGTTCGCCAGCTCCTCCTCGCTCACCGTCACCACCTGGTCGACGTGACGCCGAGCCAGGGCGAGCGTCAGCTCGCCGACCTGGCGTACTGCGATTCCGTCGGCGATCGTCGAGGCGGGCGGCAGCGTCACCCGCTCGTGCGCCTCGAGCGCGATCTTCATCGCGGGGAGCGTCTCGGCCTGCACGCCGATCACGCGCACCTCGGGCCGGTGGGACTTGACGGCGAGGGCGACGCCCGCGGCGAGCCCGCCGCCGCCGACCGGGACGAGGACCGCGTCCATCTCCGGCCGCTGGACCAGCAGCTCGAGCCCGAGCGTGCCTTGTCCGGCGATGACGCGCTCGTCGTCGAACGGGTGGACGAACACGAGCCCTCGCTCCGCCTGGACCTGGCGGGCGCGACCGTACGCCTCGTCGTAGTTGGCGCCGTGCAGGATGACCTCGGCGCCGTAGCGGCGAGCGGACGTCACCTTGATGAGCGGCGCCGACTCGGGCATGACGATCACGGCCGGGATCCCGAGCCGAGAGGCGTGGAAGGCGATGGCGAGCCCATGGTTGCCGGCGCTGGCCGCGACGACGCCACGCGCACGCTCGGCCGCGTCGAGCTGGAGCAAGAGGTTCGCGGCCCCGCGCTCCTTGAACGAGCCCGTCATCTGGAGGTTCTCGAGCTTGACGAAGCAGCGCGTGCCCGAGAGCTCCGAGAGCGTCTGCGAGTAGGGGCAGGGGGACTCGTAGACCGCGCCCTCGAGGCGCTTCCGGGCGCGGTCGAGGTCGGCGAGGTCGAGCATGACTAGAAGGGCACGCGCGGCTCGGCGAGCCCGGGGGACATCAGCGCGACCGGCATCAAGGGCGTCGAGTGCGCCCACCCCGTCCGGCCCCGCCAGTCGAGGAGGATCAGCCCGCCCTGACCGCGGCCCTCCTCGACCAGGAGGTCGACGGCAACCCCCGCCGCGTGGTCGGGATCGTCGGCCTCCTTGAGATAGTCGAGGGCCCGGCGCGCCAGCACCACACGGATGATCGCCTCGCCGTCGCCCGTGCACGAGACGCCGCCGATCGAGCTCTCCGCGTACGTCCCGCACCCGATCAGCGCGCTGTCGCCGACGCGACCCGGGAGCTTGCCCGCGAGGCCACCGGTGGATGTCGCGGCGGCGACCGTGCCGTTCCGGTCCATCGCGACGGCGCCGACGGTTCCCTTCATCGCCGCCATCCGCTCCTGATGGCGCGCGAGCTGGCGCGGGGTCACGAGCGACTCGGGGTCACACTCGCGAAGCCCTTGCGCGTGGGCGAAGGCGCGGGCGCCGTCGCCGACGAGGAGGACGTGGCCGCTCGCCTCCATGACGCGCCGGGCGAGCGTGACCGGGTTGGCGATCCGGCTCACGGCCGCCACGGCGCCGCAGTGGAGCCGGTCGCCTTCCATGATCGAGGCGTCCATCTCGATCGTGCCGGCGGAGGTGAGCACGGAGCCGCGCCCGGCGTTGAAGCGGGGGTGATCCTCGAGCGCGCGCACCGCGCGCTCGACTCCATCGAGCGCGGTCCCACCCTCACGGAGCACCTGCCAGCCTTCGAGGACGGCGGTCCGGACGCCTTCGCGGAGCTCGTCCCGCGCCTGCCCGGGATCGGCACCGGCGCCGCCGTGGACGATGATGGTCGGCACGCGCGGGGCGGGGACTCGGGCGCGCTGTGGCGACATGGCTTTCACCGTGTCACAATCCGGCCGGGTTGCAAAGAGCTCTCGACCGCTTGAACGCCACGATCGTGCGCTGCGGCACATGCCCGCGGCTCGTCGCCCACAGGAAGGCCGTCGCCGCCGCGCCGCCGCGCCGGTACACGGGCCAGCGCTACTGGGCGCGGCCGCTGCCGGGCTTCGGTGACCCGCGCGCGCGCGTCCTCCTCGTCGGGCTCGCGCCCGCAGCGCACGGCGGCAACCGCACGGGGCGGATGTTCACGGGCGACCGGAGCGGCGACTGGCTCTTCGACGCGCTCCACCACGCGGGCTTCGCCAACCGGCCGACCTCGCGACACCGGGACGATGGTCTGCGGCTCCGCGACGCGTACATCACGGCGGCCCTTCGCTGCGCGCCGCCCGCGAACAAGCCGACGCCTCGCGAGCTCGCGAGCTGCGAGCCATACCTGCTCGAGGAGCTGCAGCTGTTGGGCCACGTGAGCGTCGTCGTGGGGCTCGGGCGCATCGGGTGGCTGGCGTACCTGCGCGCGCGGCGTCGGCTCGGCGCGCCCCTTCCGCCCCGCGCCCCGCGCTTTGCGCACGGAGCCGTGACGCGCTTCGCCGACGGCGTCACGCTCATCGCCTCGTACCACCCGAGCCAGCAGAACACGTTCACCGGCAAGCTCACGCGAGCGATGCTGCGCCGGATCTTCGCGACCGCCCGGCGTCTGCTGGGCCGACGAGTCACTCCACCAGGTCCGCGGGGAGGCGGGGGCGTTCGGCGACGGTCAGCGTGAGCTCGCGGCTCTGGCCGTCGCGCACGAGCGTGATCTTCACGCGCTGACCGGGCTTGAGGGCCCGTACCGTCGCGAGATACTCCGCGTGGGTCCGGATCGGTGTGGACTGGATCGCGGTGAGGACGTCGCCGCCCAGCAGGTATTCTTCGCCCTGGATGACGACCGACGTGGTGCCGCCGTGCACGCCGGCGCGGTCCGCCGGGCTCCCGTCGTCGACGATCTCGACCAGATAGCCAGTGACGAGCGGCAGCTTGACGAACGCCGAGACGCTGGCGTCCACCGCGCGTCCCTGCATGCCGAGCCAGGGGCGGATCACATGCCCGATCTCCCGGAGATCGTGGAGGATCGCTTTCGCGCTGTTGATCGGCACCGAGAAGCCGATCGATTGCGCCTCCTCGGAGATGAACGTGTTGATCCCGACGACCTGGCCGCACCGGTCCACGAGCGGGCCGCCCGAGTTGCCGGGGTTGATCGGGGCGTCGGTCTGGATCAAGGGCTGCTCGGCGAGACCCGGCAGGATGCGGTTGAGGCCGCTCACGATCCCGCGCGTCATCGTCTGCTCCAGGCCGATCGGGTTGCCGATCGCCGCGACCTCGTCGCCCACGCGGAGCGTGGACGAGTCGCCGAGCGACGCGGTGGGCGGAGGGCTCGTCGTCTCGATCCGGATCAGCGCCAGGTCGAGCATCGAGTCGAGCCCGATCACCCGCGCCGGCACCTTCGTGCCCGAGTCGAGCGTGACGGAGAGGGACGCGGCGCCGTCGACGACGTGGGCGTTCGTGAGGACCTGGCCGTCTCGCTCGATCACGACGCCCGAACCGACGATCGTCTCGAAGCGACGCTGCGGCTTCGCTTTGTTGATCTTGGTCGCGTGGATCGACACGACCGCCGGCGAAACCTTCGCGTAGACGGCGACGAACGGCTCGGCGCAGGGCTCCGCGAACGCGAGCGTCGGCACGAACCCGAGAAGGAGGAGGAGCGCGTCGAGCCGCATCAGCGCGGATGATACACTAATCCAACTGTGAGGAAGATCCTCGCGTTCCTGCTCGTCCCGTTCCTCCTCGGCTGGGCCCCGGCCCAAGCCGCGGACGCGGTTGTCGCCGAGACGCTCGACAACGGGCTGCGGGTCCTCCTGTTGGAGGACCACCGGAGCCCGATCGTGTCCTTCCAGGTCTGGTACCGGGTCGGCTCGCGCGACGAGCGGCGCGGGGCGACCGGCATCGCGCACTTCCTCGAGCACCTGATGTTCAAGGGCACGCCCACCCACGGGCGGGGCCAGTTCGCGCGCCTCGTCGAGCAGAACGGCGGCCAGGACAACGCCTTCACCTCGCAGGACGTCACCTCGTACTTCGTCGACATCGCCGCCGACAAGCTCGACCTCGTGGTCGAGCTCGAAGCGGACCGCATGCGGAACCTTCTGCTCGACCCCAAGGAGATCGAGTCGGAGCGCCAGGTGGTCATCGAGGAGCGGCGGACGCGCACCGAGGACGACCCGGGGGGCTTCCTCGGCGAGGAGGTGGCGTCGATCGCCTTCAAGGCGCACCCGTACGGCTTTCCGATCATCGGCTGGACGGCGGACATCGCACGGATCACGCCCGAGGAGATCCGCGCCTTCTACGGGACGTACTATGTCCCGAACCACGCGATGGTCGTCGCCGTCGGCGATTTCCGCGCGCCCGATGCGCTCGAGCGGATCAAGCGCCGTTTCGGTCGCATCCCCCGCGGGCCGGCGCCGCCGCCCGTGCTCGCCGTCGAGCCGCCGCCGAATGGCGAGCGGCACGTCGTCGTGCGCAAACAGGCGGAGCTGCCGATCGTCTACATCGCCTATCACGTCCCGAATCACCGCTCGGAGGACGCCGCGCCGCTCGAGGTCCTCTCGACGGTCCTGTCCGGCGGGCGGGCCTCTCGGCTCTACCGCAGCCTCGTCTACGAGCGGCGGCTCGCGCTCGAGGCCGGCGGCGACTACGCCTACTTCTCGGTCGACCCGAATCTCTTCTGGTTCTGGGCGACGCCGATGCCCGGGCAGACGGCGGAGACGCTGGAGAAGGAGCTGCTCGCGCAGGTGGAGCTCCTCAAGAAGGAGCGGGTCACCGACGAAGAGCTCCAGCGCGCGAAGAACCAGATCGAAGCGGCGTTCGTCTTTCAGGAGGACTCGATCCACCGACGGGCCTCGCTGCTCGCGCGCTTCGAGGTGATCGGCGGCTACGCGCAGAAGGACCAGTTCTTCACGAAGATCCGCGCCGTGACCGCGGCCGATCTCGCGCGTGTCGCGCGCGCCTGGTTCCCCGAAGACAAGAAGAACGTCGGGATCCTGCTCCCGAAGGACTGATGATGCGGTCGCTGAAGCTCGGCGGCCCAACGTGCTTCCGCTCGTGGCGTTTGGTGCGGTCGTGTTTAGCTTGTCTAT